>NZ_LNRB01000008.1:0-310852 GCF_001557945.1 Vibrio sp. CUB2 | reverse complement strand
ATGAAACCTCAACTTCCTTAGCTCGGCGGCTTATACAGGTGTAGTGCGGGCAAACAAGCGGGATGTTAGCCAGCTTAAATACAGAGTCTAGAAAACCTTGTAGCGCTCTCAATGGCATAGAGAAAATGCGTTTCACCATCAGTGCGGTAGTAATGGCTAAGTCGCTGAATCGGCGAGGTCTACCACGCTTGCCTTGTTTGTTTTGTTTCCACTCAGCTATCGTTTCCTCATCAATCCAAAAGGTCAGAGAACCACGGTTGATTAAGGCTTTGTTGTACTGCTTCCAGTTAGTTGTTTTGTAACGAGGTTTAGGCATGAGGCTACGACGATTGATGGGGGTAGCCGATCAGATCGTAGCTTCTAGATTTAGTTCCATCGATTTAAGCAACAAAGCCCAGAAAACCCTTCTTAATTGAGAAGGGTTTTACGTATTTGAAACGAGTGGAGCTTAACGCCAAACACCCCATTCACCTGTGGTTCCCGGTTCTTCGCCAGTTGTCCACCACTGGGCAGTCCATTCACGACCATTGTGCGTCACGACATCTCCTTGGTTGTACACCGCGTCTTTGCTCCAAAGGTTGGTCGGCTCAACTGGTGGCGTGGTATCACCTTTAATCAATGACAACGCGTAGCTAAAGTTAGCGTTCGGAGCCAACACTTGGTTTGCGTAGATGTTGTTAGTATCGAACATGTAGTGCTTCATTGCTTCGTGCCAAATACCCACATACCAATCACCCGTTTGCTGCGAGTTAAATTGGTCGGCTAACTCCGCTGCCCACGTTGTCGTGTTGTTTGCACTGATTACTAGTGACAGATCGACGATCTCGCTGCCCGTTGCATTAAACGTGCGGAATCGTACCGTGTCTCCCGCCTCTACCGGACCAAAGCCTTGTTGGACAAAGTAGCCCAGAGTGGTCAGGTTATTTGCTGGATCTGTTGGGTCAACGGGATCGGTGGGAGGCGTTGTACCATTGCCGTTTAAGGTAATGTCACTACAGTTGTAGAAGCCCTCCCCTGCCACATCAATACGTTGCCAACGAGTATAGAGAATCGCATCGCCTGAACGATCTGCAGGGAAGGTTACCTGCAAGCGGTAGCGCTTTTCTGCATCCACATACACATCGCCAGCAGTATCAATCAGCTCTAAATCGTCCCAAGTCAGTGGCTGAGTATCGTCATAAGTGGGTTTAGAAAGGTAAAACTCCCAGTAAGACGGGTTATGCGGTGCTTTACCAAAGAACACCAATTCGATTTGATTGTTTGCATCTGGCGTCACGTTAGTGCGCTGCCAATTTGGCGATGGGATATTCAAACCTTTCTTAGCAGCATCACCCGCTGAACAAAGTTCGCCATCACGCACAATAGCTTTCACGTGTGCCATGTCACGGTAGTTCGGTACGTTTGCAGCAATCTCACTACGTTGCACAAAGGGGTAAGCACCCGATTCGTCATAGGCTGCCTGACACGCTTGGTTTGGAATTTCATTGGTCCAAAAACCGCCGTCTAAATAACAGGTGTTTTGGCGTGCGCTTGGAAACTCGACCCAGCCGTGGGCACTGACATTAAAAGAGCTTAAAGCCGCAAGTGCGCCCAAGCTTGCAAGGGGAAGGGTTACGTATGATTTCATCATTCATCCTTAAATTTTCTGACCCGCTGCTCGCGAACCGGGCAGCGACGTAGAAAAACTAGCAGGATGCGATTATTTAGAAGGTGAGAATAAATGCTGGAATTGTCAGATTGCAGACTGCTTTCCAGCATTTTATGTGGACTATGCTCATACTCGACTGACTCTTTCGAGTCACTTCAAATTGATGTGCTACAAAATCGAGGAGAAGGATTAACGCTCGTCTTTTGGCGTGTCCATCACCACCATGGTCGTAATGGCTTTAACGTGTTCGCATTCCCCAAGAACATCGGCATGAAACGCTTTGTACGCCGCAAGGTCTTGAGTTTCGACTCTTAATAGATACTCGTTAGACCCCGTAATGTTGTGGCACTCGACAACTTGGTCGACAAATCGAACGTGCTCTTCAAAGCCTAGTTGCGCGTGTTTAGAGTGCGATGCCAAGCCAATCGACACATACGCGACAAAACCGACGCCCATTTGCTGATTATCCAGCACCGCTCGATAACCCTTAATCACGCCTTTTCGCTCCAAATCTTGCACTCGGCGCAAGGTCGCGGATGGCGATAATCCAACTCGTTCAGACAGCTCCACATTGGAGATTCTTCCGTCTAATTTCAGCGCTTGCAATATTCTTTCGTCAAATCTATCCATGATGCTCTTTTGTTGTTTAGCGAGTGAGTATTCGTCAAATAAAAGCACAAAATTGATGGCGCTTCTACCTATCATTGTTCTCGACCGGTCAGAAAACGTAATCCCTTGCCTGGTGATTCGCAGGCAAAACAGAAATGCAGGAACACATTATGGAATACCATCAACTTGGTGCGTTGGCACTGTTTGCGTTTGTCTCGACCTTCACTCCGGGACCGAACAACATCATGCTTATGACGTCTGGTGCTAACGTCGGCTTTAAGCGCACTATCCCACATATGTTAGGCATCACGCTGGGTTTCGCCGCGATGCTGATCTTGGTTGGCATTGGTCTTATGGGCTTGTTTCACGCGTATCCGATCACGCATAGCGTCCTTAAGATAATGAGCCTGACTTACTTGTTGTACCTCACGTACAAAATAGCAACCAGCAGCAAGACGGAAGTCAAAGATGATTACCGACCAATGAGCTTTTTGGGTGCAGTGGCGTTTCAGTGGGTGAATCCTAAAGGCTGGTCAATGGCACTCACTGCTATCACCGTATACAGCAGTGGCGGATCTTGGCTAGAACTGGCTTTTATCGCCGGCATCTTCTGCTTAGCAAACCTGCCTTCTGTGACTTTTTGGACGGCGGCAGGCATGCAACTTCAACGTTGGTTGACCACGTCTAAACGCGTAAAAGGCTTCAACTATGGCATGGCGGCGCTTCTGCTTTTGTCGACTATCCCAATGATATAAATGACAAAACAATGAAAGATAAGTGTGACTTATGCCAAGTTTTAGCTAGTCCTTTGTTCGGTAAGTACAAATAATCACCACTTCCACGGATGGATTGGGTCATAGTAGCAACAGCAGTGACTAAAACATGAAAACTTAATAAGCATCCGCCTGATCTAATTTAGCGATTAGGCGCACTTCGTCACTGCTTTGTTGCGGCGCTGTATTTTGCCGCGACAATCGATTCACTCTGACCGACAAGCACGATGCTGACAGGTCTGTCACACAAGGAGCGTTACACAATGCGTACTCGCAAGCTCATTCTTGCTACCGCTTTTGGCTTACTCGTTTCGGGTTGTAGCCAAACCTCGACCACCACGACCGCAGAGGTCATTCCGCCAGAATATCCGGTGGAATATTTCTTCCGTAATTCAGAAGTATCGAGCTACCAAATCTCCCCAGCTGGCGATTACATTTCGATGATGAAACCTTGGCAAGATCGTAAAAACGTCTTTGTTCATCCCGTGGGCAAAGCCGATCAAGTCAAGCGCATCACATCCATTGCCGATCGCGACATCGCTTACTACTACTGGGTTGGCGATGACACCATCATCTACTCTCGCGATACTGGTGGTGATGAAAACTTCTACCTCGTTACGGTGAACGTAAAAACGGGCGAAGAGAAAACCATCACACCAACGTCCGGTGTCGTGGCTTATGTTATCGACACCTTAGAAAGCCAGCCTGACGACATTCTTATCACGACTAACGAACGTAACCGCCAAGTATTTGATGTTTATCGTCATAACTTGAAAACCGGTGAAAATACGCTGGTTGCGCAAAACCCAGGCAACGTGCGTTACTGGGGTACGGACCACGATGGTAACATTCGTGTGATTTCGACTTCAGACGGCGTAAACACCGCAGTCCTCTATCGTGACACTGTGGATGAAGAGTTCCGTCCATTGAAGAACCTCACCTTCAAAGAAGACTTCTCGCCAATCTCGTTTACACCAGACAACAAGAACTTGTATGTTGCTTCTCGTATTACCCGCGATAAATCCGCGATCATTGAATACGATGTGAAAGCAAACAAAGAAGTGCGCGAGATCTTCTCTCATCCAGAAGTGGACGTCACAAACGCGAGCTACTCAAACGCACTGAACAAGCTCGCCACGATCTCTTATGTGACGGACAAGCGTCAATACCATTTCCTTGATAAAGGTTATGAAGAGACTTTTGAGCGTCTGCAAGAAAAGCTTCCGGGCGTTGAAATCTCGGTGAACAACACGACTCGCGACGAGAGAAAAATGATTGTCGTGACCTACAGCGACACCGACCGTCCAAATTACTACTACTACGATCGCGATTCAGATCAACTTGAAAAGTTAGCTGCAAACGCACCTTGGCATAAACCAGAAGACATGGCCGAGATGAAGCCAATCACTTATACCGCTCGTGATGGTTTAACCATTCATGGTTATCTGACACTGCCAAAAGGTCGTGAAGCAAAAGACCTACCACTATTGGTATTGCCACACGGCGGTCCTTGGGCGCGTGACCATTGGGGCTTCCAACCAGAAGTTCAGCTGTTTGCCAACCGTGGTATCGCAGTACTACAAATGAACTTCCGTGGCTCAACGGGTTATGGCCGTGAGTTTTGGGAGAAGTCGTTCAAGCAATGGGGTCAGTCGATGCAAGACGACATTACGGACGGCGTAAAATGGGCGATTGACCAAGGTTACGCACAAGATGGCGAAGTGTGTATCTACGGCGCATCTTACGGTGGTTACGCGACATTGGCTGGTGTGACGTTTACGCCAGACCTGTACAAATGTGGCATCGACTACGTTGGCGTGTCTAACCTGTTCACCTTCATGGATTCTATTCCACCATACTGGGCACCTTTCCTAGCCATGCTGCATGAACAAGTGGGCAATCCGGAAGATCCAGAAGATGCGAAGATGATGAAAGCTTACTCACCGGTGTTCCACGTAGACCAAATCAAAGCACCACTGTTAGTTCTGCAAGGCGCGAAAGACCCACGAGTGGTGAAGAGTGAGTCTGACCAAATCGTTAATGCTCTGCGCGACCGCGGCGTTGAAGTGGAGTACATCGTTAAGGAGAACGAAGGTCACGGCTTCCGTTCACTAGAAAACCGTCTTGATGGTTACCAAGCGATGGACCGATTCCTGAAGACGCATTTGTTAGAGCAAACGCAGTAAACAAACTCCATTCTTCTCTCAAGGGCGCTTCGGTGCCCTTTTTTATTGTCCTGTCACTATCTTATAAAGCGGGACGACGAAGTGTTCATTTGAGCGAGGCATACCGAAATTAAATCGCCGATTCTCAAATCAGAGTGTAAATTTAGATAAAGACACTATCTGCCTTATTGAGATGCTGTTAACCTTAGATGAGAAAGAGAATAGTTATCAAACGTAGTGAAATGTGAATTAAAATGAAAAAGAAACCACAACCAAAAAGCCTCGTTGTCATCAACACACAAGCCGTCACACCGAACATGCAGCGCATTACCCTGCAAGGTGACGCGCTAGGCAACTTCCCACAAGATTGCGAAGGCAGCTACATCAAGCTGTTATTCAACGAAACCGGCGGCACTGATATTCAAGGCTTCTCAGAAGACAACCGCCCTGTCATGCGTACTTACACCATTCGTCGCTTCGATCCGCAAGCATGCACGATTGAAGTCGATTTCGTACGTCACATCACCAAAGACCTACAATGTGGCTTTGCTGCACGTTGGGCAATGTCTGCCAAAGAAGGCGACACCATTAACATCGCAGGCCCAGGCAGCATCTCGAACCTAAATACAGAAGCTGATTGGTTCTTTATGGCGGCGGACATGACTGCTCTGCCAGCACTGTCTGCAAAGATTCGCACTCTGCCAGAGGACGCAACAGGTTATGCGGTGATCAGTGTGATCTCTGAAGCGGATATCCAAGCTCTCGAAGCACCAGCAGGTATGGAAGTCCATTGGATCACCGAGCAATCACTCGAAGGTAAAGTTCGCTCACTGGAATGGAAAACAGGTGAAGCCGCAGTGTGGTGTGCTTGTGAGTTCGACTCGATGCGTGCGCTACGCCAATACTTCCGTAACGAAAAAGAAGTGGAACGTGAAAACCTTTACCTCAGCAGTTACTGGAAACAAGGCGTATCAGAAGATGGCCACAAGGTCATCAAGCGCGAAGATGCTGAGTTAAACGAGCAGTAAATGTAACTTTATATTACTTTTACTATAGATAACGCTGAGTTTTTGGTCGAAAGCTCAGCGTTTATTTGTTTATATCTTATAAATATCAATAAATTACAACCAACCTCACTTCTTCTATCTAAAAACACCACTTCAATCACTATAACAAATCCATATAGAGTCTATCTTTTAACCTCGTTAAGCTGTCGATAATCTACTCACCATAACGACGAGGCAAGCATGAACACTGATAAAGTAAAAGCCTTTGTAAATGCCGCTGAGCTTGGCTCTTTTTCTGCCGCAGCACGAAAACAAGGTAAAGCGCAGTCTTGGATTAGCAATGCCATCAGTGATTTAGAGATCGATTTATCGGTCGAGTTATTCTCACGTGACGGTTATAAACCAAAGCTCACCGCAGAGGGCGAAAATTTGCTCGGTTATGCCAAAAGTATGCTGGCAGCAGAGAGTAAGTTTTTGCGCCATGCGGAGCACTTGGCTCAAGGCGTTGAGGATAAAGTCGTGGTCGCCATTGATGACTGGTTAGTGGATGACAAGATGCGACAAATCATCATTGGGTTTCAACAACAGTTTCCTCAAGTGGAATTGGTACTTCATAAGCGGCCAACTCAAGATGTGGTTGCCATGATAGAAGCGGATGAAGTCGATCTAGCATTAATTCTCGGACGACATTTTTTTGATAGCACAGTACATCTGCAAACGATCGATTATCTAAAAACTTGTTTTATTTGCGCTCCTAGCAACCCAATGCGAAATAAACTGGTTGTACCGAGCGATGTGGTCGGTACAACTCAAATTACGCGCAGTAGCGTATTCGATCGGGAGAACCGCTTCGTTGATCTCGATAATGTGAACAAAATTCGTATTGACGATCTGGAAACAACGATCGAACTCGTTAGGCGAGATGTCGGATGGTCTGTCATCCCATGCAAATGCGCGACACAGTATCAAGACAAAATAGTGATCGTCGAAACAAGCCTTGGTGATAAAGGGCATCAATTGCGAGTGGACATGATCACGTCAGAAATTCGAGCCAACGGTATTGCAACTGATTGGCTGAAAAAAACATTAATTAATGAATATGCATAAAGGCAGTTTTAGAAAATAGGAGGCAATATACGAATATAGATCTATCGTAAATCTGAAGTTTACTTTTTTATTCTGTTTATATCCAAACGTCAGTTGGCTTAAATAATATTAGGAAAGGCATTAACCTTAATGTCAGGAATCACTCTTCTCTTTAAATAAAAAATAATAAAGAGAATAATGGAATAGTAATTGAGTGTTCTTATTTTCATCAAAACGAAATTATAATGACTAGGTAAAAATATGAAGAAAACTCTCTTGCTTGCGAGTATATTGCCACTTTTGGCTGCTTGTAATTCCTCAGAAACAAATGGTGACAACGGCATTGATTCAGGAATAAAACCTATTCAGCCAATCGAACCCGCGCCTCCAGTTCACCCTATAGAGCCGGGTGAGCCTGTTCATCCGATTGAACCGGGCGAACCTGTTCACCCGATTGAGCCAGAAAGACCAGAAGAGCCAGTCCACCCTATTGAACCTGGAATATCAATGTATCAGACTGTCGCCAATCATTTTAATAAAACTTATGATGAGATTTATGATCTCTGTGAATCGGATTACTCCTTAGATAATAAACCTAATGATAAATACAATATTTATTGTAAATGGAATGACCTTCATAAAAAGTTTACTGTCACTTTTGACTCTGAGTCATATAAATCAGAAAGTAAAATACCATATTCAGCTAAAATAGAGTTCGATATAACGGACCACTTCCAGTCTATTGGTTATTTTGGTTATAGAATGAATGTGAGTTTTCCTAATAACGACAGTTACCTTAATGTCTCTGAATTTGTTATTCGTCAATACTACTCTTCACCCGGTGTAGAAGAAGTAGTAGCGGAGCAATTATTTGATCCTTTGGTTTTTCAAAGTAGTGCTCTGCTATCCATTGAGAATGATTTAAGCAATGACGAGCAAAATACTATGATTCCAAAGCAACCTTTCCAAGGCTTGCCTGAAAACTATTTCCAAATAGAAACAACTTTAGAAACCAATCCGAATGGTTCAGTGACTCAGATACATAAATTCCACCAATCGCAGCCGTTCCACAAGCTAGTTACTATTTTCGGAATGTAGCATCCTGCAAGTCCCCGCCTTTGCGAATCAATAACCCCTGATAAGCAAAGTGCTGGGGACACCTTTCTTAGCTCATGTTTTCAGCCAAGAAATCAATCAGTAAGCGCACTTTTGGCGACAGGTTTCGGTTTTGTGGGTACAGTGCCCAAATACCTTCACGATCGTCTCGGTAATCGGTTAACACTTCCACCAGCTCGCCATTGTCTAACGCCTCTTGCACGTAGTAGTCCGGCAGCTGTACCAAACCTAAACCACGTTTTGCCGCATCGACCAACGCAAAGCCACTGTTGCATTTGATTCGGCCAGAAACACGTAAAGACTTCTCACGCTTTTGCTCTTTAAAGTGCCAGTAATCTGCTGTACCGACCAAACACTGGTGATGGCTCAGCTCAGACAAGGTATGCGGTTCGCCAGAGCGATCTAAGTACGCTGGGCTAGCACACACGTAAAGCTGTCGAGATGACAAGCGCTTGGCAATCAAACTGGAGTCTTGCAAACGTCCAAGACGAATCGCCACATCGACGCCTTGCTCAATCAAATCTAACTTTTGGTTAGTCAGATTCAAATCCAGATTTACCTGCGGGTATTTCTCAATAAACTGATGCAACAACGGCGCTAAGTTCATCTCACCGTAAGTCACAGGAGCGGTCACTTTGAGCAAGCCTTTCGGTTCTGCTTGCATTTGCGTTACCGCCAATTCGGCCAACTCCAAGCCTTCAACAAGGTGTTTACACTGCTGATAATAGAGTTGCCCTGCCTCGGTTAGAGAGACTTTTCGCGTAGTACGGTGCAGCAACTTAACCGCCAAACGCTCTTCCAACGCTGACACGCGGCGGCTGATTTGCGCCACCGATGTTTTCAACTTGTTGGCTGCGCCCGTGAAGCTGTTGGTTTCTGCGACAGCAACAAACTCGCTCACGCCTTCCCAATTAGCCATGAATGTGGTTCCTGTGGAATTCTATGTATTGCGTATTCTCACACAAAGTTTCATGTGGAGAAAACCTGTTTAAAAAGGATAGCCGACTAAGTGGACCGTCTGTTGTGGCCAAATGATGTTCAGCGAACACACCATAGTGTCGCTCGTGCTAACCCATTTATTGGACTGAACTTTCATGTGTAAGTTGTTGATCGGTTGATAGCCGCTGGACTGGTAGACATGGGTACGGCCAAACAATATCGAGAAGGCATCGCCTCGCTCCAAAGCATCTTGATGTACCGCCTTGAGCAGTAACTTCACCAACCCTTTTCCCCGTGAATCGGGCTGCACACACACTTCGGCAATACCACTTATTGGAAAGGATTGGTCATCAATCATCACTTGTTTTTCATGAACCGCAACATGGGCCGCAAGGGTGTCTCCGTCCCAAATGAGGTAACGGTGGCGAGGCATTTCATTGAAGTATCGTTGAGTTCGGAAGATTTTGTCTTGCTCCTTGGTGAAGCAAGTGGAGAGCAAACTTCTTAGCTTTGCGTCGAGTTCTTGGGTGACTTCATCATCAAGTATGTATTCAAAGCGCATGATTTACCTCATTTATTTCTCTTGGTTAAAGGTAAACCTTTGAAAAGCCACTTACTGAGAGACAGCGCAAATAAAAAAGCGCAGACTGAGCTGCGCTTTCCATTTTTAGATAAGGGTGCTATTCGCTTTTGAGAATATCGCGCTTCACTTCACCTTTAAGATCAATCAGCGTTTGCTGCTCAGTATCGATCAGGAAGTGATCACTCGCTTGTCCAGTCGCGAACTTCTCAAGAATCACAAACAGGCTACCAAAGCGTGAGCGGAACACTTCGCCAACCGAGTATTCACCTAAGTCACCAAGCTCAGAATCGACCGTTCCGGCGAACTCTGACAGCTCTCGACTTAACAGCTCATATTGCAGCAGTTGCGCTTCTTCAATGTCACGGAACGCCAACTCATCGGCATTGCGCAGACGGTAAAAATCCGTTGCTAGCTCTTCACCATTCCATGCGGCAAAGTCCGTCAATGTAAAACCGCCTTCTTGAGCAATGGCTTCTGCTTGTTGCGACGCGGCTTGCCAGTCTTTCTGGAACTGTTCGTAATCAACAACAGCGTTCTCGTTACAGTTGACGATGTCATAGCCGAGCTCTTTCGCTAGCTGGCACACGGTAAATTCCGTCGAAAGCTGAGACATTATCAGCATCTCATCGCCATCCATATGCATGATCATTTCACGCATTTCTAATGGCCAATCACTCGGTAAGAAACGCAGGCGCGTCAACTCTCGAATGTGCCAATCTGTCAGGGCGTAGTAACTGTCGGCTTCAAGAATCTCTTTGTTCCAGATGCTCGCCTTTGCAGTTTCATCATCACCTGCTTGTTCAGTCAGATGTTCATGCTCACGTGCATAGTGCTCAAACAATTCGTTGTAGCTAGCCACTTTGTCGATCACAACCGTTTCTACTTCAACTTGGTGATCAGGACGAATGTTCAACAGTTTATAAGCCGGAATGTAGCCCGCCAGAGAAGGCGCCTGAATGTTGAACAGCGTGTGTTGCACACCGTCAATCACATAACTCTTCTTGCCAGTATCATTGAAGTGCATGTGGCCGCCAACGTGAATGCTCAAACCCGTCGCAGCCAGTGCTTTACTGGTGTCGTCGTTTGGTTCACGAGAAAGCTGATGACTGCCTTCACCAAACAGGTCTTCGATGTCTTCTGACGCACCATTGTAGAAATCGGTCATTGGGAAATGGCTGAATGACACCAAGGTTTTATTCTGTTCTTTCGCCGCTTTCACCACATCGCTGATCCACTCGATAACATGCTGCTTGTGGGTCAACATCATGTTGTAGCCTGCGCTGCTAGAACCATCAAAATCCTCACCATTGACCGAACCATCAGGCAAGGTGTCTTTTGGTTTGTAGACGTTCGCGTCGATGGCCAACAACCACAAGCCTTTCACTGGCTCTACCAAGTAGCTGGTATCTGGCACCACCGCACAGTTGGTGTAACCGTCTTGTTTGTACTCACCGCCCGTTCCTTGGTGGCAAATCTCAAACATACGCTTGTCGTAAGTCGCTTCTTCCGAAGCAAGTTCGTACGAGTAGTTGTTGCGGGCTTCATCACTGCTGTAAGGCGTTTCGAAGTACAGGTACTCTTCTTGTGGGTAGAAACCGTGCGTGCCAAGAATATCCATGATCTCCTTGTAGCCCCACTCTTTCACTTCTTCCGTACAGATGGTGTCTAGGTTGCCATCTTCACCCGGAATCGTGCCCCATTCCCCTTCGTAATCAACACACTCATCTTTACCACGGCTGAAAATGCGTTGTTTCTTGCCGTCTTCACCAAGGTAATCCGATTTGCCCGCGGCGACGGTAAATGGCTTGCCCGGATCGTGGTTACCCGGCGCAGCGAAGAACTCAAGTCCGTATGTTTCACGATAGTGGTCGAAGATTTTAACCAAACCACGCATGTGCACAGGCTGGCCGTCATCACTGAAATCGCCCGGTAGCGCCACATACTTAATTCCGCGCTCTACCACGTCATCCAAAGCCGCAATCATTGCGAAGTAGTTTTCATTGAAAAGACGAGTCGATTCCATCTGCGATTGCATGGTACGAATCGTTGCGTACTTACCGCTTGAGTTGGTATACAAGCCTTGGAAAGAGCCGTCTTGGAAATCACCATACACATCGTGGAAGTGGATGTCTGGCATAAAGGCCACTTGGACTGGCGCTTCAAGTTCTGGGGTGTCACTGCTAGAAGAGTCTGAATTACAGCCAACTAGCGTAGCGGCAATCAGACCGGAGAGTACGGTCAATGTACTGCGTTTCATTTTCTCATCCCGATAAAAGAGTAATAATTTTGAAATCGGGCGAGGAGCTTAGGTAGAAAAAATGACAATTAGGTTGCGACTTTCTTACAACTTATCGCAAGCCGTTCTGATCTGTGACCTTCGTTCACACTCTTTTGAATCAATAACTTAAACCAATAAGCAGTTTGGAGTAGACCAAATCAAACCCATTGATGCTCACTATATTTCTCACCGAGCATCAATGGTTAAGTCATTCAGAATGGTTATAGCTGAGGCAGTGGTTTCAGGTCTTGATACTCGGCATTCAGCTCAATACCAAAGTGCTCTTTCAGTGCTGATAGGTAGCTTTGCCCTTCTGCCAGTTCTTGTTCAACCACTTCATTATTCAAACGGAGCTTTAACGTGTGGTTCGCCAACGTGATGATTCCAAACTCGGTCGCTAGCGCGGCAACACGACTGGACGTAAAGCGCGAATGAGGTGCCGTGGACGCATAGTGGTTTCCACACACAATGTCACCATCAAACACATGTTCAAAGTCCAAGCTGTACATATCAATCCACTGGTTTGCATCATCATAAGACTGAATTTGTAGCATGTAGCCAACACGCTCATCTTCAACAAAGCGGAATGTTTGCAGATCGGTATGAATAGGCTGATTGATTACAAAAGGCAGCGGTGCGCGTGGCGTTTTTGAGCCAAAGCCTGCATCGACAATCCACTTTTCATCCCCAAACGTCACCAACGTGAACTGATGTGTTCTGCCTGAAGGAGTGCCAGATAAGTGTACGCGGCCTAACAGTGGTCTTGCTTCAAAGCCAACCTGTTTGAGCACTCTTAGCAGCAGACCGTTCAATTCAAAACAGTAGCCACCGCGCTCGTGGTAAACCAGCTTGTCGATGATGTCTTGTTCAGACGTCGAAATGCCTTTACCCAATGCGATATCAAAGTTCTCAAATGGCAAACGGCGATGCTGCGCATTATGCAATACAAAGAGCGTATCCACGCTGACGTCCAATTGCTGCGTTACGCCAATCTTGTTTAAGTAAGCCTGTAAATCTGTGTTGTTCATTCTGATCCTAAATCGATGTTTCTTCGCAATGGCCGACACAATAAAACCTCAACCACGCTTGAGGTCAAACCCCAAAACGAATTTTCTCGTCCTTACTTTGTTTTTCTCCAACTTACCCTGTTTCACTCGCATAAATCATTGCACCTTTTTGTTGATTATTACGTATGCGTAAAAATCATTTTCAATTTAACCGGATTATCATTTTTCGTGAAACACCTAAAATGGGCACCAACAAAACGACGCAGCGCAGTGAGCAAACCTCAACTACGCTTATGACGTCACTCCATATACTGAGAATATAAAGGAAACATCCAATGTCGCTTGAAATCAAACCTGGTCAAACTCACATTAAATCAAAAGCAATGGTTGCATGGGCTGCTGGCGAGCCACTTAAAATGGAAGAAGTTGATGTACAACTTCCAAAAGCTGGCGAAGTGCTAGTACGTATCGTAGCAACTGGTGTTTGTCACACTGACGCATTCACACTATCAGGTGACGATCCAGAAGGTATCTTCCCTTCAATCCTTGGTCACGAAGGTGGCGGTATCGTTGAAATGGTTGGCGAAGGCGTAACAAGCGTTGAAGTTGGCGACCACGTTATCCCACTTTACACAGCTGAATGTGGTGAGTGTAAGTTCTGTAAATCTGGCAAAACTAACCTATGTCAGGCAGTTCGTGAGACTCAAGGTAAAGGTCTAATGCCAGATGGCACAAGCCGTTTCTCTATCAACGGTGAGACTATTTTCCACTACATGGGTTGTTCTACTTTCTCTGAGTACACGGTTCTTCCAGAAATCTCACTAGCGAAAGTAAACAAAGAAGCACCACTTGAAGAAGTTTGTCTTCTAGGTTGTGGCGTAACCACTGGTATGGGTGCGGTACTAAACACAGCTAAAGTTGAAAAAGGCGACACAGTTGCTGTATTCGGTCTAGGCGGTATCGGTCTTTCTGCAATCATCGGTGCTCGTATGGCTGGTGCAAGCCGCATCATCGGTGTAGACATCAACGAAAGCAAATTCGACCTAGCGAAACAACTTGGTGCTACTGACGTAATCAACCCAATGAAATTCGACAAGCCAATTCAAGAAGTGATTGTTGAAATGACTGACGGTGGTGTTGACTACTCATTCGAATGTATCGGTAACGTAAACGTGATGCGTCAAGCACTTGAGTGTTGTCACAAAGGTTGGGGTGAGTCAGTAATCATTGGTGTTGCTGGTGCAGGTCAAGAGATCTCAACTCGTCCATTCCAACTAGTAACTGGTCGCGTATGGCGTGGTTCTGCTTTCGGTGGTGTTAAAGGCCGCTCTGAGCTTCCAGAAATCGTGAACCGTTACATGGCTGGTGAGTTCGGTCTACAAGAATTCATCACGCACACTATGGGTCTGCAAGACGTGAACGAAGCGTTCGAATTGATGCACAAAGGTGAATCTATCCGTACCGTTCTTCACATGGATAAGTAATCCAAGATAGCAGATCACGGAATGTGACTGATATTTGAAAATTTGAAATAGGCGCTCTTCTCACTGGATACGTTCTCCTTTGAGAAGAGAGCCATCCGCTGTCTTTAACGGTCTTGTCCGCCGTTAAAAATCATTGTTTTATCGAGAGATTATTCATGACCATTGAAAGCCTAAGCCAAGCCAAAGTATTCGGTGGTTGGCATAAACAGTACACACACGAATCTCGCGCTTTGAACTGCAACATGCGCTTCGCGATCTTCTTGCCACCAAACGCAACCAAATCAAACCCAGTGCCTGTGGTTTACTGGTTGTCTGGCTTGACGTGTACCGATGAGAACTTCATGCAGAAAGCAGGCGCGTTTCGCATGGCGGCTGAGTTAGGTATCGCCATTGTGGCACCGGATACTAGCCCACGTGGTGACGACGTTGCAGACGACGAGAACTACGATTTGGGTAAAGGTGCGGGTTTCTACCTAAACGCTACTCAAGAGCCATGGTCGCGTCACTACCACATGTACGATTACATCACCCAAGAACTGCCAGCGATCATCGAAAGTAACTTCCCAGTCTCTGACGTGAAGTCGATTTCGGGTCACAGCATGGGTGGTCACGGTGCGATCACCATTGGTCTGAAAAATTCAGATCAGTACCGTTCAATTTCAGCATTCAGCCCAATCAGTAACCCAATGCAATGCCCTTGGGGCCAAAAAGCGTTTACCGCTTACCTAGGCACTGATATCGAAAGCTGGAAACAGTACGACGCGAGCGAGTTACTTAAGCAAGCAAAATCACCATTACCTATCCTAGTCGACCAAGGTGATGCTGATAACTTCCTTGCTGAGCAATTGAAGCCTGATGCGTTACTGGCGGCAGCAAAAGCCCACGATTCACAAGTTGAACTGCGCATGCAGCCGGGTTACGACCACAGCTACTTCTTTATCTCTAGCTTTATCGCTGATCACTTAAACTTCCACGCAAAGTACCTGTTTGCTTAACACCTGAATTAGGCTCGTTAAGTCAACGAGTGAGCACAGGAAACCAAACGGTTTAATAATCCTCTCTATACAAAGCCACCTATTTATTGGGTGGCTTTTTGTGTTTTAAAAACACTCACTTTCCCTTTACACAAGTCCCATTGCAATTTGTCGAAATGACGTCTAACTTGTAATTGAACATCATTCAATTAACGCTAGCACTTTATGAAAAAACCAACGTCAGTCCTGCTAACCTCGACTTATTTCGGGTTGTTAGCGACCTCTCCTATTGCCGAGGCGATAAGCTTTTTTGATCCCATCGATGGGCAATTGGATATGGGTGAATACCTTGCTGAAAACGCCTATGGTTTTCTGCCCGTCCCGATTGTGATTACCGAACCTGCTGTCGGCTATGGTTTGGGGTTCACTGGCGTGTTTTTGCATGAATCCGATGAGCAGCGGGAGAAAAGGCGCAAACTGGCGGAAACATCACTCGATGGTGGCGCGCAGCTATTAACGCCTGCGATCACCGCAGTGGGCGGCTTCGCGACCGAGAATGGTACTTGGATGGGGTTTGCTGGCCATCGCCGAACTTGGGCACAAGACACGGTGCGTTACCTTGGTGGCATCGGTTATGGCGACTTCAACATGACCTTCTACCCGCAGTCCACATTGCCGGGGCTAGACGGCGTATTCAATGGACAAGGGTTAGATTTCGAGATTACTGGCGGCGGCATGCTCAACCATCTTCAATACCGCATTATTGATGCCCCGTTGTTTATCGGTGTGAAGCAGCTCTATTTCGTTACCGATCAGAAAATCACTAACTCCCCTGTTGCCGATAAGCTGCTGCAAACCTTGACCAATACCTCTCCAACCACTTCTGGATTGGGCTTAACACTGGAATGGGACAGCCGAAATAATTTCTTTAGTCCAACGCAAGGCTATAACTACAAAGCCGAATTTCTTTGGTACAACGATGCGTTTGGCAGTGATTACGAATACGAACAACTGGACGTAGAGGGCATCAATTATTGGGAATTAGCCGATGATTGGTCGTTGGCTCTGCGCGGACAATACAAGTCGCTTTATACTGACGAGCGCTTTTTACCGCCTGCGTCCTACCCAGATATCGAGCTGCGTGGTGTGGCAAGAAACCGATACCAGGGGGATGAAACACTCTCGGTGGAATCTCAATTGACTTACCAATGGAACACTCGTTGGTCGACCAACCTCTTCGGTGGCTTTGGTTACGCTTCAACAGAAGAATCGCTATTTGAAATCGATGCCGAATACGCTTACGGCGTGGGCTTTCGTTACCTCATCGCCCGTCGTTATGGCTTGCAAGCAGGTATGGACTTCGCTTTCAGTGATGAGGACAACGCGGTCTATTTCCAAGTGGGTTCAGGCATCTAAACCCACTTGCCTCTCGCCATCACAGCTGACAGCATCACGGTTGTCATCATCACGATTGATATTTAGGGTTCGCGCCGTATTGGTTCGAACCTTCTTCACTGTCTTGAATCAAGAAGTACAGCAGCACCAAAATACCAATGATTGGGACGAAGGCGATCAATGCCCACCAACCGGTTCGTCCTGAATCGTGCAAACGACGCACAGTGACGGCAATCGACGGGATCATGATAAACAGCGCATATATCACACCGAAGAAGCCAAAATTCTCCATTTGCATCACGCTGCCAATGACTCGGTCAATGATGCCCATCACCAAATTGATCAGCACATTGACTAACGTAAAGTACCAATACTCTTGGCGTCTCGCTCTGCCACTAAAGTTGGTGTAATTGAGGATAACTTTATAGTACCAATCAAACATATCGACTCTCCTAATGAGATGAAAGTGTCGCGAAAGTTAGACAACGTGAAGCAAACTGCACACAAAATAAGCTAAATGATATATTCATCCAATAGTTGTATTTTTAACTCTGTCATTAACCTTGACGTATATTCAACCAACGGTTACTTTTCACCCATAACGTATTATATAAATCCATCAAGTTGGCTCTATTATTAATAAATATATAACCGAAATTTCAGCGGATCGGTTCGTGAAAGCGATCCAACCGGAATGAGGGCAATAAATTCAAAGGGCACAAGATGAGAAAAACAATGGCGCTCGCTTTGCTTTTGTTTGCACCGACACTTTTTGCAAACACGATACAGTTTAGCAGTCCTGAAAATTCCAATGTCGTTGTGGCACTAAAAGACCTCGAGTCACTGCCGCAAACTACCTACATCACTGAACTACCTTGGCTAGAAACCCCTGCCGAGTTTGACGGCGTTAAACTGAGTACACTGCTGCAACATACGTTTGGCAACATTCCTCAGCATGTCGAAGTTCGTGCGCTCAACGACTACCACTCTGACCTATCTCGCGAAGACATTCTTCGTTATCAGCCGATCGTGGCATACAAACAAAACCATAATTACATCAAAATCAGAAACAAAGGTCCGTACTGGCTGATTTACTCAGTGAGTGAACACCCAGAGCTTGATAACGCGCAATACCACTCTCAAATGGTATGGCAAATCAACAGGATAAGTGCGAAAGAAGATCAATAATGAAGGCGAAACCCAAAACCCCGAAGCAGGGGCCCTTTTCAACCAAGAGTAAGTTGATGTTGCTCGTGTTTGCATCGACACTACTGCTCGCAAACATCGTTTTACTAAAAGAAACCCGCGCGCTGACCAAAACCTACTCCGACCAACAAAACCAAGCGACTTGGTTCTTGTTCCATTTGTCCAAAGAGCTGTCCGAATTGGTGGGTGAAGCTCGTCGTTTGAACGAAAGCGTAATGAACATCGACGGCACCGAGTTGCAATATGAACTGGCATGGAGTCGTTTTGATCTGTTGATCAACAACAAAGAAGCGGATTCATTCCTATCTCGTGAAGAAGTGCGGGTGTACTTCGTATCCTTGTTCGACAAGTTCCAACAACTCGAACCAATCTTAGTTGAAGCCAAAACCGGTAGCAGCATTGCCGCCGCCCAGTTTTATCGCGCCACTCAGAACTTGTATATGGAGATGATAGATTACGTCACTCAGAACTTCCGAGTCGCGAGCCCACTCTACAGACAACAACAAGAACGTGCTTACAACTTGCTCCAAGCGCAGTACATCTTGTTGGGCATTTTTGTTCTCACCGTCGCGTTGATGACTTACTTCTATAAACGCGAGTCTAAGTTCCACAAAGAACTGGCCTTGAGCGACCCACTGACAAATCTTGCCAACCGCAGCGCACTGTTCATCGATTTACATCGCAGAGAGGAAACCGATACCCCATTCTCGCTGCTCCTGCTCGATCTGAACGGCTTTAAGAACATTAATGACACCTTGGGGCACCAAGCGGGTGATATCGCCTTAATCGAGGTTGCAGAGCGTCTGAGCAACATGGCGATGGATGACTTTAGTGTGTATCGCATGGGCGGTGATGAGTTTGCCGTACTCATCAATGCCACTGAGCAAAGCAAGATCGCCGAAGCGACGCACCACATCAACGTGGTGTTTGAAAAACCGATTCTTGCTTCTGATAAAGCAAGCTCTTTGTCCACCAGCTTAGGGGTGGCAAGCTATCCGCAAGACGCCGACAACATTGACTTCCTGATCAATTTAGCGGATAAGCGCATGTACAAAATGAAATTCCAACGTTAAACGGATAACCATGATGAAAAACTTCATGCGAGCAGTGCTGTTACTGCTAGTGATCGCGATAGGTGTACTGGCTTGGGTGTTTATCCCATCTCACGAGACGGTGGGTGCACAAACTCTCGAAGAAGCGCTCAACGACAACTACACACTGGTTGGCCATCGCATCCATTCGACAGACCCAGATGCCGGCAATATGTTTGGTTACTTCGTGGTGTACAAAGGCGCAAGCAAGGATGATTTGGAGCCGTTTTTGGTGACTTCTGATCAGTTTATTCGCATGGAGCAAACCGGTGATAACACGCTAGCCCTCACTGTGAATGGTCGCATCTATCGCTACCATAACGACCTGTGGGTAGAAAGCCCTGATGGCAAGTTGCAACATTGGTTTGTCAGCGCGACAGCGAAATACGTTCGCTAACTAAGTAGACGCATATATGACTTCAGATACTTAGCTGCAGATACTTAACTTGAGATAAATAAAAGCCCCGCTCATTACGTAGCGAGGCTTTTTTATATTCGAGTTTGGTGAGGCAGAGATTAAAGCACTTTCTCTTTAATCACTTTCATTACGCCAGAGTCACGATTGCTTGGTGCTGAGAAGCGTGCGATTTTCTTCACCGCTTCGTGCGCGTTTTCCATCGCGTAAGAGTGCTCGCTCACTTGTAGCATTTCTAGATCATTCAGGTAATCACCAAAGGTCATGGTTTCTTCCGGACCAAAGCCCATGGTTTCTTGAAGGTGTTTGATCGCTGCGCCTTTAGACGCTTCTGCGTTCATCACGTCTAGCCAAATCTTCGCGCTCACCACAACTTGATGGCTGTGACCAAACTTCGCACTCATGGTTGGGAAAACCAACTCTTCAGAACCACCAAAGTGACAGATCGCAACCTTGATAAACTCATCGTCGACGGCCAGTAGATCTGGCACGTATTCACAGCGATGGTAGTACTTCTGGAACTCTTCCAACGCTTTAGGATCTTTAGTTTCAATGTAAGCAGAACGCTTACCACACAGCACCAGGTGCGTGCCTTCAACTTCACGAGCCGCTTGGATGATCGCATCAATTTCTGTTTTTGGAATGGTGCAACTGTATAGCTCTTTATCTTGGTACATCACCAAGGTGCCGTTTTCCGCTACATAAATCATGCGGTCTTGGATCGGTGCAAACGTATCACGCAGGCTGTAGTACTGACGACCAGATGCCGCCGAGAACAGAATGCCCTTCTCTTCAAGCTGTAAAAACAGGTCAAAGAACTCAGGGTCTAGACGACCATATTGGTCAAGCAAAGTGCCATCCATATCGGTGGCAATAAATTTGATGCTAGCTTGTGACATGACTTTAACTCAAAAGTGAAGCAGCACAGGTCACTCTGTGAATGAAAACAGGCTGCAAAAAAGAATCACGCTAAGGTACAGGATCTTGGATGAATCTCAAGCTGAAATAATAGTGCATCAATTGAGTTTCAGCTTGAGATATTAATGGGATTAAGCGGTAGCTGAGGTGCTCTGCTCTGTCATGGGCTGAGCCATTGGCTTAGTAAGCCCCAAACTGTGAATGGTGCCAATCAGAAAATCGAGTTCGCGATAAATCTCAGCAACGGCTTCAAACTCCCCCGCTGGCTCGTCCAATTTTGGCTCAAACAGTTCTTTCCAATGCGAAATGGCGATATAGAGCTTTCCGTTCACTTGAGAAAGCGACAAGCTAGAGAACTCACTCTCACGACGAAAAGTCAGCACACGCTCGATCAATTCATCCGTCAGCAGTTGCTTTGCTGTGTCTAAATCGTCGCTGTACACCTCATACTGTTGGTCAAACTCTGAGTGACCCATTCGTACTCGTTTACCTATCTGAATCTTGAAGAAACTGTCCCACAGCTTTTCACGAAGCGTTGGCCCGTCATCACGGTCACTCAAAACAAAGGTGCAAATGTCTTCATTCATCGGAACGTCGATTTCGCAAAACAGCCCAGCAAAAAATACGTGATGCTTACTCGAGCTGTCACTTCCTGAACTGATGAGCTTAGACGCTTCTATCTCAGACATCACCACCTTCGCTTCACCAATGGTGCCTGAAATGAAGTCATCACTCTCGAAACCATCACAACGATCTAAATACAAGCCGCTACGCTCGAAGGTCTCTTTGGGTAGCTTACGATTTGGGTCCCAAGTGAGTGAAGGCTCAATGTGCGCTAACAAGCTTTGCATGATGTGCTGCTTGTAGGTGGTGCGAAACTGATTGTGCTTTTGATTGAAGTACGCCCAACCACCGAGCATCAATGCCAAAAGAACAAACACCGTGGCAGAGGTGGCGAGGTCAAACACGACAGTGCCAAAGAACCCCAGCACCGTAAAACCGAGAAACTTGCGTCGACGCAGCGCTTCTAAACGCAAAGCTTCAAGAGGTTCGAGTTTGTGCCTTAAGTCATTTTCAAACAGTGTTTTGAGTTGATCGGTCGTCATCGCTTCCCTTTTATTTTTCGAGTTGAGTCCATTACCAACAATGGCAAGATGAATCGCTGCTACCGCTACAAGCGTCACTCGGAACGCAATCCAAAGAGCTGCATCCCATGTCCGTTACACAAGATGAGTCGTTGTTCTTACGCCTTTTTCGGTTACGGGAAGAATCCCCATTTTGCAGACGTTGATGCGCATGTCGACAGCGTTCGAATTGGTTTTGAACGCTGCTATAGCTAGAGATCACTCCCTTGCGTTGAATAATTTTGCTGATGGCAGCAGAACAAGAATCCGTGCCGTAATACACCGCATGAGCGCAACGGAATCCTTTATATGGAGATAAATAGCGCTGATAAAATCGTATCAATGCCAACACCAGTTTAGACATGCTTTTCCTTTTGCATCCAATAAGTCATTCGAGAACTACGCCCTCAGTTATCAATCAAAACAGTACATCACTCAAATTAATCATTTCAAACGCAATCCTAATTTCTGCGCTCTAAGCGATAAAAATCATTGAGATAGGGAGCGATGGCAAGCCGACACAGCTAGCCTAGAAGCGCCTTCGAATAGCAATCACAGCCAAAACAGGTACAATCCGTGCTCGATTTTTATTTCGCGCGGACTCACTCTCATGCACTCGCCTGAACAATGCTTTACTCGATTTACTGCGGATATTTCTGGCTACGACTTGCCAGCGCAGTTTACGTTTCCGTTCTACTACACGCCTCACCCATTGTGTGTGTTGGCTGCCGAGCAATTGCAGCAGCACCTAATGACACAAACTGATTTCGAACACGATTTCGGTCTTGAGGATGAGCAAAACGGACGCGGTAAAATGTTCGGTGTTTTGCTAGTACGTAACCCGCAAGGTGAGCTTGGCTACTTCAGTGCTTTCTCTGGCAAGATTGCCGATCAAAACTTGCTTCCGGGTTTTGTTCCACCCGTATTCGACATGCTGACAGAAGAAGGTTTCTTCCGAGGTGAGACAGATGCCATCAATGCTGCGAACGCGGAATACAAAGCCTTTGCTGCCAACCCAGAACTGGCACAACTAAAAGCAGAAATCAAAGCAGACCGTGAAGCGTACCAGCAAGAAGAAAATGCCCATCGCCAAGTGATGATTACCGGTCGTGCCGAACGCAAACAACAGCGCAAACAAGGCGAACAAACACTGAATCCAGAAGAATTGAAAACACTACTGGATGATTTGGGTAAACAGAGTGTGGCTGAGAAAAATGTCCTCAAGTACCTCAAACAAGCTTGGGACGAAAAGCTGGCAATCAAAGAAGCACGCTTAACCGAGTTAGAGCAAAAACTGGCGGAACTTAAAGAGCAACGCAAAGACTTGTCTAATGCTCTGCAGCACAAACTGCATAAGCAATACCGCTTCTTGGACAACCTCAGCGCCGAGCGCGATTTGGTGGATATTTTTGCTCCTACCACCAATCCAGTACCACCAGCAGGTGCAGGTGAATGTGCAGCGCCAAAACTGCTTCAGTTCGCATACAAATATGGTTATCAGCCACTTGCCTTGGCGGAGTTTTGGTGGGGCGTATCGCCGAAATCTGAAGTACGTCAGCACAAGAAGTTCTACCCATCTTGCAACAGCAAATGTCAGCCGATTTTGGGGCACATGCTGCAAGGCTTGGATGTGGAGCCAAACCCATTAGCAGAGAACTGGGCGGAAGATAAAGAGCTGGAGATTCTCTTCCAAGACGAAGCCATGGTGATCGTCAACAAGCCTTCGGGCCTGCTTTCCGTTCCGGGCAAAACCATCAAGGATTCAGCGTACACACGCCTGCAAGCGATGTTCCCAGATGTCGAAGGGCCGTTCGTGATTCACCGCTTAGATATGGCGACGTCGGGAATTCTCGTATTTGCCTTAACCAAACGCGCCAACAAGAGCCTGCAAAAGCAGTTCATCACTCGCGGCGTACAGAAGCGCTACATGGCACTGCTAGAAGGTGTATTAACCGAGCCTGAAGGTGAAATCTCGCTACCGATGCGTGGCGACCCAGATGACCGTCCACGTCAACTAGTGTGCTTTGAACACGGTAAGCCTGCTGAAACTTACTGGCAGCTGATTGAAGTAAAAGACGGACGCAGCAAGGTGTACATGTACCCGAAAACAGGACGAACCCACCAGCTCCGTGTACACAGTGCTCACCACATGGGTTTGAACATGGCGATGGTTGGCGACGGCTTGTATGGCGAGAAAGCCGACCGTCTGCATTTGCACGCGGAGATGTTGGAGTTGGACCATCCGTACAGCAAAGAGCGTATGTGTTTCCAAGCAGAGTGTGAGTTTTAAAGCGACTTATCCATGCAGAATAAATAGCAAAAAGGCACTGAATTTCAGTGCCTTTTTTACGTTTTAGAGCGAGAAAGGATAAGGTTAACTTACCTTAAACTTGGTCCACACTTGTGAGCGCCAGCGTCTTGCCATGATGATGCCGCGTACCCATTCATCCAAAGCAATCGCCATCCACGCACCAATCACGCCGTAGCCCAAGTGAATACCCAAGATGTAAGAGAACACTACACCCAAGCCCCACATGCTGAGAATACCCATCTGTACTGGGAACTTGATATCACCAGCGCCTTTCAGTGCCGAGATGAAGATCAAGTTAAACACGCGGCCAGCTTCTAACACGATAGACCCCATCACTAAGGCACCTGCCAATGCCAAGATTTCTGGCTGATCGGTAAACACGCTCAAAATCTCTTCGTGGAACAGGTAAATCAAGCACGTTGCCGCCGTTGATGCAGCAAAGCCGACCAAGAAGTAGATCTGCACGCGTTTCAGAATGCTGCTTACCCAACCTTTACCGATGTAGTAACCCGTCTGGATTTGAGCCGCCTGACCGATTGCTAGCGCAAACGCGAAAGAGAAACGGGCGATATTTTGCGCATAAGTAAACGCGGCTAGCGACGATGTACCCATTTGCACCACAAAGTAGACGATACAGATCTGCGCCATGTTGTAAGACAGCACTTCACCCGCGTTCATGCCACCGATTTTTAGGATCTTCTTGAACACGTCTTTCGGCACTTGTTTGAGCTTGGACATTGGTAATTCAATGCTGCTGCGTTTCAAAATCACGCCCAACAATAATGTACCAATGACTTGGCTCACGACTGTCGCTACAGCAACACCTTCAACGCCATACACAGGCAAACCAAACGGCTGGTACAGCGCAATGTAGTTACCGATGATGTTGAACACACCAGAGATTAGGTTCACCACCATTGGCGAGCGTGAATAACCGTGGCTACGCAGAATCGTGGTAAAGACAATACCGATAGTGACGTTGAACGTCATCGCACCGCTGATCAGCAAGTATTCACGCGCATATTGCTCAACTTGAGCCTCTAGCCCGTAATACGGCAAAAAGAACACCGCGCCAATCACGGCCAACACACTCAAGAAGGCACCTACGATCACCGACAAAGCGATACTGGCAACACCGACATCAACGGAGTCTTTCTCACGCCCTGCGCCATTGTATTGCGCGATCAAGATACCCGTGCCGCTGCTGACAAAGGTAGAAACGATGATCAGGAAAAACGTTAATTGTGTGATTACCCCAACCGCAGACACGGCTTTGTCTGAGTAACCACTCAACATGAATACGTCACTGGTTCCTAAAGCCGTCCGTAGCAAAATTTCGACAAGTATCGGCCAAGCCAATGCCACGATGGACATACGTTGGTTGATATTCTGGCTTTTAGGCATGTGTTTTGGACCTTTCCTACAACTAAAACTGCCCCACAGATAACTGTGAGGCAGTTCAAAAAATTAGATTTCTTAGAATTTGGCTATTTTGATAATTGTGCACTTAATCACCAAAATGCAGGCGCGAATTCTAGACGGAGTTTGGTCACAAATACAACAAGATTTCGTCGAGTTTCGGAAAATATTTTCTAATGGGTTTGGCGACTTATCTCAACTTGATTGACGGAACTTAGACACCGTTGATTGGCGGACAATCAGATCGATCGGCGGTAGACGCACTTCATGCCTTTCACCACTCAATAAATTGAGAATGGACTCGGCACAAATGGCTCCAACTTCTTCAATCGGCTGTCTCAGTGTGGTAAGCGCAGGCGTGAAATATTGTGAGGTCGGTAAGTCATCAAAGCCGATCACAGACACATCCTCTGGCACACGAACGTCGTGGTCATGCAGAGCCTTTATCGCCCCGTAAGCCGTTTGGTCATTGGCAGCAAACAACGCAGAGAAATGCACTTTAGATTCGAGCAATTCCACCGTTTTTTGATAGCCAGACTCACTGCTGAAATCACCTTGTTTGACTAATTTTGGCATCACCTTAATGCCTGCCTCTTGCAGAGCGTTCTTGTAACCAACAAAGCGAGCAACCGCATCTGGTTGATTCAAAAGCCCTTTGATATGAGCGATGTTCACGTGGCCTTGTTGCATCAAATGCAGTGTCGCCATGTATCCGCCCAATACATTATCTATATTTATGGATTTAACCTTATCCCCAATGACATTGTATCCAACCGCGACAACAGGAATTCGCTGGGCATATTCCAAAATCTGCTCTTCCGTCAAACTGCCCGTCACGATGATCACCCCATCCACATTACTTTTCGCTAAATACTCCAAAGCGTGTGATTCGAGTGTGCGCTGCCAGTGCCCGGTAGCAATCACCAATGAGTAACCCTGCGCATTAAGCACCTTCTCCATATCGTTCAGGATTCGACTGGTGTGTGGACTCTCAGGATGTTGAATAAGTACGCCAATGGTCATCGAACGCGTATTGGTGCCCTGACCCATTTGATAATTTGG
Source organism: Vibrio sp. CUB2 (assembly GCF_001557945.1). NCBI lineage: Bacteria > Pseudomonadati > Pseudomonadota > Gammaproteobacteria > Vibrionales > Vibrionaceae > Vibrio > Vibrio sp. CUB2. The sequence goes on along the minus strand of NZ_LNRB01000008.1, from coordinate 284,242 downwards.
TTTATACCCCAGTGACTTGATCGCTTTTTCTATGTTTTGGCTTTTATCATCAGAGACAAAGGTCGTGCGATTGAGGAAACGTGATACGGTGCTCGGTGACACACCCGCCAACTTGGCCACATCGTAGATGGATGCCGCTCTTTTTTTCTTTTTCATTGTAGGAATTTCCCCAGCAAGCTAATAACAAAAATATAAGTTGCAGCGGGGGACGAGACAACATTTTGATATGGGAAATGAGAGCTAGATAAGTCGCCAGTACGCAAGCGCGCACTGGCTTTCATATCGGGGATTTAGAATGTCGCGAGCGAGTTTTCACTCAGTGCATCAAATAGGTGAATCGCATCCAAATCCAAGTACAGAGTCAGCGTATCCACATCCACTTCTGCCGCTTGCGTTTCAACCATAAGCGGCTGACCTGCGATTTCTGTTTTCAGTAGGATACTCGCGCCCAATAGCTCCTTGTCTTTGATTTTGACTGGGAACGGCAACACGCGGTCGTGATCGACCTGTTCGGCACGCAGATGGATGTCGGTTGGACGAACACCAAAGTGCAATGCTAAATTCTTCGAAGCGTGTGCTTTGAAACGCTCAGGCAGAGGAATACGAACATCACCCAGTTCGACTTCCCAATTGCCCTCTTCACCAACCAGCTTTGCATCCAACATATTCATTGATGGGTTACCAATGAACTGCGCCACAAACTTGTTTGCCGGACGTTGGAACACTTCTGTCGGTGTGCCGACTTGAGCCACGTAACCGTCTTTAAGAATCACGATGCGATCCGCCAATGTCATCGCTTCAATCTGATCGTGAGTTACATAAATTGTGGTGGTTTTCAGCTCGCGATGCAGTTGCTTGATCTCTTCACGCATCACGCCACGTAGCTTGGCATCTAGGTTCGATAATGGCTCATCAAACAAGAACACCTTAGGCGTGCGAACCATGGCGCGTCCCATGGCAACACGTTGACGTTGGCCACCAGACAGCTCTTTTGGTTTGCGATCTAACAGTGCGTCCAACTCAAGCATCTTCGCCGCTTTACGCACTTCTACATCGATTTGGTCTTTTGGCATGCCTTTCAGTTTCAGTGCAAAAGCGATGTTCTCGTAAACCGTCATATGTGGGTAAAGCGCGTAGCTTTGGAACACCATGGCAAGGTCGCGGTCTTTGGCATCGATTTTGTTCATCAGCTTATCGCCAACGTAAATCTCACCGCCAGTGATGCTTTCCAAGCCCGCTAGCATGCGTAGCGTAGTCGACTTACCGCAGCCCGATGGACCAAGGAAAACCACAAACTCACCATCTTGCACTGTGAAGTCGAAGTGTTTCACGACCTCGACATCATCGTAGGATTTCTTGATGTTTTTGAATTCGACTTTTGCCATTACTGGTTCTCCTCTGCTCGATCCAGCAGCATATTACGGTAAGCAATTGCGCTCGCTTTTAAGGTGCGCTTTTGCGTTTGGTAATCCACGTGAACAATGCCAAAACGCTGCTTATAACCGTAGGCCCACTCGAAGTTATCCATTAGGCTCCAAGCGAAGTAACCATCCACATTCACACCCGCTTTAATCGCAGCATCCAACGCTACTAGGTGCTGCTGGAAGTAACGCACGCGCTGCTCATCATTCACTTCACCATCAATGCAATGGTCATCACCTGCTGCGCCGTTTTCAGTGATGTAAAGTGGTGGCAAGTTCGGGTAACGGTCGTTCAAACGCAGAAGCAAATCTGTCAGTGCTTGAGGGTGAATCTCCCAACCAATGAATGTGTGCTCTTGTTCTGGTTGAGGTACCGTTTCAATATCGCCATTTTCGTTGTAGCGCACCACACAACGGGTGTAGAAGTTAATGCCGATAAAATCCAAATCGGTCTGGATGATGTCGAGATCGCCTTCCAGAATCATTGGCATGTTGTGCGATTGGCGCTCTAAGACAAGCTGCGGATATTCCCCTTTCAATACCGGATCCATAAACCAGTGGTAACCTTCCGCATCGCTGTACTCTGCCGCACCGATGTCTGCTTCGCTGTATGGGTAAGCGGGTGTCGCGTTGAACACACAACCGTGCATCGCATTTGGTGCGTTCTTGCGCATGTGTGGAATCGCCAGACCATGTGCCAGCATCAAATGGTGCGCAGACAAGAAACCTTCACGCTCGCCCTTAAGGCCAGGAGCATGTTCACCCCAACGGTAGCCTAGATAAGCAGAGCAAAACGGTTCGTTCAATGTCGCGTATGAATCAATCTTATCACCGAAGTAAGCACTAACTACCTTCGCGTATTCCTCAAACTTGTAAGCCGTTTCTCGGTTTAGCCAACCACCTTTGTCTTCTAGGTATTGCGGTAGATCCCAGTGGTAAAGCGTAACGAAAACCTTCAAACCGCGAGCGTGACACTCATCGATGATTTGCTCGTAAAACTTCAAACCTTCTTCATTCACTTTGCCATCTTCAGGAATGATGCGCGGCCACGCCATTGATAGACGGTAAGCGCCCACACCTAAGCCTTGAATCATCTCGATGTCTTGCTTCCACAAATGGAAGTGATCACATGCCACGTCGCCATTATCTGCGTTATCAACTGCGCCTGGCTTATTGCAAAACGTGTCCCAAATCGAAGGCGTACGACCACCTAGCTGAGCACCACCCTCAATCTGATAAGAAGAGGTTGCGACACCAAATAAGAACTCTGGGCTACGTAATTTTGAATCTTGTGGTAGTTGGAATTTATTCATTGTTATAAAACCTTTTGTTTCGCTTAGCCCTTGACGGCACCAGAGGTCAAGCCGCTGATCATCTGTTTTGAGGCAAATAAGTAAGTAATCACTAACGGTAAAATGGAGATGGTGGTTCCGAGCATCACCGCTCCCCACGGCGTATTCGGAATACCTTGCACGCTTCGCAGTGCCTGCGTAATCACGTAGTTTTCTGGCGTTGTCAGTACCACAAGTGGCTGCATGAACATGTTCCAGAAGAAGACAAACTGCACGATAGCTAGGGTTGCGAGCGCAGGTTTCATCAGTGGCAATACCACGCTCCAGTAAGTTCTAAATTCACCCGCGCCATCGAGCTTCGCCGCTTCTAACAGCTCTTTCGGAATCGATGCCACTACGTGTTGACGCATCAAGAAGATGCCAAATGGTGTGGTCGTGAACGGTAACCAAACGGCAAGGTGGTTATCGAGCAAGCCGAGGAATTTCACGATCATGAAGTACGGGATCAAGCTCAGTACAGGTGGAATCATCATCGAGCCAACCAGCATGCCAAACAGCAAGTTTTTGCCCTTGAACTTGTACACCGCAAACGCATAACCGCCCATGCTACAAAACAGCAGTGAAATCGTGGTACCTAGGAAAGCAATGTAGATGGAGTTAAACATCGCCTGCCAAAACGGCATGATTTCCAGTAGCTTTGCGTAGTTCACCGCAAGGCTGTCACCAATCGCAAAGCTGATGCCTGTACCAAAGATTTCAGTACGGTCACGCGTCGATAGCAACGCAGACCAAATGAACGGGAACACGGTCATGATGGCAGACACCACCAACACAGTGCCGAGCATCACCATCAATATCTTGGTAAAGATCTCGATGCTGCGGTCGCTTGGACGCCAACGCTGCGCCGCAGGTAAGGTAGTAGTGTTCATCTTATTGCTCCCCTAGACCTTTCTTACCGAAGAAGAAGAATTGAATTGCTGTACAGCCTGCAATCAAGGTAAACAGCAGCCATGAAATCGCTGACGCTGTGCCCATCTCTAACCATTCCCAACCCACTTTGTAGAGGTACATAGAGATGGTTAAACCAGACTGACCTGTACCACCCGTACCGCGCGTTAGGACGAAAGGTTCTTCGAACAACTGCAAGTTACCGATGATGGTCATGGTGACCGCAAAGAAGATGAATGGACGAATCATTGGCAGCGAAATGCTCCAGAATCGACGCCATGCGTTTGCACCATCCATGCGTGCCGCTTCTAAGATGTCTTTAGGAATCGTCATCAAACCCGTGGTGTAAAGCACGATGTTGAAACCGGTGTATTTCCAGAACACCATGATGGCGATAGAAGGCTTCACCATGGTTGCATCATCTAACCAACGGATTGGTTGGAAATCGTTAACCCAAGAGAATGCCCAACCAAAGAGCGTGCTGTCCGCCAGAGCCATTAAGCTTTGGTTGATGATCCCTGAGTTTGGTGAGTACATGTTGAAGAAGATAAGCGACGCTGCCACCGTAGATGTGATGAACGGTAGGAAGTAAGCCGATGTTAACCAGTGGCGGAAACGGTCACCCAAAGACACCAAAATGTACGCCACAGGTAGAGCAACCAAGTGCTGCGCGACGCCCGATGTAATCGCTAGCCAAAGGGTGTTCTTCAGTGAGCGCCACAGCCACGGGTCAGTCAGCGCGATGTGGTAGTTCTCTAGCCCGACGTAATCCATCGCACCCAAGCCTTCGACTGGGTTCCACTCATGGAAAGAAAGAAAAATAGAAAACAGTAACGGGAAGATCCCGAAAACAGAAAAAATAATCAAAAACGGCAGTAGGAATCCATACGGTGTAAGCGCTTTCAAACTTAGACGAGAAAAAATGCTCTCACGCTCTGATGTTTCCATAACCTTGCTCGCTGCATGATTCATAGTAACGACCTCTAATCAGGAGGGCACGTCGCCCTCCTTGCTTACCAAATGGCGAATTGCTTACAAATTACGGGTGCGGCGCTTAATCATGCGTTCCGCTTCTTTCAATGCCGTTTCAATGTCTTTGCCTTCATCCAACACTTCCATCAGTGCGTTTTCTAGGATGATAGAGCGAGCAACGTGGTCGCCTTTTGCCGGTGCCACTGGCTTGATGTTTTGTGCCACTTCAGCAAACAGTAGGCGCGCTTGCTGACCACCAAGGAATTCGATTTTCTCTTCGAACATTGGGTCGTCGTAAGTCGTGGTGTTTGCTGGGAATGCAGCGATGGTTTCGAAGTGTTTAAGCTGAATATCACGCTTAGTTGTCATGTATTCAATCAGCTTCCAAGCTTCGTCTTGATGCTTAGATTGAGTTGGAATCGATAGGAATGAACCACCCCAGCTACCATAAATACCATCAGGAAGGTTAGATACGCCCCAACTACCTGCTGTTTCTGGCGCGATCCAGTTGTTTAGGTGACCAAGTAGCCAAGCACCAGAAAGCTGAGTGGCGAATGTGCCGTTACGGAACCCTTCGTACCATTCGTTTGACCACGCAAGGATGCGGCCATCCAAACCTTTGTCACGGATCTCTTTCGCCACTTCAAACGCGTGAACAAAGCGCTCAGAGGTCACAACTGGGTTGCCGTCTTTGTCGAAGTAAAGACCTTCACCTTCAGGAACTGTAGTGAAGATGATCGCTTGTGCCACATCCGCAGCCGACGCGATCAATTGAACGTTTTGCTGCTTAAGTTTTTCACCCGCCGCGATGTAAGAATCCCAATCTTTGATTGCTTCGTTGATATCAATGCCCGCTTTTTCAAAAATGTCTGTGCGGTAGTACATGACACCTGGACCTAGGTCGACTGGCATCCCATACACATCACCGTCAGCACCTTTACCTTGTGCCCATGCATAAGGCGCAAAGCTTTCTGCGTATTTGTCTGCGCCGTATTTTTCAGACAGATTGACTAAGCCGCCTGAAGCAACGAATGGACCAATTTTTTCTACATCAACAACAATCACATCCCCTGCGCCAGAGCCCGTCGCCAAGTTAGTAGTCAGCTTCGTGTGGTGGTCACCGTGGTTATTCATCAGGTAATCCACTTTAATGCCGGTTTCTTTCTCGAAATCCGGTAGCAGAACTTTCAAGCTGCTATCGAAATCAGGGAAACCATCGAAGCGAATTTTGGTTTCGTCAGCCGCGTTTACCGTTGCAGCAACACCCAAGGCAGCGGTCATCGCAAGCGTCAAAGTTTTCAGTTTCATGTTGTTGTCCTTAATTATCGTTTTATAGGGTATGCAGTTCCTTGACTGAACTTCTCGGCACCAAGTTCGGCGACAGTTTGAAGTTCACATCTCGTTTGTTTTTATTGAGAATTTGAATCACGAGCTGGACAGCCTCAGCACTCATTTGCTCAATAGGGAAGTTAACTGTGGTTAGGGCTGGCGTGAGGTAACGCGCAAACAATATGTCATCGAACCCCACAAGGGAGATTTGCTCTGGAACGTCAACACCATGAGCTTTCAGCACTTCGTAAGCACCGAAAGCCATGTGATCGTTACAGGCAAATACGGCAGTAAAATGACAATCGCGCTTCAACAGCTTGCGCATTGCGCTTTCCCCAGACTCTTCGGTAAAACCGGCCTCGGACACCAACGCTTCGTCATACTCGATTCCCGCTTCTTCAAGAGCCTTGCGGTAACCTTGTAGACGCCCCCGTGCGTCAGATTTGTCCAGAGGACCGGTGATACACGCTATGTTGCGATGCCCCATTCGCAACAAGTATTCGGTCGCCAACTGGCCACCAAATTCGTTATCGATCTCAATACAGCTTTGCGCCATTTCAGGGATGAAGCGGTTAACTAACACCACTGGAATGCCCTTCTCTTTTAGATCGATGAGATAATCATCAGTCAGGTTTTGTGCGTGCAAAATCATGGCATCAACACGACGTCCAAGCAGGAACTCCACAGATTCACGCTGGCTTTGCTCCGAGTTAGAACCTGCCGTCACCACAACGTGATAACCAAAACGACGCAGACGTTCTTCCATGCTGTGCAGAATGCCAGAGTAAAAAGGACCACCAAGCTCTGGCACGATGATGCCAATGCTGCCGGTGCGGCTAGACGCTAATGCCTGAGCGATCGAGTTCGGACGATAGCCAAGTTCTTGAATCGCTTTCTCGACTTTCAGCTTCTTATCGTGACTCACTCGGCTGGTGCCGTTGATCACGCGAGAAACCGTTGCCTGAGAAACCCCTGCGTATTCAGATACATCTTTAATCGTCGCCACAAGAAACCTCTTCTACCTGAGCCTCAAGATTCAATTCTGCTTCGAGATAACTTGCTCGAAACCGCTTTCATGGCAGCTAGTATTTCTGATCCACCTAGGGGTTATCGTGAGAGAAATCACACCGAAATCCCTTTAAATACGGGCAATGTCAGAAAGAATGAAGCGGTTGGCAGTTTCGTTTCATGCCATGAAACTGTTTCATGAGATGGTTATTTCACGCTCAAATAAAACCAAGCAAAGGCATTGATTTCACAACTCTTTAATATCGATTCATGAATCAAAAACGGCGAACGAGAAACAAAAAAAAGAGCCGCAAATGCGGCTCAAAATAGGGTTAAGAATGGACAGTTTGGCGCTCAACTGGCTGCAATGAGCGCCATGACTAAATAGAGAGAGTTAAGATTGTAGTTTGAGATGGCTGGCTTACCACCAAGCTTCCCACATCGCGCCTAGGCTAACCGTATCTTGCTTAGGATCGTTGTTGGTCGCTTTGTTATCCACTTCACCCACTGTTGCGTAGAAGCGCAGCATCGGACGAGCACCCGCGCCCCAGTCAAACGCGATGTTTTGAGATAGCGTCACTTTCCAACCAGTGTTGTCATCATCCGCACGTGCGTAATCAACCATTTGGTAACCCGCTTCTAACCACGTTGAGTGCACATCATTCCAGAAGTACATCGGACGTACGATCGCACTGTAGTTGGTACGCTCGTCTTCCAAAGCATTTGAGCCGTCAATTGAGTAATCGTGGTACGCCAATAGGTATTCAACCGCAGCACTTTCACCGATGTCTGCGTTACCTTCGAAACTCGCGTAGATGGTTGTTAAGTCTTCTGTTTTCCAGAATACGCCGTTGTCGGCATTGTCAGAGTAACGCAACACTAAGCGGTTTGAACCACTGTCATGTGCACGAGAAATCACCGCACCCAATTGGTATGCGTCAATGTGTTCTGAGCTTTCAATGGCTTCAGAATCAAAACCATAGTTCGCGTAAAGTTCTAAATCAGCAAAGCCCATATCAATGCCGTGCAACTTAGAAGTGAATGCATAAGCGCCGCTGTCACCCGTTCCTGCACCACCGGTACATGAGATAGAAGGGTTTGAACCCGGGTCGACAATTTCTGGGCTACAATTTTCTACCGCTGCAACCACACCGAAATCCAGTTTTACAGAGCCAAGTTCAAGGTTGTTGATACCGCCGCCTTGGCCATCATGCATCATCCAGAAGTAGTCATTGATGCCTTGTTGTGGACGTTGGTGGAAATCACGACCCGCCCAGATGTAAGCATTAGGTTGGCTCTCAAGCACATTGGTTACGCCTGCGTACGCTTTTTTCACGTTCACTTCGTCGCCCCAATGGTCGAACATCACCACCACATCCCAGATCGCGCCGCTGTCGCTCTTGAATGCCTTACCAAACTGGAATTCGCCGCCGTTGCCTTCGTTACCCAAACGACCAATTGCCGATGATCCATTGAACGAACCATCCACCATTACATACTTCTCGTCGCCAGCTTGGTAATGTGCGCCATAACGCGCATAACCAGAGAAAACAACGCCAAGTGGAATCTCGATTTCTGGAGTAAGAACAGCAGGTTGCTGGTTGTCCACATAAGTTGGGTCAATGCGATTTTCCAACTCCTGAATTCGTTTTTCCAAAGCTTCTACATCAGAATCGGCAGCAAAAGTTGAGAGAGAAGCAAGCGAAGTGGCCACTGCAAGAGCGAGAGGTAAAACCTTTAAGTTTTTCATGTGATTTCCCTAAGTTTTTTGTAGGTGTAATTATTTCAATAGGGATCTTAAGGAATGAAACGTTTGAAAAGCCGCTACCGCTTCACATGGCAATCGCATTCAAAATGACATGAAACAACGCATGAAACTCAGAGTGATTTTTCTTGATTAAAATCATTCATTTATAAACATCCAACTTGTCGTTCACATTTTGAAATCGCTTTCATTTCACCAAATTGTTTAAGTGCTATCACGTAAATCTGTTCAAAATAAGTGCAATTTATGCCTGATCGTATGAAACGTTTCATAATCCTGAAAATTTTCACGCACCGTAAATTTCTTACAAATTCAACAACTCACACCAATAGTAAACATGACTCATATCACATTTAAACGCTTTGCTATTCCATATAGCACTAAATTACCACCTAGAATAGGCACTAAGTAATTCTTAAGTAGGGAAGCATAATGTCGAAATTGGCCGGAGCACGCCTAGAGGAAATGGCGGATATCCGATCGACAAGAAAGAAGAAGATCGTATTTCTCTGTTCTAGCATTGCCACCGCCTTCTTAGCGTACGGGTCCATCGTACACTATCTGCAAGGGAATTGGGGACTCAGCTTGTTAATCGGGCTGTGCTCTATTGCGTGTCTCACCATCAGTTATCTGATTAAGGTTCGAGGTCATCACCAATACGCCGACTTGTTGCTCACTGGCGTATTGATGTTCGATGGTCTTCTGTTGCTGCTTTATAACGACGCGCCATCGGGTCGCCTGTTGTGGCTTTACCCCATTGTTGCCGCCATTATTCTGATTAACGAATTCAAAGTCGGTTTGCTGTTCAGTGTCACCTACACTCTCATCATCTTTTTCGGTTTAACCTTTTTAGAGAGTGTGCCAACTGCTAGCGAAATGACCGAACGCCGCTTTATGTTCACCCTTGTAGCGATTTGCTTTGTTTGTCATACCTTCTCTTACTACTACTCAAAAGTAGTGAACTACATTCAGACCCTTTATCGCGAAGGGATTGAAGAACTCGCCTATCTCGACCAATTAACGGGCCTTGCCAACCGTTGGAGCTTTGAAACCTGGGCGCGTGCGAAACTGGAAGAGTTAGATCAAACTCAAAGCAATACGGTCACTGCTCTGGTTTTCCTCGATATCGATAACTTCAAGCACATTAACGACAACTACGGACACGATGTCGGCGACCGCGTGTTAAAACACTTTGCGACACGCCTGAAAAACAACATTCGTAATAAAGATAGAAAGACGGATAAACACGACTACTCTATTGCGCGCTTTGCTGGGGATGAGTTTGTGTTGATGCTTTACGATGTGCGCAGCAAGAAAGATTTAGACCGAATCATGGATCGCATCGTCAACTTGTTCCAAAAGGGCTACCACTCGGAAGACAACATCAACGAGCTGACCATGAGTATTGGGGTCGCGATTTACCATCAAGATGCCAATGATCTGTCTGAGCTAACACGCTGCGCCGATAAAGCCATGTACGCAGCCAAGCACACAGGCAAAAACCAGTACGCGTATTATGAGCACTGCTCACACGCAGAAGAGTTGCGCCATCAAAGGCACTCTTTGGTTGGAGCAATGGGCAGTGAAAACGTCACGTCTATTCAACGTGACGCAAGTTTGTAAGAAATGTCGATTGGCGTGTATTTGCGAACTGGCTTGTACTTGCCAATAGAGGAAAGGCAACAACCACTTACATTAAGCGAACATGTACATCGCCCACAAACCGCCAAGTAGAAAGGTCAGCAACCATATCACTTGGCGCGTTTTACTCGGTTTGTCTTCTTTTGGTGGAATAACAGGCTTGAGCGCTCGCTCTTTTATTTTACCGACCAAGCTGTTTTCGATCGCACGCTTATAGAAAGCACGGCGCTTTTGAGCTGCGTTGGCCACTTTCGTAAAGCGGTGTCTCTGCTCAGTTGTAAATTCTGTCGCCTCATAGCGAGGAGGGAGATCAGAATGTTTAGGTTGTACTGCCATCACTTCCTCCTTGTTGATGGGTGCACCTATCTTAAGTATATACAAAGTTATCAGTTTGTTGCTAAAAACCTTTACGTCTGAATAAGATGCATGAAAAAAGCCACCCGAAGGTGGCTTTCATCTCAATTCTGTTTGTCGCTTATAGATACTCACACAAGTACGCTGTTGCGTCTTTTACTTGCAGCTCAAATGATGAGTTGCCTTCTACCTCAAAGAACTCACCGCTGTTGTATGTTACCCAATCAACGTCGCCGGCTTTCTTTACGATCAATGCACCTTTGACAACGCTCATGCGCTCTGGCGCTTGAGTGCCAAACGTATACTCACCTGGCAACATCACACCAACACTAACGTCCTGTCCTTGTTGGTTAAAACCCAGTGACTTTACGCCACCAGCAAAATAACTGTTTTCCTTAATACTCATTATTGGTTTCCTTATCAAAAATCAGCTCTTTTTTACCCTGTTTCGGTTTACGACTCAAGTCTCTACATTGACCTTTCGTTAAAGGCTAAATTCTCAATAACTGTGTTTCGGAATGTAAAAGTGGACATCAGATCATAATTTCACCGTCTCAAAGGCAAGATTGTTTGTTTTTGCGGCTCAAGCTTCTCACCATAATAAAAAAGGAAAGTAAGCAGGGATCATGACCACCACACCGCGCCGTAAACGCAATCAGAAGCCAGAACCGCAACCCTCATTTTGGGCTCGTCATCAGTTCAAAATCATCAAAGGGGGCTTTGCTCTGTTCGGCTGCGCATTGGCTGGTGTGATTAGCTATCAGCTTTATGCTTCTTATTTGGATTACATTGATCCGCATAAAGTCTATGGGGAATGGATTGAGATTGGTGCGCCGCCATATCAAACCGAGCAGCTTTCTTTTACACCCGACGGAGTTTTTCGTAACCATCGCCTCATCGCAACGCAATTCGAGTTTGACGGCAAAGTGGTCACCCTCAACACAGGATTGGGAATGACAGAGTACCAGCTGTCCGGCTCCCACCTCTCTCCACAAATTCGCCGCATTGAACCACGCTTGCCCGACCAACGTTTTATTCTCAAAGGCTATGAACACACTGTTCAAGGTTCAGAAACAGGAGCAGCGTCGAAACGTCGCGCCGCTCTGAGTGAACATTTCAGCCGCAAATAGCTTTTGGTCTATCAATTAGCCTTCGTCTACAAATCGCTTTTCCCAACAAAACATCTTCTGTATACGAAACAAACACTTTTGCTCGTAACCTGCTCTATTGCATAATAAAAATTTAATTTCACTCGCAAAATAACGCATGCGAACTGAGTAAGCGATTAATTAAATACATGCAAAATATTTATAAAATCTTGGCTCGATATTGAATTTTCACTGCAAAAGTATGTATCTTGTAGTGAGATTTAGGTAACACGGTCGAAACTTGATTTATTTTTTTTTGAAAAAAAATAAGCCTCTGAAATGCTCAAAGGGATGCTTTTGCACAGTGTGTGAATTGGTTGTCTTTTCTGTCGCAGGAGCAGCTTATGTTCGTCAATGAACATGAATTCAAGGATTGAGAGAGAAGTTATGATTCGATTTAACCTATGTGCAGCTGGGGTTGCCCTAGCATTATCTGGCGCTGCAAACGCGGCTCCTACCGCACCAAGTATCGATATGTACGGTTCCAACAACCTGCAATTTTCTAAAATTGAGTTGGCAATGGAAACCACATCTGGCTACAACGACATGGTTAAGTACCATGAACTAGCCAAGATCAATGTGAAATTCAACCAGTGGAGCGGCACATCTGGCGACACTTACAACATCTACTTTGATGGTGTTCAGGTTGCAACTGGCCCTATCACTGGTAGCCAAACCACAGCGTCGTTTGAGTACGGCCAAGGTGGTTTGTACCAAATGGAAATCGAAGCGTGTGATGCAACAGGCTGTGCCAAGAGTGCACCTGTAGAGATTACTATCGCAGATACCGATGGTTCTCACTTACCACCTCTAACCATGAATGTTGACCCGAACAACAAAACCTACAACACAGACCCAAGTGTCGTGATGGGTACGTACTTTGTTGAATGGGGCATCTACGGCCGTGATTACACTGTCGACAACATGCCAGTCGACAACCTAACGCACATCCTTTACGGCTTCATTCCAATTTGTGGTCCAAACGAATCTGTGAAATCGGTTGGCGGTAACAGCTTCAACGCGCTGCAAACAGCATGTCGCGGTGTGAACGACTACGAAGTGGTTATCCATGACCCATGGGCAGCGTACCAAAAGAGCTTCGCGCAAGCAGGCCATGAGTACAGCACGCCGATCAAGGGTAACTACGCAATGCTAATGGCGTTGAAACAACGTAACCCCGATCTAAAAATCATCCCATCTATCGGTGGTTGGACACTGTCTGACCCATTCTTCGATTTCGTTGACAAAGCTAACCGTGACACGTTTGTCGCGTCAGTTAAGAAATTCCTGAAAACGTGGAAGTTCTACGACGGTGTGGACATCGACTGGGAATTCCCAGGTGGCGGCGGCGCTGCAGCTGATAAGGGCGACCCAGTAAACGATGGCCCAGCATACATCGCATTGATGCGTGAACTGCGTGCAATGTTAGATGAGCTAGAAGCAGAAACTGGCCGTACTTACGAGCTAACTTCAGCAATCGGTGTGGGTTACGACAAAATTGAAGACGTTGATTACGCAGACGCAGTTCAGTACATGGACTACATCTTCGCGATGACTTACGACTTCTACGGCGGTTGGAACAACGTTCCTGGTCACCAAACAGCACTTTACTGTGGCTCATTTATGCGTCCTGGTCAGTGTGACGGCAGCGGTGTTGATGAAAACGGCGAACCGTACAAAGGCCCAGCTTACACGGCTGACAACGGCATCCAACTACTACTAGCGCAAGGCGTTCCTGCGAACAAACTTGTTCTAGGTACAGCAATGTACGGCCGTGGTTGGGAAGGCGTAACTCCGGATACGCTAACCGATCCAAATGACCCAATGACAGGTACTGCAACAGGTAAACTGAAAGGCAGCACAGCTCAAGGTGTTTGGGAAGATGGCGTGATTGACTACAAAGGCATTAAGTCATTCATGCTAGGTGCGAACAATACGGGTATCAACGGCTTTGAATATGGCTACGATGCTCAAGCAGAAGCACCTTGGGTGTGGAACCGTTCGACTGGTGAGCTGATCACATTTGATGACCACCGCTCGGTATTGGCAAAAGGTAGCTACGCAAAATCTCTAGGTCTAGCAGGTCTATTCTCTTGGGAAATTGACGCAGATAACGGTGACATCCTGAATGCAATGCACGAAGGCATGGCAGGCAGTGTCGTTCCTCAACCAAACCGTAAACCAACGGCAGCAGCAGGTGCGGACCAAGCAGTAACAGGTCCTGCAAGTGTTGTACTTGATGGCAGCAACTCAACAGACTCTGATGGCACAATCGCAAGCTACGCTTGGGAACAAGTATCTGGTACTGCAGTGGCTCTATCTGGCGCGAACGCAGCGACAGCAAGCTTCGATGTAGCAGAAGTTGCCGCTGAAGAGCAGCTAACGTTCAAGCTAACTGTCACTGATAACGAAGGTGCAACCGCTTCTGATCTTGTTGTAGTAACGGTTAAGCCAGCAGGCGTGATTGATCCACCAAACACTGCGCCAGTTGCACAGGTTTCTGCACCAGCAACAGCAAACGCAGGTGACGTGGTTGTGATAGACGCTTCGGCTTCTAGCGATGCAGACAACGACACGCTAACGTTCGACTGGACGCTACCTCAAGGTCTAAACGCAACGGTTAACGGTGCAAAAGTCACGTTCACAGCAGCAGAGTACCCACAAGACACTAGCCTAAGCTTCACTGTAAGCGTAAGCGATGGTCAAGCGGCCTCCACAGCGACAGCAACCGTTGTTGTTGCAAAACACACCACTGGCGGCGGTACATGTACTAACGCTTGGGATGCTGGCACAGTTTACAACGGCGGTGACCAAGTGACGCACGCTGGTAAGACTTGGGAAGCGAAATGGTGGACTCAAGGCCAAGATCCTAGCCAATCTGGCGAATGGGGTGTTTGGAAAGAAGTTGGTCCAGCTAACTGTAACTAAGCACTGCTAAAAGCGTTGTGATTCAACATCACTCGCTTTCAATAGAGTTATAAAAGAAAAGGACAGCTTCGGCTGTCCTTTGTTGTTCTATCAAAATCTAGGGAATGCTTTTCAATAATCAGCTTGCTTCAATTAAACGATCGAAGCTCTGAAATACCTCATCACACTTCATCACGCGTCCATGGCCTTGCCCTTGGGTCGTCACCAACTCCACTCGCTCAATCTCACTTGCCGCCTGCGCAGATACGCTGTGCTTAGTAAACTTGTCTTGCTCATCGTGAACAATGATGGTTTTCGCTTCACGTTCGGCTAAGCGTCTCTCTGGGTCAATCGACTGCAATGGGTAGTTAAACTGATCTTCCACTTCAGAAACCACCGCTTTGAACAGCTTCATTGAATAACCCGAACGAGCAATGCTGCCAAACAGGTTTTCAACGTAGTTCAATACTGGCGCAATCAATAACAAAGGCTTGTTTTCTAATTTGCTGTGACGACACTCTAACGCCGACGCCGTACCCATGCTGTGTCCAACCAAACCGGCCACGTCTTCCACCGAATCCAATACATCCTCTAGGCCACGAACAAACGCAGGGATGTGCCCGTACTGACCATCACTCTCACCATGCGCAGGGTGGTCGTATGCTAGTGCGGTGTAACCCGATGCGGCAATGTGTTCCATCAAAGGGTAGAACTGGCTCGCTGTCCCCGACCAACCGTGAGTCAACACCCATACTGGGCCGCTACCAAGCTGATAGGTTTTAATTGCTCCAGCATGACCTTGGATTTCACTTTTGATAAGCCCCTGTGGCTCGGCATTTTTTGGCTGCGTACGCGCAGGGGTAAGCAGCAATTTACGCGCAGTCTTTTTTGCGTGTGACGGTGCTAGCGTGTGGTGCAAACGCGTGCTGATGTTGATTAAACTGCGCTTTACGCTGAATTTCTGCGAAGTATTGAAGTAAATTTTCTCACTCATGATCGTTTCCTTAGCTATCAGCTTTGCACAAAATAGAACGGTCGTGCTTTTTAAGCTGATAAGAAAGAGCGCTCTCCGTCGCCCTTTGTTATGAATCTCTTACTATGCCCGTTACCGCGGGGCTAGCGCTTCCATCGAATAAACAAGTTATCGATGCCTTGCCAGAACAATCTCTGGCTCTCTTCTTCCCCTTTGATCGAGTAAAATACGTGTGCACTTAAGTACTGCCCGTATAGATCAAAGGTCGCTTGTCGCGTATCTAAGTCCGCCACAAACTCTTGGTTTTCTTTGCCTTTCTTGATCTGAATTTCTAGGTAATTCAACCAAGTATCAATTGATTTACGCAATGCTGCTTGCAACGTACAACCTTCTTCTGCGGTGTCGTTCCAAGCATCGAGGAACATGCAACTGCCTTGAAAAGAGTGGTTCCACGTCATCCAAGCATCCAACAACCCACGCACTTTACGCTCGATGTTGCTATCACCCAACTCACGCGCGGGCGCAATTACGCGCTCAGCAAACACTTGGTTGGCAAACTCCAATACCGACAGCTGTAAGTTCAGCTTGGAATTGAAGTGAGCAAATAGGCCGCTTTTCGACATACCACACTGCTTTGCAAGCTCACCAATAGTGAGGCTCTCCAACCCGTTTTCACTCGCGAGTTGGAATGCACGCTGCAGTATCAGCTCTTTGGTTACTTTTCCTTTTTTCATAAATACATTTTTAGCACGGTCGTACTATTTTGCAAATCACCAATTTACTGGTCAAACCATCCTATATGTAGGAAAAAGTTTCGTTGGAACTATTTCCACTAAGTTGAAACTCACGGAAGCTGGGGTAAAAATTAAAGATTCAACCTTTGAAGTTAATAAGATGGTAAGTCTCTCCATGCCACTAAACTCGATAGTATCGAGTAAAAGAAAGGTGACCATCATGATTAATACACATATTATCGGTACCAACTTAGCAAAAAAATTGCTTTTTATCTGCTTGGCTATGAAACACTTAGTGAAAGGCTAGCTACCCTCAGATCGGTGTAAGCCATCGCGATTAAGCCACCAAGTAAGTTCAACATGAATCCATGTAAACCACGACAACGAGAATGTTCAATCTGAGATATGAAAAGCAATAATGATAATCATTATTTCACTTTCAGAAATTTGCCCTTTCCGGTAGTTCTCTCTGGTCAGCATGATCTGTTCGTAAAACTAACAACTAGTTCATCTCAATTTTTATCCTAAGCTCGAGTTAAGTAGGCTAGGTCAGTTCAACTACTTTTAGTCCCAAAACCTATTTTGTGGAAATGATGGATATCGCTGATTTGCCGAAAAGGAGAATAATTATCAGGTTAGTCTATTTCCCTAGCAATATGTCAAACCTTACATAAAAAATAAAAATGACTTTATTGATGCTGACGTAATAGCTTGAGACAGTACTGAGACCTAAGATGGGGTTTGTTTCCCCAAAGTGCGAGCAAGTACAACTTGGTATAGTCACCAGAAAAGTAGTGCCTTAGAACCAAGTCCTAGAAAGACTCGTCCAAAATGGAGTCATGATGCATATGACCCCTTAGCTATTGCAGTATTACCTAGAAGCTTTCGGACTAAATTTAACATTTTCCTCAAGGATAATCAGGATTACATGAGATAGCGCTGTCAATACGTATGCTCGAAAAAGTTCTTAGCTAAACCTATGACGACAACCTTAGTACATATGGATATTACTCCTAACCTTAGTGGCTGTACCTTGAGCGTGA
The DNA here is from genome assembly GCF_001557945.1 of Vibrio sp. CUB2. NCBI lineage: Bacteria > Pseudomonadati > Pseudomonadota > Gammaproteobacteria > Vibrionales > Vibrionaceae > Vibrio > Vibrio sp. CUB2. The sequence continues at coordinate 266,707 of NZ_LNRB01000008.1, read as the reverse complement.
GAAACGATGTTCGAAGGGAGGTGCGTACATCGCATCAAAGTCATTTAGATTGATTAAATCTCTTTAAGTATTAGACGTTTACTATTGATACCACCACTATAACTAATGGCAACATATGAGACAGAGATCATATTTAATATCAATACTTTAATAAAAAGTGAGACTCTAGTTAACCAAATGAAACAAAAACATTTCACAAAAAGGAAGTGTTTGTTAATTTTTTGGACGCGCACTGATAAATGTCGATATTTAAAAATTTACTTAAACTAACTAATTATCTGGAGAAATAGGAATGAGTAACGAAGCTCAATTACAAAAAATCCATGCTGGACTAGTTTCAGAAGAGGAACTAATTTTAGAAGAAATTCTTGAAGTATCAGATGTAGAAATTACAGCTTCAAGTATGCCGGCCATGCAGTTGGAATATTCAGACATCCAACAAAGATAATGGACATATTATTATAAGTATGGCTTTTGTCACAGCAATATGACCATACTTTTTCTTTTTATTATTCACACCCTAACTTGAGGGTGTGAATATAACTAACGCACATAAAGTAAAATTCGAAAAACAATTATGAGTATAGATATAGAATTTGGTGATGTTTTTTTTCCAACCATCAAAGAAATTGGTCAACTTGAAATAGAAACCAATGATAAATTAGTTAATAAGTTTCTAATTTTAAGTAATACTCTTGACGTTGACATTGAGCACCTTAACTTAAAGAATAATAAATTAAATTTGTCACCTGTTTACTATGAACTGTATAACAATGTAAAAAATTCCATTACATCTAAGAATTTTGAAGTAGCTAGAGAATTGTTAAGTAAAGAGTATCCACCATATTTAATACAAGAAAAAATTAACGACCGATTAGTTGAACGTAAATCTATACTAATGAACGGACACGCAGAACGTTGCTTGAACAATGTTGCTCTACAAGCCACTGAAGATTCTTCATCCATTGAGTTCCTCGAAGTTAACCAAAGAATGAGAAACGGATATACTAATACAATAGATACTCTTCTAAACAGATCTAATTATGCATTTTATTTTGTTGAAAAAACACTAAAAGAATTAGTTCCGTTTGAAGCCGGCAATGGAATAGGAGCTTCTTTCTATGGATATTCCGGTGGTGTTTTTTTGAACCCCAAATACCTAGAAAGACCATATTTAGCATCCGAACATATTTATCATGAATGTAGACACTCTGTTTTCAATCATATACTTATAAAATATCCTCTTTATGAAAATAGCCCCAAAGAAAAATTCACATCAGTTCTTCGAAAAGACAAGAGACCAATGTTCGGTTTGTTTCACCAATTATATGTTCTAGTTGGGTTAATTGAACTATTTAAAGAGAATGATGATGAAATGTTAAAAGCAGCAGAGAGTTCATTTTCTGATTGTATAAATATAATTCAGTCGAACGCAAAATTGACGGAGCATGGAAAAGAATTTATAGAGATGGCGGTAAAATATGATTGTAAAACTTATTAAACCTTCGGTAAATATATATAGAAGTAAAAACCAAATAGCATTACACTATAAAAACAAGCTCATAAAGGTTAAATCGAAAAAGAAAATTGTTCAAACAATTGATGCTCTATTATTTGATGGCATTAGTGATGAAAAAAAATTTTCCTCTGATTTCGTCAGAAAACTAGAATCGTATGATTTTATAACTAACTTTAGTAAAAAAGATATATCTTCAAGACTTGGCTCTTTCCTTAAATTAAACAATTGTGAAGTTGAAAATAAAAGAATAGTATTTTTAGGGTGTGGAAGCCTTGCTACACATATAATAAGTCAATCTCTGCACTTACCATTTAAAGACATTATTCTTATTGACTTTGATGTGATAGAAAAATCCAACATTGATCGGCAATCAATATTTAAACATAGTGATATTGGAAGAAAGAAAACTGAAGTATTATCAGACTATATACATGCCCACTCAGGAATTAGACCAATAATTTGTGACGCTCAAATTTCAAATAGTAACATAGAAAAATTGGAAAATTTGATTGATGGTAACAGTCTAGTAATTCAGACAGCAGATACTCCATCATTAGAAATAACAAAGTGGGTTATATCCGCATGTATTAATACCGGATCTTCACACATAAAGGCATCAAGTATCGGAATATCCCCATACCTAAGGTACCCATATAATGGCTCTTGCTCAAATTGTGCAACAATAGCGGCACACAGACATCTAGAAATGTCTATTGGTCCTGGCTTTATCCCTTTCAACTCGACTAAAAGATTCAGGGTAAGTGCATCCCACAATCTGTCTAAGACAGCCTCTGAACTTTTAAGTGCAATACTTGAGAATGAGCGAGAATCAGTGATGACAATTTACTGTAATGGAACAAACAAAGAAATATTAAATGTCACCAAAGAGGATTCGTGTGTCTGTCATCCCAAGCATTAATGTAGAAAGCTTTAACGTAAGAATAGAATCTCTAACAGATATATTCTTTGGAAAAAAAATATATTATAAGGAAGCAAGTGTAATATTAAAAAATGGATCTATTATCTACGGTGTTGGTATAAGTAAAAATGAAAACATAGCATTAAAAAAATCCAAATTTGAATTATATGAAAGGTGTGTTGGGATTGCATCTAATAATTATATCATTGATAAAGATAGAAGTGATTTAGAAAAGATACTGATTGATAGATTTTATCAAGAGCCAAAGGAGTGGTCTATTTGCAAAGACGAAAAAAATGGCAATAACGTTCTATTACCTTCACTTTATGTAGGGGTTAATTTCAATCAAAAAAGTAAATTTAAAGATTATAAAATAAAACCAGATGCTACAGGACTTTCTATTCATGAAACTATAGAAAAAGCTAAAGAACATGCACTTAACGAGTGTATAGAAAGACATTCAATAATGAACTCATCATACAAGGATAATTGTGGATTTATTTTAAAAAAAACAGTAAATCTTGATAAAGAATCATTTTATCACCTTTATATATCCAGTGAGGTAGTATGTAAGCGATATACCGCAATCTGTGTGCTATGCATCAACGGTAGAGCTTATGTAGGAAGTAAAGCAAGTACCGTGATTGAAGATTCATTCGATGGAGCCTTGAATGAATCAATGCAAAGTTACTTTGCATTCAAGTTGAGGGTAAATTGCATCCCTAGCCACCAAAAATATATTAAATCACCAAGAAACAGTCGAGAAAGATTGTTTAATAATTATTATCATTCAGATAAAACATTATCTCTTTTTTCTAATAGAATTGTTTCAAAATTTAATATTATTACATATGATATCGACATTTACACAAGATTACTGAGTAAGGTTGTGATAAATAATGAAACTTATTATCTCATACGCTTGATTTCACCAAATTTAAGTCCAAAATTCGCAGATGAATTTGAAAACTACTTTATTACATCAGGAGAAGCACATGTATTTGGGTAGGCCTAGTGATTTTCATTCCCTGTCAAAGCTCACTTCAATTAACTTTCCTAACTCAGAAGAAGTAATAGCCAATTCAATAGGGGATGTTGAATTTGATTTTTCTGAAAATTACTATGATATGTTTGTGAGAAATGGTGGACCTGGTTGTGGAAAAATTCATAAATATACCTTTAACGATTGGCTCAATGGCTTAGTTCCTTACCAGCTTTGCTCATCCGCAAAAAGGGCTCCAATTAATTTATTAAAGAAAATCCCGTTGCCAGTGTTACTTAAAGAAAGCAATGAAAAAGCTGTTTCTCAGTTTTTTTTGGGATATAAAGGCCAACGTGCGCACGCTCATTTTGATCAAGATTTTAAGGATGTAATTTTTTACAACTTAAGTGGACGAAAAAAAATATATGTTGGTTACCCCAGCTTAAAATACTACGAACGTTCTAAATCTAACTGGATAACCGATCACGATTGGTTCTTAAGAAATGCTGATGACATCATCGAGCTCGGTCCATTAGAAGTAGCATTTATTCCAATGAGTGTATGGCATGCTGTAGAGTATTTAGAAGATAGCATATCAATTAATTTTAGGTTTGTGAGAAAAAAAGAGATTACTAATTATTTCAGAAATAAACCTAGAACAAGATCTTCACAGATCGCAGCATGGATTCTTAATACTAATGATTGTACTGAACGTTTGGACATTGAGTCATCTTATAATAGAGATATAGATATTGAGATCACTAATTATTTAAATTTCAAACAACGTGATGTGTAGATATAGTTTATGAGGTTTTCTGAACAAGAGTTGAGTTTTAAGAATACATCTTACTTATTACTCTCCATGCTAATTACAACATTTATATTTCTAACTAATGTTTCATATACTAAAAAAGAATCTGTTTTAGGATACTTCGAGTTAGATAGTGGCATAACAAAAGTTTCTCCTTATAGAAACTCATTTGTTGAGGAAGTCTACATTACTAATAACCAGAAAGTAAGAAAAGGACAAAATATATTGAAACTTAAATTTGAACATGAAATCGATAACGATAAGTTATTAAGTGAAGTGTTTTCATTTGGGTTAGAAAGAATAAATGAAAAACTATTGAAAAGAATCGAAATAATAAAGGAAATTGATAATAGAGAACATGAGCTAACATTAAAAGAAATTAAAAGTATAAGTCAACTAATAAAAATGAAAGAGAAAGATATAGGTTTGAAAGAAAACTTAATATCTGTATTCTCTAAACGACTTGAGATGTACCTTGCCTCAAAACAAAGTATTCGACATTTAGAAATTGAAAAAACTAGGGAGAAAATAACTAACCTCAGAAGTGAAATAAACTCCATTCTTATATCGATCTCGAGCCATAAGTTTGATGCAAATTATAAAATGGAATCATTAGCTATTAAATCTGAAAAATACGAAGATGAAATAGTTTCTATTGAAATAGAGATTGAAAACAACTTGTTAAAGATAAGTGAAGTAAAAGATAGTAATACCGTCATAATAAGTGCATCTAAAAATGGTTATATTAGCGGTCTGAATGTTAACGCTGGAAGCTACGTCACTTCTAGTGATATCTTATTTAGCATAGTTTCAGAAGACACAAAAATAAAATCAAAGTTAGTTGTTCCTACAAGGTCAATGGGAAGACTCAATGAGGGCGACCTAGTTAGATTAAAAATAGATGCTTTCCCATATCAAAAGTTTGGAATTTATGACTCATTGATCTCTGTTATTCATAAGAGCTCTTACATTCCCGGAGAAATAGAGATACCAGTCAAGGCCTCCGAGCCATTTTATTTAGTAGAGCTAAATTTAGACCATCATAATTTGCTAAAAAACAATCTAAATATTAGACCAGGCATGACAATGAAGGCTGACATTAATATTGAAAGAAAGACCATATTTAATTGGGCGATAGATCCGATTGTAAAACTAGCAGAAAGGTTTTGACATTATGGATAAGAGAGCAAAAATATTTAATTTCATAAAAGGAGTAAGGTATCTAAAGAGATCTTTGTTGCAAATATTGATCCTTTCTATTATTGTTCAATTTCTTAATATAATAAGTCCATACTATGTTCAGATAGTAGTAGATGAGGCCGTTACAACCAAAGATACAGATTTATTAGTTATATTGGCTATTGGTTTTGCATTTGTTTCAATATTTAACTCAATTTCCATGTATATAAGAAGTCTTTGTATTACAATTTTTGGGGCTCGAATCAGTGAAACCCTATCAAAAAATGTAATTAGAATTTTGCTAAATCTCCCTTTGGAATATTATAATGGTAAACATGTAGGTGACATAGTTTCTAGATTTGGATCACTAAAAAATGTAAACAAAATAATATCAAAAACTATTGTTGAGGCTTGCATTGATATCTTAATGGTTGTAACTACATTAATAGTTTTGCTTATCTATAATTATAAGTTAAGTTTAGTCGTCATAATCGGAATTTTGGCTTATTTAATGATTAGATTAGCGTGGTATCGTCCACTTAGGATACAAGCAAAGTCAAATTTAGAAGTGTCTGCGCTGGAAAATAGTAATTTTATGGAGAACATAAGAGCTATTCATAGTATAAAATATTATAGCATGATTGATAATCGAGAACGTACTTGGCTTAGTTATTATATTGATTCTCTATCTGGCAACGTTAAACTTCAAAACATGCAATCTTCTTTCTCATTATCCAAAAATATTTTATTTGGTTTGGAGGGAGTTATTGTAATTTATCTTGGTGCAATTTTTGTAATTGAATCAAATTCAATAAATAATTTCACTATAGGTATGCTAATTGCTTTTATGGCTTACAAATCACAACTTACATCACATTCTAGCTCTTTAATTGATAAATTTATTGAATACAAAATGCTTGGAATGCATCTTGAACGTCTAGGTGAAATAACAGAGACTGAAACAGAAAACACAGGAGGATCTTTCACAAACCTAGAGATAAAAGGATGTATAGAACTTTCTAGAGTATCTTATAAATATAATGAATCACCAATACAGTTATTGGATGATATTTCAGTTAGAATTAAGCAAGGAGAATCTGTAGCAATTGTTGGTAAGTCAGGCTCAGGAAAAACCACCATCATGAATTTAATTATAGGCTCTGTACAACCGCAACAAGGTTCAATCGAAATTGACAACGTTGATTTGAAAACAATCAATATTAGTAAATATAGAGAGCAAATAGCTGTTGTAATGCAAACAGATCAGTTACTCAAAGGGACTATAGCAGAGAATATATCTTGCTTTGACTCTACCGTCGATATGGATCTAGTAAATCACTGTGCGGATGTTGCTTCGGTTAGCAACGATATCAATTCCTTTAAAGATGGTTATAGCACATATATTGGAGAATTGGGAAATACGCTTTCTAGCGGACAGAGACAAAGAATATTAATTGCTCGAGCTCTGTATAAAAGACCTAAAATAATCATCATGGACGAGGCGACATCTCATCTAGACATTTCGACGGAAAAAACAATTAGTTCTAATATTAAAAAATTGAATATAACAAGAGTAATAGTAGCTCATAGGAAAGAAACGATTATGAGTGCAGATCGAATTTACGAGCTATCTAATGGTAAATTAATGGAAATAAAAAATTATACATAAATTAAATTTTTAGAAAACTCAAAAGAGGAAGAAGAAAAAATGAGAATAAGAAGAATAGAAAAGCAAGATTTAGAACAATTTAAAATATTATGGAATTCAGTATTTCAGGAAGGTGGCTTTCTTAGAACAGCTCCCCCTTCAGACGAACGAATATTAACAGTAATTCGCAAAGTTACCGAGCGAAAAATCCCTCAGTTTGTTGCTATAGAGAATAACGAAATAGTAGGAAGTGTTGAAGCGTTTCCTGGTACTATGTGCGGATTTGACTCAGACAATACAGGTTATGTGGGTATTCAAGTCAAAAAGGAGCATCGACAAAAAGGAGTTGCCAAGAAATTACTTGAAACATTATTGTTTGATAGTCGAAATTTTGGCTTTAAGTTTTTATGTTTAGAGGTTTATTCTGATAATCTGGTCGCTAGAAAGTTGTACGAAGCATATAACTTTCAATATACGGGTAGTACAAGACTGGTGACTATGTCAGATGAAAGTAGCAGAGAAGCATTGGAAATGAAGATAGAGATATCAAGATAGAATATTATGCCGTTGTAGGGTGTGTCCTGGAATTCTGATCGTGAGACAATCATAAATCCCGTGTAACTATGTAAAGTAAATACTTAATTTACCAATACAACCTTACTCTTCCATACGGATTTCTACATTACTGGCATAGGGTCGGCCAGATAATCATTAAAGAGCGCTTCAGTAATTCCTTGGTAAGGGGTTACCAGTCTCATTGTAAGCGCTCCAAGCCAGCCGCCTACCCTCTACTTGGCAGAGTCTTCAAATATCGACAGCGCAAAACTGGAAGTTTTGTTCGATAGAATTGCTCCATTAATGCACCAAGCTGCGAATAACAACCCATTAACTCCCGCCTCTAGCCAGCCCTCTCTCTGAACACTCCGGCCAACCTGTTGACTCCGATTAACAGAGGCTAGACTTTCTGCTATCCTTTAGCAAATTGGTAGACATTTACGTCTATTTAGGCACTTTTAACCACTATATCAACGCTTTCAGTAGCACTTTCTCAGACCAATTTCAGCGTTAACTGGAAAATGAACCTCGAGTTCTAACTGTTAATTGGAATTTACTGCGTTTTCCTTACTTTCGTAACTGGAAATCAGATCAAAACCGATTGATTTGTTTAACTCACCAGTTTCATTCTTAAGTGGACACTACATATAGCCATCTGCACACTCTCGATCGCAATACATTGAGTAATCTTATGAATATGAATTTTCGAAATTTGAGATGGGTCTGAATTTCGAAAACTGGTCCCCTTCAATTGCACATGAGTTGATTTTTTACCGCGAGAACTGAGCCGTTACCTGCTAATTTCGCAGCGATTTTTCACTTTTTTAGGTAAGCACTTATGGCAACCACAAAGAAAATTGCCAGTTTAGAATTTGCCCGCATCATCGCAATGTTTGCGATCGTAGGGCTTCACTGTCAGATGGCTCTCACCTATTGGCAATGGGATGAGGTGCCTTGGGTCGGGTACATGCTCAACCAATTGGCTCGCTTTGCCGTGCCGCTGTTTTTCCTCATCTCCGGCTATCTAATCCAACCAAAGCTCAGCACGAATCCCGTGGAGACACTCAAAAACTACACCAAGCCTTTGCTTAAAATATGGTTAGTTTGGAGCGCGATTTGTCTCTTAGTGCCTTTCCGTTGGCCAGTGGTTGCAGAAGCGGGTTATCTCGCCGAGAGACAAGGTTATTGGGGCTACCTAATGTCCAACCCAATTAACTCACTGTTGGAAGGTGGTTTGGTGCACTTGTGGTTTATCCCAGCCCTGATCATTGCTGTGGCCATCATTGCGTTTCTGGTTCGTATTGGTATGGCTCAGTTGCTGCTACCAACAGCGGTATTGCTATACATCTACGGAGTGTTCGCAGGCAGCTACATCACGCTTACTGAGCTACCAGCCCCATTCTTCACTCGTAATGGTCCGTTCTTCAGTACCTTGTTAGTGGTGCTTGGTTACTTAGCGCGACAACACCAGTGGCAATGGTCTCGCAATAACACTATTCGCTTGATTTTGATCGGTATGGCGCTGCACTTTGCCGAAGCCTATTACTTGATGAACTACGAGATCGCCTTTAATTCACACGACTTCTTGTTCGGCACTGTGATCTGGTCTTTAGGTGTATTCATGTGGCTTCTTGCCCATCCAAACTTCGGCAATATGCCGTGGGTGTTTAAGTGGTCTCCGAGTATTTTAGGTATCTACGTCAGCCACCTTTTGGTGATCATCCTGATGATGAACGTCGCAGGCATGTTGGGGTTAGAAAACTTGGCGAAAGACGCTTTCATTTACCCAGCAACCATTGTGGTTACCCTGCTGCTTGTGAAGGGCATTGAAGCCACTCCACTGAAAAAACTATTGCTGCGCTAAATCCATTCAGCACTATGTATGGCTTGCTCTAACACTTTGGGGTTACAGCAAGCCTCTCAAAAATGAGAGCTCACTCTCACTCATCAAAATTATCATTCCTAATACCACGTAATTTGCTTTCTCTCACAAAAAACATTGTTCATTTCCATTAGATTCATTCGACATCAACAAAATGCTCATTAAACGGAGGCGGTATGTGGGCAGGTCAAGGACTCGTTCCTTTTTTAGAAATTAGCCATTGGCTAACTTATGGTTTATACGCTGCAGTAATCCTATTTGGCGCAGCGAGCATTGCGTCACTCAGAAAGTAGTGGCGCAAGCTACATCAATTCAAAACTCCTACCGTTAATTCGAGCTTACTCACACTTAACCTATTAATATGTGGCTAAAATTTCTCCAGTCAGACAAGGAGAAATGTCTATGCCAATCTATCCAATTGTCGCGTTTTGCTGTTTGATGTTTTCTAGCTCCGCACTTGCAGCTGCGACCAGTGAACTTAATCTCATCAATTCCACCGTCGGTTACGCCGCGCTGATCTTCTTCACCATTGCCTACATTCTGGTGATGTTGGAAGAATACCTACACATGCGAAAATCCAAGCCTGTGCTGCTCGCCGCGGGATTAATCTGGATTTTGATTGGTTACACCTTTACCCAACACAACCAAGCTGACGTCGCTAAAGCCGCACTGGAACACAACCTTCTGGAATACGCCGAACTTTTATTGTTCCTACTGGTGGCGATGACTTACATCAATGCGATGGAAGAGCGCAGATTGTTTGATGCTTTGCAGGCGTGGATGGTCGGTAAAGGCTTTGATTTCAAGAAGCTATTTTGGCTCACAGGTGGCTTAGCCTTCGTAATTTCTCCAATCGCCGACAACTTAACCACGGCGCTATTGATGTGTGCAGTGGTGATGAAAGTCTCGGGCGATAACCCAAGGTTTGTAAACCTAGCTTGTATCAACATCGTCATAGCGGCCAACGCGGGCGGTGCATTCAGTCCGTTTGGCGATATTACGACTCTGATGGTTTGGCAGGCAGGACACGTCAGTTTTGCTGAGTTTATGCCGCTGTTTGTGCCTTCACTGATCAACTACATTATTCCCGCGTTCATCATGTCGTTGTTTGTGCCAAACACCAAGCCAGATACGGTTCATGAGCACATCGAACTTAAGCGTGGCGCAAGACGCATCGTGGGTTTGTTTATCCTGACTATTGCCACTGCGGTGTCTTTCCACGCCTTGCTGCACTTCCCACCTGTAATTGGCATGATGATGGGTCTCGCTTATCTGCAATTTTTCGGCTATTTCTTGCGCAGAACCCTTCGACACTCCCTCGCCAAAAAAGCCGCGCGCGCGATTGCCAATGGCGACGACTACGCATTAAAACGCTTAGGCTCTGTCGTGCCATTTGATGTTTTCCACCGTGTGTCTCGCGCCGAGTGGGACACCTTGTTGTTCTTCTACGGCGTGGTGATGTGTGTTGGCGGCTTGAGTTTACTTGGCTATCTCGAACTGGTTTCTAACGTGATGTACACCGAGTGGAACCCAATTTGGGCGAACGTCATGGTGGGGATACTTTCCGCTATCGTCGATAACATTCCGGTTATGTTTGCTGTGCTCACCATGGATCCAAGCATGTCGATGGGTAACTGGTTATTGGTGACACTCACCGCGGGGGTTGGTGGTAGTTTGCTGTCGATTGGTTCTGCTGCAGGTGTGGCTCTCATGGGCGCTGCGAGGGGACAATACACCTTCTTTGGACACCTCAAATGGGCACCGGTGATTGCTCTGGGTTACGCAGCGAGTATTGCCGCACATCTTTGGATGAATGGCAGCTTGTTTACTTAAACTGCCTCAATCCATGCTACGTATCTTTATCGGTCTGATGGGTGGTTTACACCATCCATCACCTCTATCTCTCCCAATTCATACGGATTTACGTCTTCTAAGCAGCCAACGTTGTAGCCATATTCGCTCGGGTTAGAGCGGCGCTGATGGTGGGTATAGATGCCACATTCACTACAGAAGAAATGCTTAGCCGTGTTGGTGTTAAACTGGTACAGCTTGAGTACATCCTCACCTTGGATTATGCGAATCCCATTCAAAGGCACCGATGCCACAATCGCGCCACGACGTCGGCACATAGAACAATCACAACGTCTAGGCTTCTCGATTCCATTTGGTAATGACAGTTCAATTTGCACTTTTCCGCAGTGACAAGAAAGCTTATGCAAAGGCTGAATTATCGTACTACCTACTTGTTTAATCATGACATTTCCTCGCTCCTTCCGTGTTTGCCTAGCTTAATGTGTAAAGTCTGTTAAACAGTTAACATCCGCGCAATCTAGGTCAAAAACTCGACATCAATCACTTTTCACGACATTTTATTCAGCGATTTATCACTATTTGGTTGGCGTTTTGCTAACCGCGTCCGTTTTGGTTGCGCGCTCGCAGTTAAAACGGTTTTAAAACCAAGGAAAATACTTTTATGGATAAAGATCATAGCCTTAGAGAGAACCTCTTGGCTCTGACGCTCGGTAGTGCGTTGGTGTCACTTGGGGTTATCTTCTTCAACAAAGTGGGATTGCTCACTGGCGGAACAGCGGGTTTAGCAATCTTCCTCACTAAGATCAGTGACTTCAGTTTTGGTCAGGTGTTCTTCGTACTTAACCTACCTTTCTACATTTTGTCTGTGATGCGCATGGGTTGGCGTTTTACCATCAACACTTTTATTGCGGTTTCGATCGTGTCCTTTGCGGTAGACCACCTGCACCATGTGATTGAAATTTCTCGTATTGAACCCATTTATGCCGCACTGCTCGGTGGTGGTTTGATTGGTATGGGGATGCTAGTGATTTTCCGCCACAAGATGAGTTTAGGTGGCTTTAACATCTTGGCGCTTTACCTTCAGGAACGCTTTGGCATTCGTGCAGGTAAAGTACAGATGGCACTCGACTGCACCATCGTTGTGATGTCGCTATTTATCGTCGATGTTTACTTGATTGCCCTTTCTGTACTAGGCGCTGTGGCGACCAACTTAATCTTGGCCATGAACCATAAACCAGGGCGTTATCAGCCCAAGCCACAAGCTGCGTAATAGCACAGAGTCACGATGAAAAAACAAAGCCCCGAGCCATTAACTCGGGGCTTTTTGTTTGTTCTAATTCGCTAATGAAAACATTACACCAATGGCGAACTCTCACAGTATTTCTGATCATCTGCCGTCAGTTTTTGCTTGTTCGCTTGGCTTAAGTGATAGTGCACCAGCATCAGCAAATCATGCGCGTAGAAAAGCTCGAAAGCGTCCTCACCATTTTGTCGACAGATAGCCTCACAGCGTTCAGCGTGCACTTTGGCTTTGAGCGGGTTACCAGCTTTAAGCAGACTCATCGCTAAGCGATATTCTGCGCGCTCTTCTTGCATCCAACCACCAGCAACTTTCCAGTATTCAAGCGCCAATGTGGCAGCCTCTAGCATGTGTTTTATTTGCGCTTCAGAGCGTGTTTCAAGCTCTTCATATTGGCAGGCAAGGTTGTTTCCCGTAATGGCAATTGAACGCGCTAAAGGCTCGGCAGCTTGATCTGAATCTATACCGTTAGCTGCTTTTACCAACCATGTGCTAGCTTGCTCTAGCTCGTTCATTGCTGACAGCTCGTTGGCAATTTGAGCAAACACGCGACGCTGATCGACATCCTCCAAATCAGCGATATGGTTTGTATTTTGGTCAACAAAGTACTGCGCAACGACTTTGGCTCTCTGACTTGCCAAACTCTGGCTCACAACGATGTTTTCGAGCTTATTTAAACTGGTAAGAAACTGGCTTGGGTCTTGCAGATGACCAATGGATGTGTGCAACATCAAAGGTAAGATGCGCTCAGCATGGTTAGTGTCTTCTACCTCGCTAAGCGCTTGTTCTAATTGAGTGTATGTTTGTTGTGGCTTCGCTTCATGTTGCTGCCAGCTTTGGTTTATGAATGCATCAAAATCCGTATTGAAAGACATATCCTTATTATCCTTTTTCATTGCTCTGGATTGCTTATTAGCTCAACAACCCTACACAAAATCGAAGCAAATAAGGTAAATCTTGCCGGATTCTGAGAATGGCCTCACTTAAAGTGATGAGCCCTTCTCCAAAGCCAATAATCGCTGTTTACGCTCTACCCCGCCCGCATAGCCTGTAAGCTTGCCACTTTTGCCGATGACACGATGGCAAGGCACTACAATCGAGATTGGGTTTTTACCATTCGCCAGTCCCACCGCACGTACCGCTTTCGGATTGCCGATGGCGTTCGCCAGATCTTGGTAACTCCATGTTTCACCATAAGGAATGGTCGTTAGTGCATGCCATACTTGAGTTTGGAAATCCGTACCTGTCGCTGCAAGGGGCAAGTCAAATTCGTTACGCAGCCCAGAAAAATATTCTTCCAATTGAGTAACAGTCTGGCTGAGCACGGCATGTTGATCATCACGCTCGCCCAAATCGTCTGGTTTGGTGGTACACGTTTCAAACCAAATTCCTAGCAAACCTTGATCGTTAGCTTGAATGGTCACTGCGCCTAACGGACTTGGCATTACCGTATAAAGTGATTTCATGATTGATTCCATAAGTGAAAAGTCGCGTAACTGCCCCAAGGCGACGCAGTATGAGCATTCAATGACGGATAGTTTGGCATGGCTTTCTTCACCACCAAGTCTTTATCTAAAAAACAATTAGGCTGAGATTGGCCACGCAATTGCGCATAGCTTACCGTCCACGGCCCAATGCCTTTTAATTCCAGCCATTGCTGCGGATCGGCTTCTGGGTTTTGCTGCATGTACTGAGCAAATCGCACGAGTGTGTCTTTACGACTTTGCGGCATACGCAAAAAGCTAACATCAGCATTCGCAATGGCTTCTGGCATCGGAAAGTGACGTGCTTGCTGCTCGTTACTGAGCGTTGCTACCAACAAGTTAAGTTGTCCGATAGCCGCTTTGACCGACACTTGCTGCCCCAACACAGCACGTACACCGGCTTCCCACGCGCTCCAGACGCCCGGAATACGAATCCCGTGGGTTTTCACCAATCCCGGCGCGATGTATTCCAGATGCTGCTCTACCGTGCAAATATCCGCATCAAGGTCGAACATACGACGCACACCAGACACCAAATTCTGCAATTTAGTGACGTCTTCAATGTCGAACTCCATCTCAAGGTACCCCTCACCTTGAGTGACCTTAAATCGTGCATGGCAATCATCGAGTAAAACATTGCGCTGGTAAGCGTCTTGTGTAACTTCTTCCATTCCTTCAATCGCACGCAGACGATAAAAATCGAGCATGTGCTGCCAGTTCAAAGCCCCGCGATAAGGGAGCACAATTCGATTTGTCCCCACACCATCAAACTCCTTTCTGCGCACTTGAGAAGGCGTTAGCTGAAGGATCTTTTGAAACGCATCATTGAAACGTCGAGTGCTGTTAAAACCTGCAGCAAAGCCAACTTCAGTGACTGACATCGAACTCGAATGCAGTAGCTGCTTGGCAAACATCAATTGCTGATACTGCGCATACTGCTTTGGTGACATCCCCAAATATTGCTCGAACAACATGCGTAAGTAACGATCCGAAATCCCGAGACGCTCAGAGAGATCCGCAAGGGACTGATGATGCAATGCGCCTTGATCGATCATGTTGATCGCACGTTGAAATGTGGTTTCAACCCCTTTCCAAGCCCACGATCCTGGCGCACTGTCTGGGCGACAACGCAAACACGGACGGTAACCCGCCTTCAAGGCTTGCGTCTTGTCAGTGAAGTACTCGACGTTTTCCTCTTTGGGCAAATTAGCTGGGCAGATCGGGCGGCAAAAGATTCCTGTCGTTTTCACCGCAACGTAAAAGCGCCCATCAAAACGACTGTCACGAGCCATGCGTGCTTTTTGACATTGTTCGAAGGTCAACGATGTGTGTGGGTGGATGAGCATAGTGCTGTCCTTGCGTACACAGTGGGTGTTTAACGAGTGGGTAACTTGCTCGCCACTCGATCGGTATAACTTCATTGTAGAACGAGGAGTTACTGTAGATTAGCCATTTTCGGAACTCAATATTGAGAAATTTTGGCATTAGTAAATTTGTGCACTAAAGTTAAATCAGAACAACACAACAACGTCGGCTAAAGGGAATTGGCATGGACTTACATACGTGCGTGATTGTACTTAGAAATCACAAGGTTATTACCAGTAAATCAGTCGAGCACTCGATAGGGATTATCGAACGCGACTCTGATAACGAGATTTCAGAAATTCAAATCAATGCGACTGATGGTGTGAATATTCGCACTTATCACTACCGTAGTGTGGAAGACTCGCTTGAAAGCTTAATGAATCTATAAAAACTCCTTTCTCCCTTGTTAATCGTAAAAGCAAAAGAGCACTGGTTACTGTGCTCTTTTTTTTGCTCTGCATTTACGGAATTCTTGTTTCAAAATACAAAACACGTTCGAAAAGTTATTCGAAATTTTGCGATTTCCATAATCAAAACCACCACAGCAACAACCAATAAACAACGCCTAACACCAACCTAAGCATCTGTATTTATTGAGTTAAAAACGTTCCATCGAATTTATCGAACGAGAACATCAAATTGCCCCGATTTTTTCTTTCTCTCCTCCTACCTACACTGATTTCAACAGCAAGGGAGTCACCACTCCTCATCAGAAAAATTCGAGAAAGGATAAAGTCATGAAAGCACTACTACAGAAAATCACCACTTCAAACGCGGGCTACAGCGCACTCGCACTTCGCATTCCAGTCGGCATCATCTTTATGGCGCACGGCGCACAAAAACTTTTTGGCTGGTTTGGCGGTTATGGTCTTGAAGGTACAGGTCAATGGATGGCATCGATTGGTTTGGGCCCTGGCATGCTGATGGCATTTTTAGCAGGTAGTGCAGAGTTTTTTGGCGGCTTGTTCATCTTGCTTGGTCTGCTTACCCGCCCTGCAGCGGTGGCTTTAGCATTCACCATGGTGATCGCCATTTTCTCAGTTCACTTTGAAAACGGCTTGTTTATGTCGAACAACGGTTACGAGTTTGGTTTAGCACTACTGGCAGCAAGCGTTTCTCTCGCTTTCTCTGGCGCAGGCAAAGCCGCATTGGATGAAGCACTTCGTAAGAAACTAGCGTAAGACGATCACTAGGAGGAGATGATTATGATTACCGTAAGACATGCAAATGACCGTGGTCGCGCGAATTTTGGTTGGCTCGACAGTAAGCACAGTTTCTCTTTCGGCAGCTACTACGATCCGCAACACATGGGCTTTTCAGAGCTACGTGTGATTAACGATGACGTTGTCGAACCTAATGCAGGGTTTGATACACATGGCCACCGCGACATGGAGATCATCAGCTATGTTTTGCAAGGCGTTATCGCTCACAAAGACAGTGAAGGCAACGTAAAAACCTTGCCTGCTGGTGAATTCCAACTGATGTCGGCTGGCAAAGGGATTTACCACAGTGAATACAATGCTTCAGACAGTGAAACACTGCGCTTTCTGCAAATCTGGATTCAACCAAACACGTTTGGCAATAAGCCAGGTTACCAACAAAAAGACTTTGGTCAGGAAAAAGGCTTAACCACCATTGCGACACCAACCGGTGAGAATGGCACGCTGCACATCAAGCAAGATGCCACACTGCATCAGTTGATTCTCGACGCTAACTCCGAGTTAAGCTTTGCTATCGAATCAGGTCGCAACGTGTATGTTCATCAAGTGGAAGGTGTGCTTAAGGTCGACAACACCACATTGACCAGTGGTGATGGAGCGAAAGTAGAACAGCAGAGCACCATAGTGTTCCGCAATGATTCGGACAAACCAACAACCGCATTGGTGTTCGATCTGCCATAACTCTCGGTTCAGCCATTGCTTGGCTTTATAAATACTTAAAGATTTATGCAACCTCATATAAAAAACCCCTTGGCATCACACCAAGGGGTTTTCGTTTAAGTTTGCTCTGGATCGCAAAAGCAGAAATTACTCGTCTGCTGGAATGTCCGCAATTTGTTGCAAGCTGTACGCCGTTAACGGGTCAATCTCTTTTACGATTTCTTCAACCTGCTTAATCGCTTCTACAGACGTGCTGGCTTTGCGATAGCTCAAATAGATAGGACGGTACCAATCTTCTACGCCAGACACCTTGTGGAGCTGCCCGCTTGCAATAAACGGCTCTACCAGAGACGCTGGTAGGTATGCACTGCCACCTTTCTCTAAAACGAAGTCTAACGCGATACGAGCGGTAGAAGTGCGAAGGTAAGGCGCAGGGATTTTCGGGTGACGTTCCGCGTGTTCTGAAGCGAAGCGCGTACCCCAATCTACGTAAACGTATTTCTTGTTAAACACCGTATCAAGAGAATCTTGTTCGGTAGACACCAGCACCAACACCACGTCAGCAACTTTCTTGCAGTTAAGCTCATCCGCTTTGATTTGATCGAAGGCAAAAGCCATATCGAGTGTACGTTCCAACAGGCTGCGGCTTAGCATCTCACGTCCCATGACTTCCGCCATAAAACCGTAACCACCAAACGAGTCCGTTACGACACTCAAGCAGTTTTGCAGGTAAGCATCCCAAATGTTCGGCGTACCACCCATGGTGAGCTGTAACGCTTTGCCATCTTCGAGGGATAATTCGAGTTTGGCTTGCTGCAAAGTGGTGACCATCACCTCTGCATAGCCTATTAAACGCTCACCTGCGGAGGTCAACTTTATGTTATTTCGATCACGAATAAACAACTGCGTATCGAAATAACTTTCGAGTTGTTTGATGCGTGCGCTCACTGCGGCTTGAGTAATGTACAAGTTCTCAGCAGCTCGTCCGAAGTGACGAACCTTTGCCAGCTCTAAAAATGTTCGAAAGACCTTTACATCCATAAACCATCTCCTGGTCAATATAAAACCAGATTAACAACTAATTAAAATTTTGACGACAAAAAAGTTTTGTTTTTCTTTTGTTAGCTTTGCGCCTAATTTTCGCCGTAATTCATCACATTCATCAATAACGGTTACAGAGGCTGTTGATATGTCTGACACTGAATTTCGTCATGGCAAAAAACGTTTTTACGACAACGTAAAATTCCCACGCGGCTTTGCAAAGTCTGGCGATTTTACTCTTTCGGAAGAGGAAATCCTAACAATTTATGGGGATACTATGCTTGGCCTAGAGTCAGGCGAGTTGACACCTGAGAACAGCGAAGAGAAACACTTCGTAAAAGTTCTGGAAAACCCAGGCAAAGCGAAAACTAAGATCGAGCGCACTTGGTTAAAATACACACAGTTAGCTCGTGGTCGCAAACGCTTCCACACGCTAAATGGTCGTAACAAACCAGAGGCGTCAGATGACTACGCAGAAGAGAGCCTAGCAGAAGACGATTAACCGACTCTGCCAAGCCTTAATGCTTGGTTAATCCTCAGAGTGTTTCATTCTGTGGAGTTGCAAAAATTTTTCTTTTCCAAAAGCCCAGAGGTGTTTCACCAAAGGGCTTTTTCATTTTTTAGTAAACCTATTGTACGGCGAGCACTCATTTCGCCAACATAGCGACCTTCTTCAAGAAGCTGTCTTTAAGATGCTCTTGGTCGTACTCCAGCTGATAGGTGTTGTGGAAACCCACTTTGAGCTCCACGCCATTGCCTCTCAGAAACACGTTATAGCCGTCGTAATCAGAAAAGGCTTCTACCCCTTCATACATCTTGCCAAACTCGGTAGGCGTGCCGTTGTTCATCACACATTCGTATGCTTGCAGCACTTTGGTTGCGTCTAAGTCGTTTTTCATTGCGATTCCCTCAGCAATAAACACACTTTAAGTATGGTTAAGGAAGAAGCGCCGTGCCACACCATAGATTGCGTAAGATCATAACTTCGGCATTTTTCTTCTCTTTCTCCTACGCAACTCGGTTCAATTTAGCTCGCTCATTCAGCCAAAAAACTTTTTTTCAGTCATAAATTTTAAACGCTAATCAACTAGTCTAACGTCCTCTATATAAGAGGGTAATCGCAAGAAGCAAACGTGAAAACTGTTGAGAAAAGCAACATTGGTTAAAGAAAAAGCAAAATTTTGACCTAAAACAATAGCAGATCGCCATTACTTATTTTATAATGCGAATTAATGTTTCAGGACATCTTAAATTCCAATAACTAGGGGCACAAAATGAGACTTATCCCGTTAGCTCAAGCAGCACAAGTAGGCAAGTGGGCAGCAGCACACATCGCTAAGCGCATCAACGACTTCAAACCAACTGCTGAGCGTCCGTTCGTTCTGGGTCTACCTACTGGTGGCACTCCTCTAGCAACTTACAAAGCATTGATCGAACTTTACCAAGCAGGTGAAGTGAGCTTCGAACACGTTGTGACTTTCAACATGGACGAGTACATCGGTATCCCTGCGGATCACCCAGAATCATACCGTTCATTCATGTACAACAACTTCTTCAACCACGTAAACATTCAAGAAGCGAACATCAACCTTCTTAACGGTAACGCGGAAGATCACGAAGCGGAATGCCAACGCTACGAAGACAAAATCAAGTCTTACGGCAAGATCAACCTATTCATGGGCGGCGTAGGTAACGACGGTCACATCGCATTCAACGAGCCAGCATCTTCTCTGTCTTCTCGCACTCGCATCAAGACACTAACTGAAGACACTCGTATCGCGAACTCTCGTTTCTTCGATGGCGACATCAACCAAGTTCCTAAATACGCACTAACTATCGGTGTTGGCACGCTACTAGACGCTCAAGAAGTGATGATCCTAGTAACTGGTCACAACAAAGCACTTGCTCTACAAGCAGCAGTAGAAGGCAGCGTAAACCACCTATGGACGGTTTCTGCACTTCAACTACACCCTAAAGCAGTGATCGTTTGTGATGAGCCTTCACAACAAGAGCTTAAAGTGAAGACTGTTAAGTACTTCTCTGAGCTAGAAGCGGAAAACATCAAAGGTTTCTAATCCTTCGGGTAACAACCAAAGATAAACGCTGAATACACAAAACCCGTGAGTCATCACGGGTTTTTTCGTTTTTAAAGACGGGAAAGTTTAGGAATTTAAACAACCGTTAGCGAAGCGTCTAATAAGCTTGAATACCAAACTGGCGCAGACGTTTTGGCAATACCTCATCGAGCTTATCTAATTCGCTCGGCTCGACCTCAATGAGGTTGAAGTTATGCTGCTCGTACACCGCACGAATCTTCTCTCGCTCCGCTTCTAACATCTCGCCAGAATCGCTGCCCCAAAACTGCAAATAGACCTTACCGCCTGGTAGGTAGAAATCGCTTGTCACATCTTGGTCGATCGGCAGTTGACGCTCATAAGCGTGCACTACTCCTGCCAAATACAGCCAGTTATCGATCAGCAGTTCTCCTTTAGAACGAACATAATGCCCGTCTAAAGTGCGGTGCTTAGCTTCAAACTTCTGGCGAAAACTAGAAAACGACTTATCTGTCGAATGGGACTCGGCATCTTGACCTAAAAACTCAATCACAGACTGCTTGAGACGCTTGTTACGTAGCACTACGTCGTGCCACACCACAAAGGTATTCTGCGACTCTTTATCGGTTCTCTGCTGCCCACCAGCGCGGATTCCGGCTTCGGTTAAGCTCCAACCTTCTTCGGATTTACTGATCCAGCCTAATTCACTTAACAGCTGGTTCATACGCTTGGCATTGAGCTTAAGCTTCTCACCCAACTGGGTTGCGCTGTAAGTTTTGCCAGACGTTGCCGCAAGCTCGATGTGCAAGTTGGTCGGCCATACGATGAACTGCCCAAATTTGGGATGATCGACATACTCACCGCCAAACTTGGCACCCTCTTCGGTCAAAATCCATTTCTCGTCTTGGCGAACGATGTAACCAGCGCGTTTGAGATCAGCAAACAGCAGCTTGGCCTCTATCTGACGCATTTTTGCCAGCGCCGACGTCGATATTTTTTCAGACACGATTCATGCCTCCTGCTACTGTTTGGAATAAGGTAATGACTTGGATATTAACGCATTGATTTCATTGCTTGAAGTAAGAATAGTTGGGATTTTCTATCCACAACAAAAAAGGAGCACTTTGGCTCCTTTCTCTACATCGAATTGAATCGGCTTAATTATTCGCGAGTTTGGCAAACTTGCTGTAGGTGCTGATTTTGCCGTTGATGTACTCAATACCACTGTGCACATTGTTTTCTGTGTGACCAACAATTTGGTATTCGACGATGAATTCTCCGCTGATGACTTTGATAAACAAGAAGCCGTCGCTGACCTTCCATAAGCCCTGTAAACCACGCTCACTGAACAAGTCTTTTTCCACCAACGTGCCATTTGGTTTGAGCTCCAAAATCGACGAGAAACCGTCGACGTTCACTTTTACCCAAGGTTGTTGATGCACTTCGTAGCTGAGGATTTTGCGGCGTGTTTTCGCCCACTCACGCAGTTCTTGCTCTTGCGCTGGGGTGAGAATTGGCAGGTCTTCCATCTCCAATAGGGTGTGATGTTTTTCGTACCAGAAAAGTTGCAGATGGAGTAATTTCATTCAGATTAACGGGGTTTTATAACGACAAAGCGCAACTTTGCGCCAACCCTGATGGTAAGTCAACCAATGAAACGAAAGAGTGCAGTTTTCACGAGGGTTAAAAACTGCACGTTCCCACGATGGGAAAACGGTGCCCAATAACGAGCACCGGAGCATGTAAGTGTTTATACGGTTTAGAGAGAATTATGCGGCAAACAACCTTGGTAATTCCGCATGATCACACGCTTGATTTAAGCGCTGTTGGGCGGTTTGAATGTGCGCACGCCAATGTTCATCATGCGCCCACATCTCAATCACCAGTGGCACGACGCAGTCTGTCTCTTTGAGTGTGCGGAAGATGGCATCGAAGTTCACTTCACCATCGCCAATCACTAGATCGCGGAACTGACCTTTGTATTCTGGCGTCACGCGATACGTGTCTTTAAGGTGGATTTGGGTAATGTGTGGCTTACTCAATTTCAGCTCAGTACACACGTCATAGTTCCAACCAGAGATATTGCCCACGTCTGGATAAGCAGTGAAATACGGCGAATTCACTTCGCGATTAAGCACCTCAAACTTGCTCAATGAGTTGAGGTAATCGGTGTCCATGATTTCAACAGCAAGCATCACGCCTGCGCGCTCTGCCAGTTTCGCCGCTTCCTTCATACCTTCAATAAAGCGCAAATGCGTGGCACGGTTTGCTGGCTCATAATACACATCGTAGCCAGCTAATTGAATGGTACGGACGCCAAGTTTGTACGCCAATGCGATCGCCTTTTCCATGTGCAGCACGGCTTGCTCGCGTATCTTCGGATCAGCCGAGCCAAACGGGAACTTGCGGTGCGCGCTCAAACACATCGACTGCAATGGCATACCATAACGTTCGCACTGGTGACGCAGGGCGTAGATCGTCTCGTCGTCCCAATCTAAGCGGCTGCGGCGCTCGTCTGATTCATCCACCGAGATCTCAAGAAAGTCGAAGCCCAACTCTTTGGTCACGCTGAGTTTTTCTTCCCAACTCAACTCGTTCGGCAACGCTTTCTCATACAAGCCAACACGATGACGTTGTAGGTTCTGATACATGTCGCCCCCTAGTTCCAGTAACGGTCGATTTGCGCTTTCAGTGCTTCTGCGGTCTCTTGCCCTTTGTCACCCGCCAATGCGCGACCTGCGATAAAGGTTTTCGCTTTGATACCTTCAAACAGGTAGATGTCTTCTGGCACGATACCGCCCGTGATAGAGAGCTCGATACCTAGCTCAGAGAGTTGACGCATCTTGCTGATGTCAGCATCTGTCCAACCAATACCGGCCAACTCTGCATCTCGAGAACGGTGGTAAATCGCTTGAGTGATGCCAAGATCCACCCACGCTTGCGCATCTTCCATCGTCCAGTTGCCGTAGATTTCGATTTGGATTTCGCCACTAAATTCATCCGCGACTTTCTTACACGCTTCAATGGTCGCAATGTGCGCTGCGGCTGAAACCGTAATCCAGTCAGCGCCTGCTTCAAACGCCATACGAGACAAAATCGCGCCGCCATCAGTGGTCTTCATATCGCACACTAGAATATGGTCTGGGTGGTTCTTACGCAGTGTTGAGACCGCATTCATCCCCTCTGCGAACGCGAGAATGGTGCCCACTTCAATCACATCGACATAGCTGTGTACATTGCTTGCAACCGCCACGGCATCAGTTAGGTTAGTTTGGTCTAGAGCGATTTGAATCATTGGTTTGGTCATGATGCTTATCCTTGAATTTTTTCACGTATCAGACGAGCTAAGCCGTCGTTATTGTTATCGGTTTCGCACACCAAACGGGCGCTTGAACGTACCGTCTCGTCTGCGTTATTCATGGCAACGCCTAATCCGGCGTAACGGAGCATGGAAATATCATTGTGGTTATCGCCCACGGCAATGACATGATTCGGGTGATAACCCAGCTCAGAAACGTATTCCGCCAGTCTTAAACCTTTGCTGTTGCCTTTTGCTGCGAAGTCGATGCGATTCGACCACGAGCGTTCGCCGTTGAATTTCTCTTTCACCCATGGGTTTTCAATCAAGCGTTCTACCGAGCTTGGTAAACCTTCCACTACGAATTTCCACACGAACTCGGTATTGCGCACTTCTTCGCTGAACGAGTCGATTTTGTAGATCTTCGGTTGAAGATGCTCAGGCGCGGTTTTCGCCCACTTTTCCAACGCTTCCATGTAATGAATTGGGTTGTAGTTTGAGTACGTCATGGCATCGGTTACATACATAACCATCTTGACCTGAAACTCCTTCGCCAAGGCGATAAACGTCAGCGCATCTTCCTTATCGATGGAGTTGTGCTTGAGCACTCGGTCATTGTGGTAGTCATAAACATAAGTGCCGTTGCAGCAGATGATAGGCGTGGTAAGACCCAACTCATCGTAATACGGGCGTGCCGCGGTGTGATGGCGTCCGGTGACAATCACCACGTGACACTTCTGCTGCGCTTCTTGAATCGCTTTTTTCACCTCTGGGTGAATGCTGTGGTCATCGGTGAGGACGGTTCCGTCTAAATCTAAAGCAAGCACTTTGTACATGTCGTTACCTCTGCCCGTAGTAGGCGTTTTCACCGTGCTTACGCAGGTAGTGTTTGTCTGAAAGCTCAGGCTGGATCTTGATGCCGCTATTGAGTGAACGCGTTGCTAATGCCATGGCAGAAATCTCTTCTAATACCACTGCGTTGTGCACGGCATCGTCAGCGTTGGTTCCCCAAGAGAAAGGCGCATGCCCTGCTACAATCACGCTTGGCACAGCCATTGGGTCGATGCGGCGTTGACGAAACTCTTCCACGATCACCAAGCCTGTGTTCTTCTCGTACTCTTCGGCAATTTCACGTTGTGAGAGCTTACGAGTACACGGAATGTCGCCGTAGAAGTAGTCGGCATGAGTCGTGCCCAGTGCAGGAATATCAATCCCAGCTTGCGCCCAAATCGTTGCGCTGCGTGAGTGGGTGTGCACCACGCCACCCACTTGTGGGAACGCTTTGTAAATCTCAATGTGGGTCGCGGTATCACTGGATGGATTCATATTGCCTTCCACTACATTGCCGTCTAAGTCGACCACCACAATGTGCTCAGCGCGCATGCCATCGTATTCCACCCCCGACGGTTTAATCGCAATCACGCCGCGCTCGCGGTCAACCTCAGACACGTTGCCCCAGGTGAAGGTCACCAAGCCGTATTTCGGCAGTTTGAGGTTGGCTTCGAGCACACGTTGTTTCAGTTCGCTGTACATGATTTCTCCTTAGGCAGTAACAGCCAGAGCTTCATCAATCACGTTGAATACATCGGTTTTGCTGCGGCAACGGCGAAGCTTGTCCAAATCCACGCCCGTTTCACTGTCTTCATCATCCAACACTTGGGTCACTTCCATCAGACCTTCCATGTGCTCGTCTGAAGAGCTACCCGCTAGCGTGATTAGCACATCAACTGGCTCATCTTCGCCTTCAAAGTAGATTGGAGCTTCTAACGTAACCAGTGCGAAAGCAGTACGAATCACGCCGTTTTCTGGGCGTGCGTGTGGCAGAGCTAAGTTAGGTGCGATGCAGATGTAAGGACCTAACTCTTCCACGCTGCTGATGATGGCGTCGTGGTAAGAAGACTGAATCGCACCAGAGGCAATCAACATGTCCGTACCAATCTTGATGGCTTCACGCCAGTTAGAGGCTTTTGCTTGCAGTTTGATTGAGTTGTTGTCGATCAGTGATTGTTTTAATCCCATTGTTCTATCTCCAGTTTGGGTGCCGTGACTTTAGCTTTTCGAAGCCCGGCACCACTGTTGTTATCCGCTGTTTGTTATTGGTTTCTTATCTCTTCATTGAGAGAAGTATTTGGTCATGCCGTTTTATTTTGCTGGTACAAAGTTTTTATTGATGATGTCGAGTAGCTCGTCACCGAAGGAGTTAGGGTTAAGCATGTTTTGCACCCCGAGTACAAACTTGCCTTCGCCTGGTTCCATCTCCGCAGACAGGTGCTTCGACGATACGATGATGTCTGTGCTCGCAAGCTTCGACTTGTAGTCCGACACTGCGCATGAGTCCATCACGTGAGGAATGCCTTTCTTCTCTAGGTATTTACCGATCTTCATTTTCATCATCATGGATGAGCCTTGACCGTTACCACATACCGCTAGGATGCTTACTGGGCGCAGACCGTCGCTCGCTTTGATTGCTTGCTCTACCGCTTCAATCACTTCTGGCTCTTCACTGATTTCTACTGTGCCTTGCGCGTCTTCTTCAGCACGTAGCTTGCGAGAAGCGAAGAACATGTAAACCAGAGACAGACCAACAAGAACGAAGAAGAACATTTTCGATGCAGACAAACCTTGCATGATTGGTGGGAATACTAGTGCCCAGTCCGCCATGCCCATCCAGCCGTTGAACTCTGTGCCGTGTTGGCTAAATAGGTGGATAGCCCAAGCAGAACCTAGAACCTCGATGATGCCCATCACGAAACAGATCTTCATCACCGCTTTCCAGCCACCGAAGTGGTTAGCAAATACGCCGATGGTCGCGTTAGAGAAGAACATTGGAATGAAGCCAGGGATGATCATGATTGGCGCATCGAATGCCAACATCGCCAGTACTGCAGCGAACTGACCCAGCGCACCCCACATGAAACCAAATACCATTGCGTTAGGAGAGAATGCGTAGATAGCTGCACAGTCAATCGCCAATACCGCATTTGGAATCACGCGCTCAGAGATGCCTTTGAACGCTTCAGACAGCTCAGCAACGAACATACGTACACCGGCAACAATCACCTGAATCGCAACAGCGAATTTCAGACCCGTTTCTAGGATGTAGATAGTCCAGTGTGTGGTGCCCGCCATTTCTTGAAGGTTATCAAGACCGAATGAAAGCAGAATGATGCCGAAGAACACCGTCATCACGATCGCCGTTGCTGCGATGCTGTCGTGGAAGATGTGTAGCCATTTAGGCAGTTCTAGGTGGTCAACGCTGTCGTTCTTATCACCCAGTTTTGGCGCTACTTTTGTTGCAATCCAAGACGCGACCTGTTGTTGGTGACCAATAGAGAACCCCGCCCCGCCGGTGACTTCTTCCGTTGGCTTGAACATGATGTTGGAGGAGATGCCCCAGTACAGCGCCATTAACACCGCAGAGTAAATGATGGTTTCCCACATGCTTGCGCCAAGCACAAAGTAGAACACGGCGATCAGACCTGCTTGCTGGAACATGATGTGACCAGTCAGCATGATGGTGCGGATACCCGTGTAGCGGCGGAACAGTACCAAGAGGATGTTGATACCTAATGCCAATAGAACGGCGTAACCCACCCAAGAGTAGTTGTCGCCCATCGCTTCCATGGTAGACATCATGGAGGTGTAAGGGTCAATGACTGAGCCGGTTAGCCCGTGGTATTCAGAAAGTTTGGAAATCACAGGTTTGAAGCCAGCAACTAGGGTGCCCGCACCCACTTGAACCAGCATGAAACCCACGATCGTTTTGATGGAACCTTTAATGATGGTGGTGGCGTCTCTTCTCAGCAACCAATAGCCAATGCATGTTACCAAACCCAGCAGTAGTGGGGCTTTGGTCATAACTTGGCTGTAAAAAATATAGAAGATGTCGTACAAGAACTCCATATCTTTACCCCTAGAGTGTTTTTTATTTGTAATCGTATGTAGGTCAGAGTGATTCCATCTGATGTCGTAGAATCTACTCAGTTTTTGCTCACGAAACAAACTCTAACAATCAAAAGTAATCACGCAATGCTCATTTGTGATTATTTTGATATTTATCAATTTTGCCCTCCAAAAAACCCTACAAATGGTAAGCGGATCACACAAAAAAAATTAAATCACCAATAAATACAACAACTTATAAACTCTTGTGATGAGGTTCAGATTTTCATCAGTCTTGAATTTGACAATCAAGAGCGTGATTAATAGAATCAAAACAAATCACAAGTAATCACCAAATAATCACTAGATACACATTTCGGTGAATTTGAATCAAATAGGGTGATGGGTATGAATGAAGTACAAAGACACAATGGCATTCTGTCTTTATTAGAAGAAAATCAGACGATTAACGTCTCACACATTATTGAGAGCTTTAACGTCTCTCCAGCGACGGCTCGCCGTGACATCTCTAAGCTGGATGAACTAGGCAAACTGCGCAAAGTACGCAACGGCGCAGAACGCGTAGAAGCAGAAAAGAAAAAATGGTCACCGCTGAATATCAACAGCACTGAGCATTACGAAGAAAAATCCTTGATTGCGATGCAAGCCGCTGAACTTTGTCAGCCTGGTGACAGCGTGGTCATCAACTGCGGTTCGACCGCTTTCCTACTTGGGCAGAAGCTATGTGGACAAGACGTGCAGATCGTCACCAACTACTTCCCATTGGCAAGCTACCTAATCAATGAAGACCATGACGATGTGATCATCATTGGCGGTCAATACAACCGTTCGCAAAAACTGTTCTTAAATCCGGCACCCAACTCGCTTGGCAGTTACGCAGGCAATTGGATGTTCACCTCGGGTAAAGGGTTAACCGAAGCCGGACTCTACAAGGCTGACATGTTAACTGCGGTGGCAGAGCAGCAAATGCTTGAGCAAATCGACAAGCTCGTCGTCGTGGTAGACAGCTCCAAAGTGGGTCACAGAACGGGCATGTTGTTCTGTCCTACCGAGAAAATCGACATTCTGATCACTGGCAAAAACGCCAACCCAGAGGTCATCAAAGCGATAGAAGCGAAAGGGACACAGGTTATTCTGGTCTAACGCGCCCTAGCCTCTTTCTCAAATAAATAAAAATAATTCAGCTCAGTGCCTTAACTACAAATTAAGGCGCTCGGCTCCCTACATCCCAAATTTAATAAAAATTGTGAAACAAAAAGGTGTTGCTATGAGTAAAGTAAATGAAATCACTCGTGAATCTTGGATCCTAAATACATTCCCTGAGTGGGGTACCTGGTTAAACGAAGAGATCGAAAACACGGTGGTAGAACCGAATACATTCTCGATGTGGTGGCTAGGTTGTACAGGTATCTGGTTGAAGAGTGAGGGCAACACCAACATCTCTATCGACTTCTGGTGTGGTACGGGCAAAAAGACACAAAAGAACGCCTTCATGAAGAACCAGCACCAAATGATGCGTATGGGTGGTGTCGAAGCGCTGCAACCAAACCTGCGTACCGCTATCTTCCCGCTTGACCCATTTGCTATCAAAGAGATCGACGCTGTGATGGCATCCCATGACCACGCAGACCATATCGACGTGAACGTCGCGGCAGCGGTACTGCAAAACTGTGGTGACCACGTGAAGTTCATTGGTCCACAAGCGTGTGTCGATTTATGGATGGGCTGGGGCGTACCAGAAGAGCGTTGTGTGGTCGCGAAAGTGGGCGATGTGCTTGAAGTCGGCGACATGAAGATCCGCGTACTGGATTCATTCGACCGTACTGCACTTGTCACGCTGCCAGAAGGCACTTCTTCTTACGATAAAGAAATCCTCGACGGCATGGACAAACGCGCAGTGAACTACCTGATTGAAACTTCAGGCGGCTCGGTTTACCACTCTGGAGACTCACACTACTCGAACTACTACGCAGCGCACGGCAACGAATACCAAATCGACGTGGCACTGTTGTCATTCGGTGAAAACCCACGCGGCGTGACTGACAAGATGACGTCTTCTGACATCCTACGCGCAGCAGAATCGTTGAACTGTGATGTCGTGATGCCATTCCACCACGATATTTGGGCGAACTTCCAAAACGACCCACGCGAAATCGAAGTGTTGTGGAACATGAAGAAAGACCGTCTGCAATACAAGTTCGCACCGTTCTTCTGGCAAGTTGGGGGCAAATACACCTTCCCGACTGATAAAGGTCGCATGCACTACCAACACTTCCGTGGCTTTAGCGATATCTTCAAAAACGAACCAGAATTGCCATACAAAGCGTTCTTGTAATTCCGTCGCAACGTCCGTTTGGCAGGAATAAAAAAAGCCCGTCGCGATGATGGATGCGACGGGCAATTAGCTAGAGTCTTATAAGGAGAAAAGGAAATTACTGATGATAAATGTCCGACGATTTCTCATCAGTAACGTCCTCAACAAACCGAATATTAGTCATTGATAAATTTAAAGGACATGGCTCATTCCTATAATCTAAATTGTTGATGCCTATTGCTCTAAGCCGATCAAAAAAGCCAGTCTCTCGGGACTGGCTTTTGTTTTGTGGAGCGAGGCTGATTACTTAATAAAAGAAATACAGCCTTGCAGAATCACTAGGTTAACGATGTCGATAAAGAACGCACCAACGATAGGCACCACCATAAAGGCTTGTGGTGATGGACCGAAGCGGTTAACGATAGAGCCCATGTTCATGACTGCGGTTGGGGTTGCGCCCAGACCAAAGCCACAATGGCCACTTGCGATGACTGCGGCATCGTAGTTGCTGCCCATCACACGGAACGTTACGTAGTAAGCGAAGACCGCCAGAATCACCGATTGCACCGCCAGAATGATGAGGAACGGAATTGCTAGGTCGAAGATGTTCCACAGTTTTAGGCTCATTAGTGCCATCGCTAGGAACAAAGACAGCGAAACCGTACCAAGAATATCGACCGTCTCGACATCCACTTTGCGTACTTTGGTCACTTCCATGATGTTGGTGATCACCACACCGATAAACAGCGCGTAAACGAAGTCTGGAATCATCAACCATTTGATACCAAAACTGCTCACCCAACCTTCTAAGTAGCCAGCACCAGTGACACACAGCAGAATGATCGACAAACTCTCGACCACTTTCTTCGCGGTCACGCGGTCTTCTTCGTGCTCGTTGTAGGTAACCAATTCAGGGAAACGCTCGTGAGTTTGATTAGTACGCCCGTATTCAGATTCAAGGCTGTGCTTATCAATCAAGCGCTGCGCCACAGGACTGCCGATGATGCCACCAATCACCAAACCAAAGGTGGCGGATGCCATTGCCACTTCTAAAACATTTTGCAAGCCGTACATGTCTTGGAAGGTTTGTGACCATGCTGCGCCCGTACCGTGACCGCCAGACAGCGTAATCGAACCTGCAATCAAGCCCATTAGCGGGTCTAAGCCAAGCGCCGTTGCCAGAGAGACACCAACCGCGTTTTGGATAAGAATGTACACCGATGCCACGGCTAAGAAGATAAACACCTTAGCGCCGCCTTTAATCAACTGGGTGTAGTTCGCTGCTAAGCCAACGGTAGCGAAGAACATCAACATGAAAGTGTTTTGCAGCGGTAAATCGAAAACTAAATCCACGCCATTGAAGTGCATCGCGGTGATCGCACAAGCGACAATCAAACCACCCACGATTGGCTCGGGAATATTGAATTTCTTTAAGATCGGTAATTTAGCGTTAACGAATTGTCCCAAGAACAACACACAAATAGCGACGAGAAACGACTCTTGTGGACCGACAGAAATGACCTGATTCATAAAACCTCTTTGCCTCCTTTTTCTCATCCGTTGAGTAACAACTCGCCGGCTGAGCGGTATTTAGGCAGGTCAGAGTGCCTACTGAACGTGTGGTTTTCTAGGGTCCAAACCCACTAAATTCTCATTAAATAAGAAAGTAATAACTCGAATATTCACCCAATTCTCACTCAATGAAAAAACACACTTTTTCACCAAGTTTTGTGGCGCAATTTTCTGGTTTTTATTGCCCTTCTCAACTTATGAGAAGTGAACAATTTTTTGCCAGTTTTTAAGGGCAAAAACGTATGCGATTGCGTGCAAATTTTGCGTGAAACTCTGGTGCAAACTTTGTCGAATTTTCGTCAACAAAAGTGATTGAGAAAACAGCGCAAGAAGATTGGCGCTTTCTATCCCATCGCCAAGGTGTTATACATATATATAACACCAACTCAGCCAAGGAAACCAATCATGACGCATTGGCATGATCGCCAACCGATTTTCCGTCAGTTGGCTGACCAGATCACCCAGCAAATATTGCAAGGCATCTGGCAAGAGGGCGAAGCTTTGCCTTCGGTACGCAGTGTCTCTGCGGATATGAAGATCAACCACCTGACGGTCATGAAGGGCTATCAATTATTGGTTGATGAAGGATTGATTGAGAAGAAACGTGGGCAAGGCATGTTTGTCGCCCAAGGAGCAAAAAAACAGCTGCTTGCTGATGAAAAAGCCCGTTTCCTTGAACAACAAATTCCGCAGATCGCCGACACACTACAACGTCTGGATATGTCTCTTGATGAATTTATCCAACAAATCCAAACACATATTGAAGGTGACCAATGAGCGCATTAGTCAGTGTAAAACACGTCTCCAAGCAATATCGTCAGCAGGGTGAAGCGCTGCATGACGTGAGCTTTGATCTACAAGCGGGTCAAGTGCTTGGCTTGCTAGGTCATAACGGTGCGGGTAAATCGACTCTCATTAACGCCCTACTCGGTGCACACGAATATCAGGGCACCATTCGCATCAACGGCTTTGAGCCAATCATGCAACGCGACAAAATCATGCAGAGCTTGTCTTACATTTCGGATGTGAACGTTCTGCCAAACTGGATGACCGTTGCTCAGCTGCTCGATTACACCGAGGGCGTACACCCTGGCTTCAATCGCAGCAAAGCCGATAGCATGCTACGTCAAACCGACATCAAGCCGCGTGCACGCATCAAATCCCTATCGAAAGGCATGAAGGTGCAATTGCACTTGGCTGTCGTCATCGCGACCAATACGCAGATTCTGATTTTAGACGAACCAACGCTCGGTTTGGATTTGGTTTATCGCGATACCTTCTACCGTCATTTGCTGGAATGGTTCCACGATGGCGAGCGTGTGCTGATCATAGCGAGCCATGAAGTATCGGAAATCGAACACTTATTGACGGACGTGCTGATCCTTAAACACGGTCGACCTGTTCTGCAAACCTCAATGGACAGCATCAGCGAAGATTATTTCATTCTTGATGCCAGTGATGAGCATCGCGCACAAATCGAAGCGCTGAAACCACTGTCATCGCAAAAGGGCTTAGGCACGACTAAATGGTTACTGTCGTCTCAATACGCAGAGCAAGTTGCTGGGCTAGGTGATGTGTATGGCGTCAAGCTTGCGGATCTGTTCTTGGCATTGCAGAAGGAGGCAGCATAATGAAATCGATTGTCGCGATGTTGCGTAAAGAATGGCTAGAGAACCCATTGGTTACGCGCGTGCCATTATTTATGTTTGCCTGTGGCGTGCTGCTGTTTGTCAGCTTAATGAGTAGCTCGACACTGCAACACAATATGTTCTTCCAAATGAGCCTTGGTGGTGATGTCAGTGACATCCACAAAGAACTCGGCGATGACGTCAACATGCTGATCACCGGCGGCATTGGTTTGTTGTCTATCCTGCTTGGCACTCAATACTTCCCGAGAACGCTGCGTAAAGAGCGCTCAGAGGGCAGTATCATGTTTTGGCGCAGTATGCCTGTCAGTGACGTGAAAACCCATCTGGTGAAGCTGACGTTTGGTTTATTGGTGATTCCATTGGTGTGCTCGGTATTGGTTTTCGCTGCCGACTTTATGCTGTGGATGTTGAATGTTTCAACCGACCACCAGCTGGCGTTATTGTATCGCCAAGCATCATTGGGCTTCGTGCTGCTGAATTGGATTGAATTCTTGCTTCGAATGGTGGTGGCAGGCGTGTTGTTATTGCCGCTCGCACTAACCGCAATGGCAATCTCACAGAAAGTGAACTCACCACTGTTGGTCATCTTGATTGGTATTTACGCGCTACGTTGGATGCCAATTGCGATGTTTAACTACTATGGTCTGGATGATTTCTTCTCAGCAATTTTCTATCTACCACTGCACGCGATTCTGGCGCCAAACCCGTTCAGCGCGATTCCAGATGCAGGTTGGATGAACGTTGGGATTTACGCTTTCATCGGCGTGCTTGCTTGGACGGCTAGCATCAAGTTCAGCCGCACCGTGAACTAACAAGCACAAGCGAAACCACACAAAAAGCGAGGTACTGTCCTCGCTTTTTTCATTTTCAGCACCATCCATCTTCACTCTGTTTGCTTCAACGCAAAAATAATCCGCCTATAGCGATAGCGCTTCTGCGTGGTTAAGTTCATAATCCCCCGCTTAATGCGCCTAGCGCTGTTATCTAGAATTTTTGAAAAGCAGAACACCAACCATGACCACCAAGCCAACAGCCATTATTGGACTGTACAACCCAAAGAGTCCAACCAACGTTGGCGCTGTATTGCGAGCCGCTGGCTGCTACGACGCTGCGCAAGTTCGTTACAACGGCACACGCTACAGCCGCGCAGTAAAGTTCCAGACCGATACCCAGAACTCACAAGAACGTATTCAGTTAGTAGAGATGGAAGACCTCACCGCTAATGTTGCCGACGATGTGGAAATTGTTTGTGTAGAGTTAGTGGTCGGCGCAACAGCCCTGCCGCACTTCACTCACCCAGAGAACGCGATTTATGTGTTTGGACCTGAGGATGGCTCACTGCCTCAAGAGATGGTCGATAAGGCGCATCATGTGGTGTACGTGCCGACTCACGGTTGTATGAACCTAGCCGCGACAGTGAACGTTGTGCTTTACGATCGCATGGCGAAAACACTGGGGACGATTGATGACCACCAGCAAGTGCTTGCTAATCGCGACAACAAGAACCGCTTGAAAATGAAAGCTTGCGTTTAGACAGACGAAGCTCATCGTTGGCAAGCGCCAGATACAAAAAAGGTCACAGCAACACTGTGACCTTTTGTTTTATTTGGCGTCTCAATCTATCTAGCCAAGGAACGAGATGTAGCCTTGTAGAATGATCAAGTTAACGATGTCGATGAAGAAGGCACCAACAATCGGCACAACCATGAACGCTTGTGGTGACGGACCAAAGCGGTTAACGATTGAACCCATGTTCATTACCGCCGTTGGGGTTGCACCCAAACCAAAACCACAGTGACCACCAGAGATAACCGCAGCATCATAGTTGCTACCCATCACCTTGAACGTTACGTAATAGGTGAAGATAGCCAGAATCACCGACTGCACGCCCAGAATCACCAAGAATGGGATTGCTAGGTCGAAAATGTTCCACAGTTTTAGGCTCATCAATGCCATTGCTAGGAATAGAGACAGTGATACCGTACCTAGCATATCGACCGTTTCTGTATCTAGCTTACGAACTTTAGTCACTTCCAAGAAGTTAGTGATGATCACACCAATGAACAACGCATAAACGAAGTCTGGAATCATCAGCCATTTAATCTCGTAAGTGCTCACCCATTGCTCTACGTACTTCGCACCTGTTACACAGATCAATAGGAAGAACAGTTTCTCAACCACTTTTTTCGCGGTTACTTTGTCTTCTTCGTATTCGTTGTACGTCACCAACTCTGGGAATTTTTCGTGGGTTTTGGCATCTCGGCCACCAGGCCCATACTCAGATTCGATCTTGTTCTTTTCGATCAATCGCTGAGCAACCGGACTACCGATGATACCACCGATGATCAAACCGAATGTTGCTGACGCCATCGCGATTTCCAATACGTTGTTCAAACCGTAAACGTCTTGGAAAGTTTGTGACCACGCCGCCCCCGTGCCGTGACCACCTGACAGAGTAATCGAACCCGCGATAAGCCCCATCAGTGGATCTAACCCTAATGCCGCCGCTAATGAGACACCGACACCGTTTTGTATGATGATGTAGAACGACGCGACTGCTAAGAAGATGAATACCTTCGCGCCCCCTTTCATCAACTGAGTGTAGTTTGCTGCTAAACCAACAGTAGCAAAGAACATCAGCATAAATGTGTTCTGCAACGGTAAATCGAATTCCAGATCGATACCGTTAAAATGAAGAGCAGTAATGATGCAGGCGACAATTAAGCCTCCCACAATCGGCTCAGGTATGTTGAATTTCTTTAAGATCGGTAGCTTAGCATTAATAAAATGCCCCAGGAAAAGCACACTGATCGCAACCAAAAAGGACTCCAGTGCACCTACAGATATTAAATGATTCATATCGCCTCTTATTATTGTTCTCTTCATCCTCCGTAATGATTGAGTGTTAGTTTAACCTTCGCTCAATAGCAAATTTTCTCGCTATATTTTTTCGAAAATACTCAAAAGGTTGTGTTAAATGCGCCTTAGGCTAGTTTAAGGGACGGTCGTTAAGCGATGTTCTGATTTACGCGCTATTCGCAAGCCCTAAAATGTAAAAGGAGCCTGTTAAGCTCCTTCTTATCCTCTTCATAGACAACCAGAAATGACTGCTTGCAGGAGATGGATATAATGTTGTGAGTATTGTCCGAGTGACACTTTCTGAACCGCTATCGGGCTCCCTTACTTAAACAGAAAGTGATCATCACTATCGAGCAAAGTTCCTTCCCGTCATAACGAATAGAGCGCCGTGGTGGCGCTCTAACATCTGGGTTTGCTTGTATCCCATCGTAGTTCAAAAACTCTGACTCATGGTGTTTGAAACGAGCCGAATCCCGGGAAATTCTCAAGCTTGCAACAAGTGTTCTCGTTACAACGGAGCGAGATTATAACATATCGCTGAAAATTTTCCTCATTTCAGTGCTATTCGCCACTTTCATAGTTTGCTTCTGCAATGATCAACTGTTCAATATCATTACTGCAGATGAAAGCGCGAAGCGCCTCGAACTTGGCTTCATCCCACATGTAGATTTGCAGGGCGAGCAGCTTATCAATGATGTCTTGCTCAAAGCGAAGCTTAACGGGTTTTGCCGGAGATCCTGCCACCACGGTGTAAGGTGGGACATCTTTAGTCACGACGCTGTTTGCGGCAATCACTGCGCCTTCCCCAATGGTGACGCCGGGCATGATCATCGCGCGCATGCCAATCCAAGCTGCATCACCAATCACGGTATCGCCTTTGCCTTGGTAAGATTGCTCGATGTCATCAAGAAACGGATACAGACAGAACCAGTCCGTCCTGTGATTGTGGTTGCCGCCCATCAAAATCACCGCTTCAGCCGCGATACAAACGTAATCACCGATGTAGAGCTGATCGACTTCCCACCTCGGCTGCCACGCTTTACTGACTTCATCGCCATGCAGATAACGCACGACAGAATCTTCAAAGCCGTTATCCCAACAATCACTGTAATAACTGTGGGTGCCTTTGATGTGGATGTTTTGGTTTTGCACCACTTGGTGCAGGTACTGAAATTTGGACCAATGTTTTTTCATGGCAATGACCTCAATAGAGTAAATGTATGCCACGGAACGATTTCTCGTGGCGTTGTTGCTGCGTTCTCAGTCAACGACGCCTATTGGATGCGGGGTTGCAGTAGTAATGGATTATTCATGAATGTGTCCTCCAGCGCGCACACTATAAAAAGCATGTATAATTTTCAAGCAAACCAAACAAATAACAAGATTCCGAAAATGAAAAGTCACTCTGCCTTTGCCTCTCTGCTGCTGTTTGCTGCCACAGCGTCTGCGAGCGAAAACATTAAAATCGAATACCGCCCTGCGGAAACTGCCGACGATCGCTTTGCTGCGCAAGTGATTGAAAGCAGTGAAGTGAACGACATCTTTGTCCAGCTTTCTGATGATTACTTCCCGTTTGATAACCCACTAACACTGACCTACGGTGGCGAAGACGGTCCACTTTACGATCCAGAAACCCACACCGTCCATATTCCCTACACCTTCTATCTGGAATCATTCAACTACTTCACCAACAACAAATACCAAGAACGTTACGGTAAATCACCGAAAACGGGCGCGCTCGATACTTTGCTGCACACGCTATTGCACGAAGCTGGACACGCGTACATTGCCGATCAAAGCATTCCGGTACTGGGTAAAGAGGAAGATGCGGTCGATAACTTCGCTACCATTTTGTTGATCGATTACGTCGATGACGGTGCCGATGTAGCGATCAGTGCTGCAGACATGTTCGCATTCGAATCCGACGACAGACCGGACTACTACGATTTTGGCGAGTACATTGACGAGCACAGTTTCGATCTACAGCGTTACTTCTCTACCCTGTGTCTGGTCTACGGCAGCGATCCAGAGCAATACAAAGCCTTGTTAGATGAAGTAGAAAAAGATTACTTACGCGATCGCAAAGAGTTCTGCCAATTCAATTACGGCAACATCCGTGATAATTGGCTGCATTACTTGCAAGACAATGAACTAAAAGAGAAATAATCGCGTAAAAGGGACAAGAACCGTCAATAATGAGCTCAATCATGACCAAACTGACCGTATTTTATGATGGCACTTGTCCCTTGTGTGCCAAAGAGATGAAAGCGCTAAAACAACGCGATGCCAAGCAGCAAATCAAAACCGTCGACATCTACAGCGAGGCGTTCGCCGCTTATCCGCAGATCGATCCGGAGCAAGCTAACACCATTTTGCACGCCCTCAACGATAAGGGAGAGCTGCTGCTTGGGTTGGATGTGACTCATCGCGCATGGCAACTG
This sequence comes from Vibrio sp. CUB2, assembly GCF_001557945.1. NCBI lineage: Bacteria > Pseudomonadati > Pseudomonadota > Gammaproteobacteria > Vibrionales > Vibrionaceae > Vibrio > Vibrio sp. CUB2. The sequence goes on along the minus strand of NZ_LNRB01000008.1, from coordinate 228,240 downwards.
GTCGGTCGCGGTTGGTTGTATGCACCGCTGCGTTGGCGCGTTTTTAAACCTGTTGCGGATTGGCTTTACCTCAAATTTGCCAAAAACCGCTACCGCGTCTCCTACTGGTTAACAGGCACTTCTCGCTGCAATAACGGTTCGTGTTCACGTTAATTGTGATCCTGCTTAAAAATGCTACGACCTTAGTCTAAATTTATAAACTTCCAGTACTTCTGATTGATTAACTCGGTTAATCTCTAAGCATTACAACAATAAGTATTAATAATTTTATCAGGCAAGCTTATTCGGCTTGTCACTTGTAACGCTGCGCCGAGAGAAGGACGTCTCTATGAATCTGACGATCAGAAAACGACTATATATCCTTTCAATAATTCCAATTCTAACCATGGCAATAGGCATGATGTGGTTCACCTATCTACAAACTACAGCCTACAACGAACACGAGATTGAGCAGACTCGAAGTCAAATGATGGAGATGAAGAAATCCGAGCTCAAAAACTACGTCCAAATGGCGCGCTCCGCCGTCGAGCCATTACTCGCTGAAAATGCCCCACTTGAAGAAGCACTGCCTATCTTGAAGCAGCTGGAGTTCGGTCAATCCGGCTACATCTTTGGCTACGATTCAAAAGGCGTGCGTGTCGTGGTGGGTAAAAACACCAAAGGCATCGGAGAGAACTTCTATAACTTGCAGGACAAAAAAGGCAATTACCTGATTCAGGATTTGATCAAAAATTCCAAAACTGGTGAGTTCACGACTTATTACTTCCCGAAACTCGGTCAGAACGAAGCGCTACCGAAACTGAGCTACTCAGTCTTTATTCCTGAATGGGATTTGATGTTAGGTACGGGCTTCTACACTGACGATATCGACGCGATTGTGGCAAACATGGAAGAAGCCGCGCATCAGGCCCTCAACACCACACTGACGGCAATTGCTCTGTTCTGTGTCTCGATTGCAGCCATCGTTGCAGTCTTCGCGGTGTTTGTTAACCGCAGCATCATGAAGCCTATTGAGCAGTTTGATGCTTCAATTCACTCTTTCGCGCAAGGCGATGCAGACTTAACCGCGCGTATGGAAGAATCAAGCGTGCCGGAGTTCACTCAGCTTAGCCGTAACTTCAATATCTTCGTTGAAAGCCTGCAAGGCATCATCAAGAGCGTTAGCCATGTTGGGCAAGAAGTGGTCTCAGAGACCAACGACATGTCACAGCGAGCATCGCAAGTGGATGAATTGGCTTCAGGTCAACGTGAAGAAACCGAACAAGTCGCCGCAGCAATGACCGAGATGACAGCAACAGCGCACGAGATATCCAGCAACGCTAACCAAGCGGCGCAATCCGCCAAGGACGCCGACGAAAATTCACAGCAAGCGAAACACATTGTTGATTCCGCAGCAAACTCTGTTGAAGCGCTCGCGCTAGAGGTGTCGGAAGCCAGCACGGTGATTTCTCGTTTAGAGAGCGATGTACAAAACATTTCTTCTTCGCTAGAAGTGATTCAAGACATCGCCGAGCAAACCAACCTATTGGCACTAAACGCAGCCATTGAAGCAGCCCGTGCAGGCGAACAAGGTCGCGGCTTCGCAGTCGTTGCCGATGAAGTTCGTAAACTGGCGAGTCGCACTCAAGACAGCACAGGCGAAATTCACCAAATGATTGAGCAGTTGAAGTCTGGCTCGGATGCGGCAGTGAAAGCCATGGGTTCGAGCCAAGCGCGTGGTGAAGCAACGGTTGAAGAAGCACGAGCAGCCTCTGCCGCACTGCAAGAAATCCAAGCCGCGATTGCTAACATCATGGACATGAACACCCTGATCGCAACGGCAACCGAAGAGCAAAGCCAAGTTGGGCAAGAGATTTCACAACGCATCGAGGTCATCTCTCAACAAAGCAGCCAATCGGCGCACCTTGCGAATCAAAACCGCGCAGGCAGTGGCAACCTTAACCACAAAGCTAACGAGCTGTACGACTTGGTCGGTCGCTTTACGGTTTAGAGCTTTCCTCACCCATTCACCATGCAAACAGCGACGCCAAAACGTCGCTGTTTTTATTTCTGCTATCCTCAGAAGTCTTAGCTATAATGCCGCCAACTTAGCACCTACAAGGGCAAACAAGATGATTATTATGACCACCAATTTCGGTGATATCGAGATTGAACTGAACCTAGAACGAGCGCCAGTTAGCTCGAAGAACTTCAAAAAATACTGTGAAGATAACTTCTACAACGGCACCATTTTCCACCGCGTTATCGACGGCTTTATGATTCAAGGTGGCGGTCATACCGAAGACATGGCAGAAAAGCCAACACGCGCACCGATCGCGAACGAAGCAAACCGTGGTCTAAAGAATCTTGTTGGCACTATAGCAATGGCGCGTACCGATGCTCCGCACTCTGCAACGGCACAGTTCTTCATTAACTTGGAAGACAATGATTTCCTAGACCACACCGCAACCACCAACCTAGGCTGGGGCTATGCCGTGTTTGGTAAAGTGACCGCGGGTATGGATGTCGTAAACCGCATCGCGAAAGTGAAAACGACCTCTAAGCTTGGTCACGATGATGTGCCATGCGATCCAATCATTATCGAGAAAGTGACGATCAGCGAATAAGCCCGTTCGCCTCTTGGTAAAAATCGTCGCTATAAAACGACAAAAGCGCCTAATGTCAGATGACTTAGGCGCTTTTTGTTTTTATGACTCAGCCGATTAGTTTGGCTTGTGCCAGGGTTATTGATAGAAAAGCTCGGCTTTTGCTCCGACTAAATCAAGCTCAGAGCCTTGAAAATCAGCCAGATAATCAGCAACAAGGTTGTACCCAACCCAATACCCCATGTATTTCGGCCAGCGACTTTGATCGCTGCCAAGAAAGTAAGCGTCGAAGTTGTAATCTAAGTTGGTCAACTTGTCTTTCATCTCAGCATAGAAAGGACGCCAATCTTGATCTTTGATTTGTTCAAACAAGCTCGGAGTGACGCCGCCATTCACCATACGTTCGAAATGACAAGCTAACCCTTCCATAATCAGCACATCACCAAGCGCAACGCCATTCTCTCCCGCTCGCATACGGAACAGGTGATGCAACTCATGCGCTAACACCGCAGCTAGTTCTTTCTCAATAACGTTTTTAATATCAGCACGTTGAGTATCAAGCAGAATCTCTACACGATAGGCGCTTAAGCAATAGCCACCAATCCCCGTCTGCGGTACGTCATTGCGATCAAACGGGCTAATGGTGAGGTCAATGTTACTTAAATCAAAGTAACTAGAAAGTTGTGAGCTCAGATCATCAAGTTTCTGATGCAAATACTCAGAGATTGGAGACAGTTCTCCCGTCGCATTTAACAGGGTTACGCGATAACTCATTTATCTTCCTTGATAATGTGGGTTAAGAGCAGCGAGTTTACAGTGTAAAGAGTGAGCAGTTCTAGCAATTACATCCCTTTGAACAAACTTTGAGATGCACGGCTCACAGCGAGCTTAGTTTCTCCAACGTGAACAAACATTCTGCCAGCAAAGTCTTTGTTTACTTTGCTAATTTTGCACACTTGCACCACGCTTGAACGGTGCACTTGCCAGAACTGTTCTGGGTTAAGCTGTCCTATCAACTCTTTCAACGATGTGCGAATCAAATACTCTTGCACTTTGCCTTGTCCTTGTTGGGCATATACAGAAACGTATTTTTCTTCCGCTTTGAAATACAGTACATCAGACGTGGCGATCAGATGAATATCTTCCCCTTGCGTCGCTTTGATCCACTGAAGATATTGCGGCGTTTGTGGAGCAGATAATTGCTGCAGTTGCTCTAACAGGCTGCTCATCTGCACATTACTGCTCTCTTGCTCTCGCTTAGCAAGGCGTGTTTTCACTCTTTCACACGTTGTCAGGAGGCGCTCATCCGAGATAGGCTTGAGCAAATAATCGGCGGCATTTTGTTCAAAGGCTTTTATGGCGTAATCATCGTACGCGGTAACAAACACAATCAAAGGCGGGTTGGCGAGTTGATTGAGTTTTTGCGCTAATGTCATGCCATCCAAAACTGGCATACGAATATCAAGAAACGCAATATCAGGTTGGCTTTGCTCAATGGCTTGCAACGCTTGTTCACCATCGGCGACTTTGGCTATCACCTCTAGTTCTGGCCACACTTCAGCTAGGCTTTTATCAAGATGACGCCTCAATAGCGGTTCATCATCAGCAATAATGGCAGTAAACCCTGTATTCATTCCTTTCTTCCTTGATTACGATTCCATTGGCCAGCTCAGGCGAACACATACGCCACCCTGAGCAGACTCACTGATAGAAACCTCTCCTTGCCCGGCGAACAAAGCTTCCACTCGCTGCTTGAGATTACTTAGACCCACGCCAGAGCCCATGTGCCCACTCACGTGATTTAAGCCAACACCTGTGTCTCTGACTTCAATCAGCAAGTTCTGTTGTTTGCGCTTAACCAGCAAACGGACTTCACCGCCTTCTCGCTTCGGCTCAATACCATGGATGATGGCGTTTTCGATTAAAGGTTGGAGCATCATCGGCGGTAATTCGGTTCTGCCTAGCCCTTCTTCCACCTCAATCTTGTAACTGAGTCGATCACCCAAACGAGTTTGTTGGATGCCTAAGTAAGCCTCAAGTAACGCCGTTTCATTGTCTATGGTGGTGTGTTCTTCGCGTGAGCTTTTAAGCGTTGCACGCAGTAGCGCGGTTAACTGTTCTAGCATCAGCTTGGCTTTATCGACATCTTGCGACATGAGCGCACTGATATTTGCCAAGGTATTGAATAGAAAATGCGGTTCAATCTGGCTTTGCATCTGCTTAAGCTGACTCAGTAACAGCGCACGATCTTGCTCTGCTTTCTCGCGTTTGATGGCCTCTAACTCTCTTTGAGCGATCGCATGTTGCTCGCGTGAATAGAAATAGAAAAAGCACATGGCACTGAATAACAATCCCATGAGACCAACCGACAGCATACTTGAGATACCAAAGTATTCCCCAAGCCAAAGCTGGGCGTTCACCACACCAAACAGTAGGCATGCCGTCAGCGAGATAGCCACTTCCGCCAAACGAGGAATGGTAGGAAACAGGCGGTCGACAAGCCATGAGAAGAAGATAGCCGAATAGCCAAATCCAAAGCTAACCGCCACATGAATGTAGAATGGACCGCCCCAAACCGAGAGCGTCATTGCTGCGATAAAGAGACAAAATGCCGTGGTCACTAATAAGCTACGCGGCCATCCACTTTTCACCACTAATTTTGCTGAACCCATTTAGAATTTCCCTTTGATGTTAAATACAATCATATGCTTATCATTGATTTGTGCGTAAGCAGATTGGTCGTCTCCGGTTAAAAAGCGTGCGGCAACTTCCACTTCTACACTTTGATCGCCAGTATCAATCCATTGGTAGTTAAGCCACTGCGTGACAATCACACCCCCATCTTGTGGCGACAGCATCGCATCCAACGTAGGGGTTACATCACTTAGCCAGCCCATATCCGCTTTACCGTTCCATGCAGCCCACGCTTCCAAATCCCAACTCCAGTGCAGCATTACGTTATGCTGAACGATATTGGCATGCTGAAACCCTTGGGCGTAGCTTGTCGCAATTAGAGATACATTATGGTCGGGGATCTGAGAGAGTAATTCGCCACGCTCTATTGCTTGTTGCCATTCGCCTTTCGACCATGCACGGCTGTCGTACCAATATTCAGCAATCACGTTGTGTCCGGCTTGGTTTGCCCAATTCAACCCAATTAAGGCTTGGAATGCGCTGCCTTGGTCCTCAACCGAAACGGGTTGGTAAAGATCATCCTGCTGAAACTGATAGCCGACACTTTGCTTTTGCCACAGCATGGAACCGTGCATGGCGATGGATTCATCCCACACGGCGATGGCACTGGCGCCAAGTAAACCTCGGCGCACATCATCGTAATAACCAATAAGTTGATACTCGGTATCACCCACCAGCGCATAACGACGAATACCAACACCTTGCTGCTCTGCGGCTTGATCCAGTGCACTTTGGTCTTGTTGCCCCCAGCTTGAATCCGTCGCAATCACCGTCCACTCGCCTTCCATATCGTAGTGTGAAAGTGAAAACACACCCGCCCCCTCTTCTGCGACTAAGCCAACAGGGTTTTGTCGATAAGGCTTAAACAGATCTAAGGGTCGGTAGCCATAACCCACGCCCCAATCAACGCGCAACTTACCTAAGCTCACATCAAGTGTGGTGTCACCAACTTGCCACTCCCCTAGCCAAGCCAGCTCTCGAATCAACAGTTGGTTATCAGCTTCACTCCACCAGTCACTCTCTCCTTGTTGGTTGAGGTACAACCCTTGGCTGTACAGAGCAAACAAGCCGCTGAAGTTCTGATAATTCACCTGCACATCCAACAGTGCATTAAGTGAATCACGAGAACTGCCCTGCGCCTGCATAAACGCGCTATCACGCTGCTTGGCAGTTTCGTAACTGACAGCCCAATCCCACTCAAAACTCAGCTCATCATTGGCAAAAGCAGGGACTGCTGCGCCCACACACAACGACGCAGCAATCAACAAACTGGTGCTTTTGTTAAGGTTAGGCTGGTGCGATTTCATGTGACTTCCTTGCTCGTTTTCATGCTTCTATTTGCAAAGATCAGACTAAAGCTGAGTCGTATTGGCTTTCGGCAAATAGCTTGGGTTGTAGAACTTGTTGTCCAGCTGCCAAGGCACGATCTCTTGATACTCGATAACGGTCTTTTTGCTCGGCTGAATGCTATCAAGCAAGGTCATCTCACTGACGTAGTCTTCACCGTTGTCAGTTGCACGCCCATATTGCGCTTGCTTGGCGAGTTTGCCAGAGCGCAAGTAAAGATCAGCTTTGATTGGAAACGCATCTTGCTCAGACAACCACAAGTCGATCTTCTGATAGCTCGCCCCTTTGGTTTTCGCGGTTAAAGCAAGGTGATAAGCCGCGACACTTTCCCCGTTTACCGAAACGGTTTCTGTCGCTTTCCATTCACCTTGATAATCTTGACTCCACGTCAGGGTTGAGATGTCGCCGATAGACGCTTCACCAAGCAGCTTCTGCATTGGCGTAATGCGAATCGGACGGCGGCTCTTTGGCATTTGCAGCCAGTAGTTGTCGCCCATCATCAGCATCTTTTGCCCAGCTTCGACTGCCGATTTGAACACCACCAACGATTCACGATTTGGACGCGTGTACACATGGTAAAGGCGGGTTTTATCTAACTCTTGGTCTTGATATAAGCGCACCAGTGACACCACTTTGGAGGAATCATCTTGCAAGCGGTAGCTGTCAGCTTTTTCAATCAATTGCGCAACTTGCTGTGCATCTAGCGCTGTTTCATTTGCACTGACATTCATGCTTGCAACGCCGCTTACCGTCAGCAGTGCAATTGGTAATAGTGATTTGAAATTAAACATAAATCAGTGCCTCCGTAATTGGCTTGTTCACCCCTTTGCGCGCCGAGAAAAACGCCGCAACCAAACAAATCATCAATACTGCAAATCCTGCGACAGCCACCAGCTCCCAAGAGAAGTAAATCGTCAATGGGTAACCCTCTGTGCGTCCTGGCGGTGGCGGCATTTGTACATCCACGACCATCAGTAAAATGGTGACTAATGCAGTGAACAAAGCGCCGATTAAGCTGCCAATCACCGCGAGTAACCCTGCCTCGCGCAAGAACCCAGCAATGATTTCGCGAGGGTAGCTACCAAGAGCCGACAAGGTGCCTATTTCACGTGTACGTTCAGTCACAGACATGGTCATGGTGTTGAACAGGGCGACAAAGACTACCAACGCCATTACTGCGCCCATGATGCCGAAGATGCGGTCGTACAAATCTTTCACTTTGAGATAGAAGAACGCACGTTCTTGCCAAGGCGTAATCTCAATATCTTGATCGCCAAAGTTCTGCTTTTGCTTACTCAGAACCGAAGCCACTTGTTGCTCGACTTGGTTAGTTAAACTGGTATCGAACAGGAAGACCGATAACGCACTGACTTTGTTTGAACCGAGCAGCGATTGCGCGCTGTTGATGTGCACGTACAACTGGCGTTTATCAAGCTCAGGTAAGCCGGTTGAGTAGATGCCACGTACTTTGAAGTCATACGCATTCAATGCGCCATCGGTAGTGGTCGCCAGCAAGGTAATCCAATCGCCAACGTGCACGCTTAGGTTGTTCGCCAAATCAACGCCGAGCATCACTTCTGGCTCTGCAGGGTCATAACGCGATGCATGAATGTTGGACAGCGTCTGCCCTTCACGCACATCCAAAAACGGCCCTTTCATATCGAATTCGCGCTCGTTCACGCCAATGCCGATAAAGATCGATGACTTGTTGCCGTTGGAAATCAAACCACTGAATTCAACTCGTGGCTGCACGCCTCGCACTTCATTTAACCCAATCAATTGCTTGGTGATGTCGTCTGCATGAGTTAAACCGTTACTCAGTGGCATCTCTTCTTCTTTGGCGAAATATCCCGGCGTGGTTAACGTCAGATGCCCCGTATCACGCGCTGTCGACTCTTTCAAACTGTCGTAGGTGTACAGACCAAAACCGCCCGCACTGGTTAACGCAAACACGGCAATGGCAATGATCAACATCGACAACAAACTGCGACGGCGATTGCGTTGCAGGTTCAACCAAGCAAGGCGAACCGAAACGGGAATTAGCTTGCCCATGAAACCTCCTCCAAACTTGCGTGCGTTTGGGTGATTTTGCCATCCACCAACTCAATGGTTCGATCGCAGCGAGATGCCATACGAGGGTCGTGTGTGGCGACGATAAAAGTGGTGCCAAGCTCGTGTCCGAGCCCTTTCATAATGTCGATGACCTTGTTGGCAGTTTGGCTATCAAGACTTGCGGTGGGCTCATCAGCAATCACCAATGCTGGTTTGTGCACTAAGGCGCGCGCAATTGCCACGCGTTGTTGCTGACCGCCTGATAGGTTATCGGGCATGTGATGAATAAACTCGCCCAAGCCAACGTGTTCTAGCATTTGTGTGGCGAGCTCGGTTTGTTCCGCTTTTGAAAAACCGTTAAGGTGTAGCGGATAAGCCACGTTCTCTAACGCCGTCATCACGGGAACAAGGTTGAATTTTTGAAATACAAAGCCAAGCTTTTCACGGCGCATTTTCGCAGCCTGCATTTGCCCAGTTGGGTATGGGCTGCCTGCAAATGTCACCTGACCTTGGTATTGAGTATCCAGCATGCCAAGCACGTTAAGTAAGGTGCTTTTGCCTGAGCCAGACGGCCCGCACAATGCCACCATTTCGCCGGCAAACACTTCACCAGACACCTCTCGCAATGCACGTACCGTTTGGTTGCCAAGGGCGTAATCGCGGCTAAGTTGATTAAAAACGATCATGACGCCTCCCTAATATTTCGCTAGCAGCGCTTTCGCGGTTTGCGTTTCTAAATTGCTGTCACCCAACTGCTCCATTTGCGCTAACCATGTTTTGGCTTGTTGAACATCTTCAGCTCTTAGTGCTGCTTCAATGGCGTAGCGATAAATCCACGAAGTAGCCGCGAAAGGTTGTTGGCTAAAACTCGGCTCATCGAGCAATGAAAGGTACAGCTCGTAGCCACGCTCAAAGTGATTGAACATGTCAGGTAGAGAAGTAAAGGTGGTGGCTGCCATAGCGGTGGCTAGTTGATATTCCGGCAAACCTTGTAAGCGTTGTTGCTCTTGCAGTGGTACTGGCTGATTCGCCATTAAATCCAAACCTTTTTGGATTGTGGCAAGACCGCGCTCGGTGAACTTCATCTTGTTCCAAGGCATAAACGCCTCACGACCTTGCAACGTTTCAGCACTACCTAAATACACCAAGGTCACCGGCGTTGCGCCTTGCTCTTCGAGTTGTTTAGATAATTCGCCGTAAACGGTATCAACTAAGCCAGAGTCACCTTGCGCCGCTTGGTTGAATTGACTGAGTGTGCGCTCGCTTGGATTAGCCAGAGCCAAATTGCTGCTAAGTGCAAATGCGGCGATAAACGTACTTGCCAGTTTAAGAGCTTTGATTGAGCGAGATTGAGAAACCATCATGTACTGTCCTTAGTTGAACGTGATTTGATGGTTTCAGATTAAGGGAGAAGATCGCACGCCGCTTTTGCATGCGACCAATGGCAGTTATGCGGAGTGAATGGTATTGAGAGAGGATGAATGGTTTTGCGTTTCGGCAGCCTGCAATATCGCCTCAATCATTAAGCTGAGAGCCTTAGGCTGGTAGTTGCGTTGGCGATAAACCAGATAAGCTTGACGATCCCCACGACTGTAGGACTGCGCCACCTGCACCAAATTCAGCTCAGGTTTCACATGACGAATGGGAATCGAGGCGATCCCCAAGCCGTTTTCCACTGCTTTGATCACGGCGGTTATATCATTGACCACTAAGCGCGGCTTGCAGTTGAGCATGTCCACCAACTTATCTTGTTGGTAGATAGGCACTTGTGTGGTGTGCGTGCTGGCTACCCAATCTTGCTTAGCTAAATCCTCTAAGCTTTCAATGCTGCCGCCCGCTTGCGCTAAGTACTCTGGGCTAACAAAAAAGGCATGTTCCGCTTTAAACAACGGGCGAGCGATCATGTCGTCTAACCCATCCAATTCGAATGTCACCACCAGATCGCGGTCGGTCTCTGGAATCGAATTCACTTGGCTAAGCAGCAGATCAATCGTCACTTTTGGGTAGGTTTTGATGTAGTCCTCAACCACCTTATCGACCAAGTCATTGTAGAAGCGGCTTGGCATCACCAATCGAATTCGTCCTTCGACTTGTTGGCTTTGCTGGTTGAGCTGCAAGATGCCGGATTCGATCTGCGCCATCGCACTGCTGAGCTGATCAAACGCCTGTAAGCCTGTCTCGGTTGCCACCAACTCACGGCCTTTCTTCTCCAACAATCTCAGCCCTAGACGTGCTTCCAGCGCCGATAAACGACGAGACATGGTAGAGACCGGCAGTTCGAGCTTTTTCGCTGCCGCGAGCAAAGAGCCTTGCTCAACCACTGAGCAAAACAGGTACAGATTATCAACGTTTCCAAATATGGAATTCATACTTCTTCCATTGGTTATTTTTTCCAATTTTAAATGAGTATAACCTAGCCCACGTAGAAAAGAGACCCGAATATGCCGTGAACGCGGCGCTTAATAACGAATGAATACTAGGTACAGACGTGAAAGAAAATTTTTATAAATACGCGATATACACTGTTTTTTCAGCGGCAGCTTTGTTCTCCGCTTTTTTAGTCACCTCAGATAATGTTTCCCCTTTCACCACCCAAGCGACACTGCATCGTAATGTCGCTACTATTGCGCCGGAAGTATCTGGCGTGATCACCGATGTGATGGTGAACAACGGTGAATTGGTTGAAAAAGGTCAGCCACTGTTTGCTATCGATGCCAGCAGCTACCAATTAAAAGTGGCACAAGCCAAAGCCGAACTGCGCCAAGCACGTGAATCAGATTCCGCGAAATGGCAACAATTGGCTGCAGCGAAGCAAACCCAAAGCCAACGCGAATTCGAATATCACAACGCGAAGCAAAAACTGGCGCGTAACCAAAAACTGCGCAACAAAGGGCTGGCAACTGAGCAAGAGCTGGATGACGCTATCACTAATACACAAGTCGCCAGCAGCGCGGTTGAAGCGGCGAACGCGGAAGTGAAACGCATTGAGGCAGAGCTTTCTACTCAAGATCGTACGGCGGCTATTGAATTGGCAGAAGCAAAACTTGCCAGTGCAGAGCTCGACCTAAGCCACACCCAAATCGTGGCGCAAACCGAAGGCGTGGTAACGAATTTGCAACTGCAATCAGGCAGCTACATTACACAAGGCACAGCGTCATTGATGCTGGTGGACGAAGCTCATGCGTGGATCAGTGCAGACTTCAACGAAAAAGGCATTGATAAGCTTACCAATGGCCGCGAAGTGTTGGTGTCCTTCGATGCACTACCGGGCAAAGTGTTTACTGGTGAAGTCAGCAGCCAAGAGCGTGCGATTTACGATACCAACAATGCTAATGGACAGCTTTCTAGTGTGACCAATGATACTCGTTGGATCCGTGAGCAACAGAAAGTACGTACCCGCATTACGGTTGACGAGTTGGATCCTTCAATGATTTCTGGTTCACGAGCGAGTGTGATCGTTGAAAGCGGCAATCCTGTTATGGATGTCATTGGCTCGGCTTGGATTCACTTGGTGGCGATGTTCCGCTACATCTACTAGGGGGGTGAACCATGTGGACCTTCGAAAGCCTATTTCAAAGTCGTTCTGAGCGCAATGAAGCACTGCGTGTAGCCCTTACTGTGACGATTTGTATGGTGCTAGGCAAACTGCTGAATCTTGATTCTCCGGTTTATCTGGCGCTGTACCCAACCATCATCATGACCAAGAACAAAGACTACTCTTGGCTTGGTCTCCTTCGCACCTTGCTACCTACGTTATTAGCAGCAAGTGCAGCATTGGTGGTGACCGAAGTGTTTTCACAGCATCCGTTTGTGGTGTGGACCATTAGCTTGTTCTTCTTCGACTTTATGCGCCGTAGAGCGACCACGCCGCCGAAGAAAGGTCAGATGCTAATGCCAACCTTCAACTGGATTCTGATTGTGGTGTTTGCTCAACACACTACCATGGACATGCCAATGCGCATTCATGAAATCCTGCTATCAATGCTGATAACCATGGTCGTCGCAAAAACCATGGTGACTCTGTTCCCTGTTGAACGTGGTGGTAAGCCACCAGCATTTGAAGAAGAGCCTGTTACGTTTGAGAACAGAGCGATTTCACTCGCATTGATTGGTCTTGGTGTGGCGTTCTTGATGATTGTCGACATCATCTCAGCAACGTTTTGTTTAGTGCCAGTGATTGCCGCAGCAACGCAAACCACACACAAAAGCTTTATCGACGTGGTTGATCGCCGTTTTCAAACTCAAGTGGGCGGCTGCGCATTAGCTGTAGTGTTCACCTTACTAATGGCTGGGCATCAGTCCACGTTCGGTTACTACATCATCGTATTGGGTCTGCTTGCCTTTATGATCACCGCATCAATGGCAAAAGCGAAAGGCCCGGCCAAAGACGTCCATGCCGACGCGTTATTGGCGACCATGCTGCCGATTCAACTCTACATGACCAGTAACGAGTTAGGCTTGGAGAGCACCTTCCTTCGAGCTTGGGAGCTTACCGTGACTTTGTTTGTGCTGTGGGCGTTGTACCATTTCACGCACAAACCAGAAAAAGCCCAAGCCTAAGCGTGCCATCGCCTTAAGTGCTCAGTACTTAAGGCGAATCTGCTCATTTCATTGCGCTGTCTGTACCAATTTCCATTTCAATCTTATAAAAAATGTGGCGCAAAACCTCAGCCTGGTGTATTTATCCATCCCACGACTTTCCAAGTCAGCTTACCCATAACAGGCGGCGTCGCACACTCCTCTCTTGCACACCTTTGCGTGGTGTCTGTTATTTCCAAATTGGATTCTTAGCATCGGAATAGTTTGAGCTCGCAGAGTTCTGGTTGTTTTCGCCCCGCGTTGGGGCGTTTTTAGGTTGTAGAAGATGAACAAGCGTTTCTTCCCTAGGATTGATTTGCCATTGTTGATGGCGATCATTCCGATCATGCTATTGAGTTCGCTCACTCTCTGGAGTGCCAGTGGATTCAATGAAGCTATGCTCTTTAAACACCTCGCTCGATGCGGTTTGACGCTGGTGTGTATTTTGGTGATGTCGTCGATTCCTGCGTCCAGTTATCAACGTTCAGCGCCTTATTTGTATTTGGTTGCGGTTTCTCTCTTGGCGGCCGTGGCCTTATTTGGCGATAGCACCAATGGCTCGCAGCGTTGGCTCGATATCGGCTTCTTCCGCTTTCAACCCTCTGAGCTGATCAAGCTCTCCATTCCCATTATGATTGCGTGGATGCTGCATCTAGAAGGTGGGCGACCAGACATTCGCAAAATTGCTTTCTGTTTGCTGATCACCTTTATTCCTGCAGGCTTAATTGCCTTACAACCTGACTTAGACGGCGCTATCTTCACCGTGATTTACGCGTTGTTTGTGCTGTTTTTTGCAGGCATGAGCTGGAAGATCATTGGCGGCTTTTTGGTGAGCATTCTAACGCTGGCACCAATACTTTGGTTCTTTGTGATGGAAGCGTATCAGAAGAGCCGTGTAACGCAGTTCTTGCATCCTGAATCGGATCCACTGGGTTCGGGCTACCAAATCATCCAATCGTTGATTGCGATTGGTTCTGGCGGCATGAAAGGCAAAGGCTGGATGAATGCCACTCAAGGTACGCTAGGCTTTATCCCTGAAAGCCATACTGACTTTATCTTCTCGACCTACGCAGAAGAATGGGGCTTTATTGGTTGTGTGGTGTTGTTGGCGCTGTACTTGTTTATTACGGCGCGTGTGATGCTGCTGGCATGCCAATCTGAGCACTTCTTCAGTCGTCTGGTGAGTGGCGCATTGGCGATGAGCTTCTTCCTTTACGCCTTCATCAACACCGGCATGGTAAGTGGCTTGTTGCCAGTAATGGGTAGCCCACTGCCGTTTTTTAGCTACGGTGGTACGGCGATGCTAACCCAAGGCATCTGTTTTGGTGTGATCATGTCACTGTGTTATTCCAAGTACCGAAACACCTAAACGCTAGTCATAATAGAAAAGACAAACAACACGATCAAAAAAGGCTTCCCTCGGGAAGCCTTTTTTACAACTGGAGAACCGAATTATAGTTCGCCGTTGTGGTATACCTGTTGAACGTCGTCACAGTCATCTAGAAGGTCTAGGAACTTCTGGAATTTCTCTGCGTCTTCGCCTGTTACTGGCGTGTTCGTTTGCGGTACGAATGTGATTTCTTCAACGTCGATCGTTAGATCTGGGAATGCAGCGTTAAGCGCAGTTTTTGTTTTGAAGAACTCAGTGTGAGGTGCGAATACAGTGATAACACCGTCTTCTAGCTCAACGTCAGTAACGTCTACGTCTTCCATCATTAGCGTTTCTAGGATGATTTCATCATCTTCGCCTTTGAACTGGAATACCGCTTGGTGATCGAACATGTGAGAAACAGAACCTTCAACACCAATTTTCGCACCTACTTTAACAAAGCATTGGCGAACGTCTTGGAATGTACGGTTACCGTTGTCTGTTAGACAGTCTACGATCACGCTTGTGCCACCAGGGCCAAAGCCTTCGTAACGTGCTGGAGTGTAGTCTTCACCACCGCCGCCGTTCGCTTTGTCGATCGCTTTATCGATAACGTGTGCAGGAACTTGGTCTTTTTTCGCTTTTGCGATCAGGTGCTTCAGAGACAAGTTCATGTCTGGATCACCACCACCGTTTTTCGCGCACATGTAAATTTCTTTACCGTATTTGGAATAAACTTTAATTTTTGCGCCTGCAGTTTTCGCCATTGAGGCTTTGCGCACTTCAAAACTTCTTCCCATCGGGATGTCTCTCTAAATTCAAATTTAATGCGAAGGATTTTAGCAAAGAGTGAAAATTTTACCTTTCACCTTGCAAAGGAATGGGGAGGAAACCTCATTCGCCGCTACGGTTTACACCAGAGCCACGCTCGCTTTATGCGACACCCATTACTCGTTTGTACTTATCGATTGCCTGTTGAAAAAACACTTTCTCATCAGCGTCGTTAATCTTAGACAACTCTTCTTCTATCGCTTCAGGACCAGATTTCGCTTCTTTAAGCTTCCAAACCAAAAACGATGCTTGCTTATCAAGTTCGATTTTGTTTTTCTCGTCAGGCGGCAACAGGGATAGATTGAACGACATTCACAGCCTCAAGGTACTTTAATAAATACTAGCCGCGCACTATAGCACACAGATTTGACTTTTAAGAAGTGAAACGCACTTTCCTTGATCAATTTCAAGTTGCTTCCTTGGGATTCGATCGGGTTTGCAATGAATCAGGAAGATATTGCTCAAAAATTTGCTGCAAACGCTCCTTGGTAACCGGTTTGGCAACAAACTCATTCATGCCAACATCAAAACAACGCTGTTGATCTTCTTTAATCACATTGGCGCTCAACGCTATGATCGGCACTTGCTGACCCCACTCGCCCATCTTGCGAATGTTTTCAGTAGCAATAAACCCATCCATCACTGGCATTTGACAGTCCATCAATATCAAATCGAATTGATGTTCTTGGCACTGTTGGAGCGCCTCTTCACCGTGTTCTGCCACATTCACCTGCATGCCGAGTTTTTCCAACATAATGCGCACGACTTTTTGGTTTACCGCGGTGTCTTCTACCACCAGAATCCAAGGTTTGCCCTCGTCTTTGGTTGGTTTAAGGCTTTTTGGCGCGCTGTCTTCACCGTTACGAAAATCAAGCACGTTCGGTGTACTTGGCGCAATTGGTGTATCACTGACGATATTGAGTGGAATAGTAAATTCAAAACAACTGCCAAGCCCCGGCTCACTGGTCAGACGGATCTCGCCGCCCATCACTTCGACCAAGCTGCTGCAAATCGCTAAGCCTAAACCAGTACCGCCGTATTTTCTCGTGGTGCTGCCGTCGGCTTGCTGAAACTTCTCAAATACCGCTTGCTGGTTTTCTTTCGCGATACCAATCCCCGAATCAACCACACGGAAATGCACGCTGGCGACGTCATCTTCTCGGTTCACTTGTGACACCATCAACTTAACATGGCCACGCTCGGTGAACTTGACTGCATTACTGAGTAAGTTACTCAGCACTTGTTTGAGCCTACCCACATCACCTTCCACTTCTGAAGGGAGTTGAGTGTCGATATCGCAAACCAACTGTAAGCCTTTTTGCTGAGCTTTAACGGTGTGCAATCTGCCAACTTCATGCAGTAGATCGAGCAGATTATAAGTGGCTGTCTCAAGCTCAATTTTACCCGCTTCAATTTTAGAGAAATCGAGAATGTCGTCGATGATGACCATCAGTGAGTTGGAAGAGCTGTTGATGATGGAAACAAAGTCTTTTTGCTGTTCATCTAGCTTGGTATCACCGAGTAAGGAAGCAATGCCGATAATCCCATTCATCGGCGTACGAATCTCATGGCTCATTGTGGCTAGAAATTCACTCTTCTTACGGTTTGCCACTTCAGCTTTGTCACGTGCTTCTTCGATTTCCAGTTGGTGCTCACTGACACGCTCTACGCTTCGGTTGTATTTGCGTTCTAATAAACCCACTTCATCGAAAAACCAACGCTTGGGGAGCTGTACTTTGCTCGGTACATGGCCGCCGCTAAAATCACTCACCGCACCAGAGAGCAATTGAAGTGGCTTGACCATTAAACGAAACGTAACCCAGAGAACACCGATGATGAGCAAGAAGATCTTGATCGCTTCCGCGATCACAAGAAAAAAGAAGGTTTGCCATAATCCTTGATAGATCGGGCTGAGATCCGACTGCACCGTTACTTCGGCAAGATCAAAGGTTTTTGTGCCCATGTCGTACTGCAAAGGCCATTGACGCTCGATCCGATCTTCCGTCAAGGCCGAGCCTAATTCGAAGATCACTTCATCCGGCGTCGCGATTCTTAGGTAGTCCACTGAGGGCAGGCGCATCGCCCCTTCTGCTTGGGTGTGCAGCAATTCTCTGTCTTCTACCCACAGACTGGCAGAAAAACTAGAAAGGTAGCTGGTTTTCACCTGTTCCAGTTCTTTATCCAAGCGAGCGAGATCATCGTTGAAGTCACGGTACAAACTGACGGAAGAAATGATCACGGTAAAGATTAAACTCAACGCAAAAATCGCCAGCATCAGCTGGTTGCCGATACTAAACCGACGTTGAGTTCGCTCTTTTGTCTCCATATGAAATCGCTCCCTTAAACATGCGCTACTATAAATATAGTCACGTCACGACAATAATCGAGGTTAGGATGAAAGGACTCTTACGTACATTAGGCTTTAGTTTTATGGCCTTAAGCGCACACACCATGGCGAGCGAAGTGAACTACTACGTTATCTCTGAGCAAGCTCGACCATTCCAAATAGAACAACAAGGTGAACAACATTCCGGAATTGTGACTGACATCGTCAGTGCCATCTTTGCCGAATCCGATTATGAGGTGAAATACCACACTTACCCATTTAAGCGCATGATTTCAGTACTTGAAGCAGGCGGCGAGGAGAATTGGGTCACTTATGGCAGCCCAAATTGGGGCAAGGTGCAATCAGAAAACCTCTCTGAACAACCTATTTACACTGTAAAACACGTACTGGTTTCGAGCAGTAAAGCGCCATTCAAATTTAGCGATATGCAGCACATGCAAGGTCGTTCTATCGTACTGTTGCTTGGCTTTGATTATCCGAACTTAAGTCCGTTCTTTGAAAACGGCACCGTCAATGAAATGCGCGTGAAAGACTACGACGCCGCTTACCGCGTCCTACAACGCACTCCTGGTGATACCGCCTTTGTCGAGATGGAATCGCGTGTGGTGTACAACATCAAACGTTTAGAGCTGCCAATGGGAGACTTCCAGATCCAATCTTTCAGCTCTGTCATTCCAGATTACTCCATCTATCTGGCTTTCTCTCCGGAGATGAATCCGAAAGTGCAAACCTTCATCAATAAGCGCCTAGCAGAGCTCAAAAGTTCGGGGCAAATCGACAACATCATCAAAAAATACATCTAACCGTTCATACCTAACCAATCATGAAAAAACCGCCAGCTTGGATAAGCTGGCGGTTTCATTTTTATCTCTTCTTTGTGATTCATCTTGTTCGAGCGTTTAATCTTGTTCGACAAATTTGGGGTCGAACATGTGGCCAAGCTTGTTGGCTTTGGTTTGTAGGTAGTGTTGATTGTTTGGGTTATTGCCTTCTTGTAGTGGCACCCGCTCAACTACGTTAATGTTCACCTTCTTCAGCGCTGCAAGCTTGCGTGGGTTGTTGGTCATCAAACGCACTTGATCAATATTCAGGTGGTCGAGCATCCCCTTACAAAATGCGTAATCACGCATATCAGCAGCAAAGCCTAGTCGCTCATTGGCTTCGACCGTGTCTGCGCCTTCATCTTGTAAGTGATAGGCACGAATCTTATTGATTAAGCCAATGCCCCTGCCCTCTTGGCGCAAATAGAGCAGCACGCCACAGCCTTCTTCGACAATATTTTGTAATGCGCGGTTAAGCTGGAAACCACAATCACAGCGAGTACTAAACAAGGCATCACCAGTTAAACATTCTGAATGCAGACGAATCAGCGGCGCTTTACTGTTTGTAGGGTCACCATACACCAAAGCCAGATGCTCTTTTCCCGTCGCGTTCTCGATAAAACCATGCATGATAAACGTGCCCCATTGGGTTGGCAGCTTGGCTTTATCGACAAAGCGCACCAAGTTATAAGGCTCGACGTGTTTTAGCTCAGCACGTACGTTCATCAAAATCTCCCCTAAATGGTTTTCACCCGAGCCGTCACCTCCATCGCCCCAAAAGGCATCTTTATGCGAGTGTTCGGTCAAGCAGGCATTTCCTGTTTCCATTAACTGTTGGGCTAACAGTGGGTTTTGCAGAAACTTCTCACGGACGATAAACGCCATTACGGAGAGTTTGTCGTCGTCCCAATCTTCACGGACGAGGTGTTGATATTTGCGGCTTAAAGCAAAGGCTTCGTCGGGGCTTTTTGCGGTGAGGATTTTATTTTGTAGTTTGCGGTCACTGAATTTTTGCGCTTGGTAATAGTGTTCGCTGGTGGGCCAAGATTGGGTGGAGACTTTTATCTGCGCTTGGCAAAAGTTGGAGAGGAAACCGTGGGATTCATCGGGTTCATAGAAAAGGATCTGATCAACCATAATCGTACTCCTGACGTTGCTGTTCAATAGTCAACAAAAAGCATATTGCTATTGATATAAGCTTTAGTAACGCAGGGAGAGAAAGTCAAATAACTGGTTGTAAATCATAAAAATGAAAAGGGCAGTCTTATGACCACCCCATGGTTTAATTCCGCAGTGCGAGAATTAGTGAATTAAGCCAAGTTCCCTTGCTTCTTCGATGCTCAAGCCGCTTTCACGGATCTCACGAAGAGCTTCAATACGACGTCTTGCTTCGGCAGATTTCACGGTTTTCTCAGGTCTCACAACGGTTTCTTCTTCAGGGAGTTCCCATTTGTGAGCGATGTTGCTCATCTCTTCATGGTCGATAGAATTAATGGACATATTTCCTCCGAACACACCATGTTTTCGATGGGTAATCTATAGCAAACCCCCAATGTAGAGGTAAGAAAAACTGTAGGGAAATGTGACCCCTTTCGACCTTTCACTAACTCGTTAATAGATTCATCATTTAGTTTTTGCAAAGCGCGTTTTTAGCGATTAAATTTGAAGAATTCCCCCTACGAAAAGTGAGCTGATCCAGCTCTCATTTTTCCCTCGTAAATTCACACTTCCATAACGGAAAAAATTCTTTTTATTACACTCAACTTTCGAGTCACTTCACTGATTAGACGGTTTTGCCTTTCGTAAACCTCATACACCTGATAATGATAATAATTATCTTTTGTATTGGTAAGATGTAATGATGAGTGAACTAAACCTGAATCAGGCATATAACTCTGATCCTGTCATTCAGATCAGAGAGTTATGTGTGGATTACATCACCGACAACGGCGACTTCAATGCTGTGAAATCGGTGAGCTTTGATATTGGCAAAGGCGAAATATTTGGTCTGGCGGGTGAATCAGGCTGTGGTAAAAGTACCATTGCTTTCTCTATCAACCGTCTGCACAAGCCGCCCGCGTTTATCTCTGGTGGGCAAATTCTATTTGAAGGCAAAGACATCCTTCGTCTGCCTGATAATGAGCTTAATACGCTACGCTGGAGCGAGATTGCAATGGTGTTCCAAAGCGCTATGAACTCACTGAATCCGGTTCTCACCGTTCAGGAGCAATTTGCCGACGTATTACGCCACCACAAAGGATTAACCAACGAGCAAGCCAAAGACCGTGCAGAGAAGCTTCTCGACTTAGTCAACATTCCGAGAAATCGCCTGGGCGAATACCCACATCAGTTCTCCGGCGGCATGCGTCAACGTTTGGTGATTGCGATTGCCCTATCCCTCAATCCAAAGCTGATCATCATGGACGAGCCAACCACAGCGCTCGATGTGGTGGTTCAACGTGAAATCTTGCAGCAAATCTATCAGTTACGTGATGAGTTTGGTTTCTCAGTGCTCTTTATTACCCACGATTTAGCGCTCATGAGTCAATTGTGCGACCGCATTGCCATCATGCGCCACGGCAAGATTGTTGAAGTGAATAGCTCATACGAAATCCGTAATCATCCTCAACACGAATACACCCAAAAGCTATGGGCTTCGTTCCCGAATATTCACGATGTACATAAACAACCACAAACGGAAGGAGCGCCAGCATGAGTGAACCGATCATCCAAATGAAAAACGTGATCAAGGAATTCAAAGTCGGTGGTGGCTTCGCAAAAGAAGAAACCTTCCGTGCGCTTCAGGGCGTAAGCTTTGATCTTTATGCAGGCAAAACCCTTGCGCTAGTGGGCGAATCAGGTTGCGGGAAGAGCACCTGCGCGCGATTAATTACCAAGGTGTATCCAGCCAGCGATGGTGAAATCCTTTTCAATGGCAAAAACATCAACGACATTACTGCTCGTGGTGAGATTCAGGATTACCGCAGTAAGGTCCAAATGGTGTTCCAAGACCCGTTTGGTTCTTTAAACCCAACCCATACTATTCGCCATCACTTAACTCGCCCATTGAAGATTCATAAGCAGGTGAAAAGTGACAAAGAAATCCCAGCTAAACTGCTAGAGCTGCTGGATTTGGTTGAACTGCCAGAGGAAACGCTGAACAAGTTCCCTCACGAACTCAGTGGTGGCCAGCGTCAACGCGTTAATCTAGCGCGCGCTCTGGCGGTAGGCTCACAACTTATCCTTGCCGATGAACCGACGTCGATGCTGGATGTATCGATTCGCTTGGGCGTACTTAATCTAATGCAGCGCATGAAGCAAGAACTGGGGATCGGGTTCCTATACATCACTCACGACCTTGCAACCGCGCATTACATCGCTGAAGAAACCGCAGTGATGTACAAAGGGCAGATCGTCGAATGGGGAGATACCCAAGCTATCTTAAAGAATCCTCAGCACCCATACACTAAGCTATTGATCTCTGCGGTACCGGATCCTGATCTGCCATTTGGCAACCTAGTGGAAAGTGAGCCAAACTATTCAGTAGATGCCGATGAGATCCGCAGTCGCAGCAGCGTTGTGGTCGAAGACTATGATCAAATCGGACCAAATCACTTTGTAAAACAATGGACTGAGGCAGCCTAATGGATTTGATGACCTGGCAAGATCAACTATCAGATTGGTACGACAATCGGAAGCATGATCAAGTAGAAAGCTTAGAAGCGATCTTATACCAAGCGCCTGTTGCTGTGTTTGGTCCAGAACTGACGGACGAACAGAGTAAAGCGATCGCTTGTTGGCTAGATGGTTGCCTAAGAGTCTTTCAACACGCTAGGCATCAAGACCATCAAAAAGCCTTCCAAATCCTGCAATACACTGGTGCGAAGCTCGAACAATCGGCTTGCCAACCGATGAACGATATTCTTATCAAGGATTGGTGTCTCAAACGCTTACAACATTTGACCGTTCTGGCGTTAGAGTTTTGTAATCAGCAACACGATCAAACTGAATGGCAGCAACAAGCGAGTAGCTTGATCGAGTCACACGTTGCGTTGATGCGATCGTTGAATTGGAATGAAACTAGGAAGCATGATCAAGGATTACGTCATTGATTCGGAAAGATGATCAAGGTAACAGACAGGGACTTGTCAGTTTAAGCAGATGCACAGGACAGGAATTTTAGATAAAAAAAAGCGAGTTTCTTGAGGAGAAACTCGCGAAGTCTATTCAGAATGAATGTAACAATATGAGCCAATCTATTAATCATCAGAAAGGACAAAAGGTTGTCTATTCGGGATAAATCTTAGTCTGCCCTCGGAACCGCAATGTCAGTGATTTGTAAGAGTTAGGTCTGATTTCCATCAGTGCAATTCATTGTTACATTCTGAATCAATTCGTCACGCTTATCACTCGAAAAGCATCCACGTGATTCATATTAAATCGCCATTTCATCAAGTGCTCTGAATACCATCTCGTCCATGTGACCTTCAAAAATCTGACGACACACTTTTCGACGAACAGCCAAACCCGCGATCAAGCGCTCGATGGTCAAATGTTTCACGTCATTTTGGCCGTTAAACAGCTCCACTGTCTTGCTCAATGTCTCGTATGGCAGAGGGGCGTCCCCTACCCGCAGGTAGTCAAGCTTGTCAATGAACTCAGAACACTCTTCTTTGATTGAGGCATAGGAATGCCCTGTCATCGCCGATAAAGCCGTTATACTGCGTTCTAGGGCCTCTGGAGAGGTATATTTGGATAGAGTAATGGTTATCTCGTCCGCGTTGATCTCGACCAGGTGCTTTTTCTGTTTCACTCGACGGCCCAAATTGCCACGTGGAGACGGTGCTTTGCGCTGAATAGGCTCAAATTCGCCGTCTATGATGCCTGAGAGCTCGTCTAGCTGCTGCCTCGTAACCATCTCATTACGAAGTGGGTTTGGCAGCGTAGGCGCCATGTTGCGCTTTCCTGCGTTGGTCGTACGAGCGCGAGAGTAGCGCAATACCTCTTCCACATCGCATTTGATGTCGACTTGGTAGTCCATCACTTTGCCATTTTCGATCATGGCCTCGATCGTTAAGTGATAGCCCCATAAGTTCACAACAAAAAGATCTTCCGTCCCTTTGCCGTCAGACAAGCGCTTCAACTCACGAATCAGATCCATTGAGAAACGACGCCATTCGATGTTGCGTGCCAGTTTTTGGTTCAACTCACTCAGCAACATGCAATCGGTGTGTTTGCGCACCATGCGGCTACGGAAGAACGAATACAGCTGGAACACCAAGGTGTGCTGTTTCAGAATCTCTGGCGGGAACAAGAAGAAATAATCACGCGTCAGCAGTTCTTCGTAGAACGAAGGTTCCCAGACTAGGATGTATAAGTTGGGCTTAATGCGAATCTCGCCGTCAGCACCTTCTGTTGGCGCTTCTTCCGATGCGGTAATGGTTCTCGCAATGAAACGGAAACGATCACTCTTGAAGCCTTCAGGCATGTTTTCACTTAGCCAACGGCCAGTTAGCTCATGCAATTGGAAATCGGTAAATTCAATTCGATCAATACTGTCACGGATTGAATCACGTGCAGGACCGCTGTCTTTCTTGCCACGCAATGACAGGATATCCGTGATGTACAACGGGGTTTTATTCGGCACATGCGCCGCATCCATGTGGTACTGATCTTTGTGATGATCATGGTATTGCACGGTCAGTGTAAACAGAGCAAACAGCGTCATCAGATCGTCCACTGTCATGATGTTTTTCGACGATCGTGTTTCAATCACAGCTTTGGTGCCAGAGATCGACACCATGGATTTTTGGTAGCTCTTACGAGTGCGTGGTGGCGCTAAAGCTTGGTCGATGATCCCTGCCCAGTTAGTTGGTGA
The DNA here is from genome assembly GCF_001557945.1 of Vibrio sp. CUB2. Lineage (NCBI taxonomy): Bacteria > Pseudomonadati > Pseudomonadota > Gammaproteobacteria > Vibrionales > Vibrionaceae > Vibrio > Vibrio sp. CUB2. Next base: position 203,738 of record NZ_LNRB01000008.1, on the reverse strand, counting down.
AACGACAAATTGATCCGCTTCATCCTTCATCATCGGTGGGGTATTCAGACCATGCTCATTCAACAGGCGCTTGTTCACTTGGGTTTGTGCCAAAGCCTTAGAACGTTTTTGCTTTTCGCTCTGACGAACTTTTTCTGTGACTAAGCTGGTGGCACCCAAGGCTGAGATTAGCTGGTTAGGGTTAACGAACTTGTGCAACATGGTTTTACCTGCAAGGCCTTCTTCAAAGCGCACAGGTGTTTGAGTAAACAAACCAATGTTAACGGCAGCACGTAAGCGTTGTTGTAATGCGGCTCTGGTTAGTTGACCGTCGGTTGCTGCCACAATTTCTGTTGTGGAGACCAAACCGTCTTTGCTGCTGAATCCTCGTAAGGAGATCAGATTAAGCAACTCTAAGATGCTCTTGGTAACCCCTTTGAAGTGTTGGTATTGTTCTACCCAATCTGCAGAAGATTCGTGTACCTCAAAAAGGTGCCCATCCTTATGGCTTCTTGGCGCTTTAATCAGAATTTTTTCATCAGCCGTCATTTTAGATCCAGATCACACTAGCCGTAGTTTTGCTATGGTTCCGAAGAATAAAGAAAAACAGATCATAAATAAAGAAAAAATCTTTGTTTTTTAAATAACTGATCTTTTTGATTAATCTGATCTTAATTGATTATATGATCTAATGATCTGGAGATTTTTAACGACGTAAGCTCATGTTTTAAATGGATATTTTAAAGCGGTAATTCGGAACTATGATCATGATTATTCCGAAACGATGATCAACAAAAGTCAGAAAGCATGATCACAAAGCGCCGTAAGCATGATCATTAAGTTTCTGAAAAGATGATCAAAAAGGTCATGAAACGATGATCATGATGTTTGTACAACTTATCCACAGAAATAAAGGAACACCTTGGAAAACTTTGTCTTCGTTTGCGGTAAAGGAGTGGGGTTTTACCTTTGGAACAATGATCAAGAGCGTCGTTTTTCATCGTTCTGTCGCGGCTTGTGAATACTATTTGCGCAAATGCTGAATCCTTGTCCAATTTTACATCGCACGCCTTGTTTCTCTGTATTATCCCGAAACAAACGGAAGCATGATCATGATATCGCGTTCTACATTTTGTTTTCGGTTTATTTTCATCGTTCCACGTTTTTATCTTTGATTTGGCCTCTATCCCCCAGTCTATCTGCATTCATCCGTAAATTGGCCGTGAAAAAGCATGCTTCCGAGGCTGAAATTCACTTGATCATTTTTCCGATAAATTGATCGCATTGAAAAATCGATGTGCAATGTACCCGAACACATAATTTCCTTGATCATGCTTTCGTATTTGCTGTTCTCGACGGAAGAATGATCATGATGCTTCCTTGATCATTCTTCCGTACAATATCGCTGTTTTACATGAATAAACATACTGGATGCATGATCAAGGTAGTCGCTTCTCGTGTTTTTAATTAACAACGTTCATTCATCGTCAAACACTAGATTCATCTCACACTATCCGTAATTTAGCGTCTTTCTATAATCGTTCCGGAAAAACTGTAGATTTACATTGTAAATACGTGACAGTGTGACATTTTTATTCTTTCAAAGTTTGAAGCACTTTATTGGCATAGATTTGATTAAATTTTGTGATGTTTTTAAGGTGAAATCATAAAACAGGCGTTTGTGAGTGTTTTTTATGTGATGGTCATTCAAAATGCTTGTTCACCTTTTTGTTGTTTTTGGATAGCAGTGCTGTACAATTAAATGCAGATATCCTTCCAACGGAATTTGGCATGAAAAGAGAAACAACGATTGAAAATCTCCAGGAATTAGCAGAACTGACGCAACAAGTTCAAGCTGACCGTATTGAGATTGTTTTGGAAGAGCGTAGTGACAACTACTTCCCACCAATGTCTAAGGCAATGATGGAAACCCGCTCAGGTTTGACTCGCCGTAAGCTGGACGATGCTATTGGTAAGATGGAAGCGGAAGGTCATCAATTTACAAAGAATAATGCCAACCATTATTCAATCACGCTTGAAGAAGCACACATGCTAATGGATGCGGCAGAAGTGCCTAAATTCCATGAACGCAAAAAGAATTCTGAAAACAAACCGTGGATCATCAACGTACAAAACCAAAAGGGTGGTACGGGTAAATCGATGACAGCGGTTCACTTAGCGGCATGTCTGGCGCTAAACCTAGATAAACGCTACCGCATTTGTTTGATTGACCTTGACCCTCAAGGCTCTCTGCGTCTGTTCTTGAACCCACAAATCAGTGTGGCAGAGCATGACAACATCTATTCAGCGGTTGATATCATGCTTGGTAATGTGCCAGATGGCGTTGAAATCGATCGTGAGTTTCTACACAAGAACGTGCTGTTGCCAACGCAATACCCGAACTTGAAGTCGATTTCTGCTTTCCCAGAAGACGCAATGTTCAACGCAGAAGCGTGGCAAACACTCTCTGAAGACCCATCGCTAGATATCGTTCGTCTGTTGAAAGAGCAGTTGATTGACAAGATTGCGAATGACTTCGACGTGATTATGATTGATACCGGTCCACACGTTGATCCGCTAGTATGGAACGCAATGTACGCATCAAATGCGCTATTGATTCCTTGTGCAGCGAAGCGTCTTGACTGGGCTTCAACAGTAAACTTCTTCCAACACCTTCCAACGGTGTACGAGATGTTCCCAGAAGATTGGAACGGTCTTGAGTTTGTTCGTTTGATGCCAACCATGTTTGAAGACGACAACAAGAAGCAAGTTTCTGTTCTAACTGAAATGAACTATCTTCTAGGTGACCAAGTTATGATGGCCACTATTCCTCGTAGTCGTGCATTCGAAACGTGTGCTGACACCTACAGCACAGTGTTTGATTTGACCGTAGGCGACTTCGAAGGTGGTAAGAAAACGCTCGCTACTGCACAAGATGCGGTACATAAGAGTGCACTAGAACTAGAGCGCGTACTGCACTCTAACTGGCCGTCATTGAATCAGGGGTAATGAATAAATGGCATTGAAAACGTCTGAATTAAACGCGAAATTATTTGGTAAAACCAATAAACGTCGTGTTGCGACACCTCAAGAAGCGCAAACGGCTGCAAAAGACAAAGCACAAACTATCGAACTTGCTGTAGCAGGTGAGAATACCGTTCAGTTTGAATTGGTACGCATTCCTGCGGATAAAGTGGCGACAGATACGAGCGTATTTGCAGAGAACGCTCGTGAGCAATCTTTCCTAAACGAACACGCTTTATCAGATGTGTTGGTGACGTTGAAAGAACGTGGTCAACAGTATCCAGCGGTTGGTCGTCGCACTGAAGATGGCAAGATTGAAGTATTAGACGGTAGCCGCCGTCGTATGTCTTGTATCTTAGCAGGGCAGGATTTCTTGGTTTACGTTGGTGACGGCATCAACACAGACCACGCGAAATTCCTTTCTGATGTTGCAAACGCGCACAAGCCACTGTCTCTATACGAAAAAGGTAAAGAGATGCAGGCGAAGCTTGAAAGTGGCGAAGCTGAAGACCAAAAAGCGTTGGCAAAAATGTTCCAGTGCAGTGAAGCATTGGTGAGTGGCGCATTAAAAGCCGCTGCACTTCCACTTGAACTTCTGCAAGCTTACCCGAATGTTGGTGATTTAGGTCGTCCAACGATTGTTAAGCTGCATAAACAATTCTCGACGTTGAACGGCGAACAACAACAAAACTTGTTGGATAAGTGTCGTACGTCGGAAGGTTATTTATGGCAGCGCAGTACAGCTCAAGGTGTGGCTCGTCTTACTAAAGAAGTGACAGAAAGCATCGAAAGCTGGATTGCAGAATTAGCGCCTGCGAAGCCGGCTAAGAAAGCAGAAAAAGTCGATTTAGTTAAAGGTCGTGCAAGCTACAGCCGTAAAGGTAACAACCTTGCTCTTAACTTGAAGAAAGTAGACGACAGCTTGATGGAAGAAATTCTGGCTTTCGTTGAGAGCAAAATGAAGTAAACCTCTTCTTGTTTGAAACCGCCTCCGGGCGGTTTTTTTATGTCTGCAATTTGGCGAAGTATCCATGAATCCAGATGTGATAACATGGCGTCAGTTCAATGCTTGGATACACGTAATGCTCGCACAATCTGAATTCCTTTCTCAGCTTCAGCTCCAATCTTACAAAGCCTTTCAACGTAATGGCGTGGTGATTTATGGTGATGCCGATTGGCAAAAAGCCTTGATTACCGACTTCCATCAAAAGCAGCAAAATCAGACTTGGTTTTGCGTAGGGGAGTGGCAACTAGAAAATGCCCACTGCGTAAATGCAAAACAAGGCAATATGCTGCTCGGCCGCGAGTGTGACGTTTTGCTGTTTGATGCGAGAAAAGAGCTTGATGCAAACAGTTTTACTTCGGCTCTTGGCGCGCTCGTCGGAGGTGGGCTATTGATTGTGGTTGCCAATAAAAACCAAGAGGCGGATGAAGCGGGACTGTGGCTGCAAACGCAATGGCAACAACTCACCGTTATTGAGGAGAATTTGTCATTACCTCCATTGCCAGCTTTCATCCAAGCGGAAAAAGCGCACCAGTATAGCGAGCAAACTGAAGCGGTTTCTTTTATCGAAAAAGTGGTGACTGGGCATCGCAAACGTCCTTTAGTATTAACCGCCGATCGTGGTCGAGGAAAAACCAGTGCGTTAGGCATTGCATGCGCGCAGCTTTTAGAACAAAAGCCACTGCGCATTCTCGTCACAGCACCAAGCATTAAAGCGATTGAACCTGTTTATCAGCACGCGCAGAGAATGCTATCAACCGCAGAGCGCGTTAAGAAAGACCGATTAGAATCGGGGCTGGGTTACATTCAGTTTATCGCACCAGATGAATTACTCTCAGCTTTACCTGAGTGTGATTTGTTGTTGGTTGATGAAGCCGCCGCGATTCCGGTTCCTATGCTTAAGCAGATTACTGAGCAATATCATCGCCTCGTCTTTTCAACCACAATTCATGGTTATGAAGGTTGTGGCCGTGGCTTCACGCTTAAGTTTGTTGATTGGCTACAAAAGCAAAGACCTGGAATGAAGCTTTGTCATCTTCAACAACCTATTCGATGGGCAGTAAATGACAACTTGGAATCTTGGTTGTACCAAGCATTTTTACTGGATGCAGAACTTACCCCGAGCCAACCTGCCGAGCTTGGCGATATTTCATTAATCAATCTCCGTAAGTCAGCGTTGATTTCTAATCCTTCCGTATTGAAAAAGTGCTTTGCGTTGCTCGTGAATGCGCATTATCAGACCTCGCCAAATGATTTGCTGCATCTTCTGCAAGATGAACATTGCCAGATCTACGTAGCTCAGAATAACAATGAAGTCGTCGGGGTGATGTTAACGGTGGAGGAGGGCAACCTCGATTCGAATCTCGTTAAAGATATTCAGCACGGGAAACGTCGTCCGAAAGGGCACCTGACGCCGGTGACTATCATCAATCAACTTGGTTACGCTGATGTGGGTGCGCTTTCTACTTTGCGAGTGATGCGAATTGCGGTGCATCCAGATTTGCAAGGGCAGGGAATTGGCCAACAAATGTTGAAGCTGCTGGAACAAACTACGGCGCCACATATCTCTTATTTGTCCACCAGCTTTGGCGCAACAGAAGAACTGATTGCGTTTTGGAAGCTATCTGGTTTTGAATCCATTCGTCTTGGAAGTATGCGAGATGCGGCAAGTGGGTGTTACTCGTTGTTGATGGTTCGTCAATGTGGCTCACAACAAACTTGGATAAACGAAGCCAAGTTGCTATTCGAAGAACTGTTGCCATTGAGTGCAGCGTCTACCTATTCTAAGTTAGAACCAAGTTTGCTTCGCGCGCTATTACCAACCTCGGTATCTACTTGCCCGTCCCATTTAACGAAGCGCACTTTAATCGAGTGTTATGCTCAAGGTGGTAATAACTTTGAATCGGTCTCTGTTTGGATTCAGCAATGGTTACTGCAATGTGGTTTGGCTGATGTGTCTGACTTGATGATCAGTAAATTATTCTTAAGCAAAGAATGGAGTGAGTGCGCTAAGCAATATGGCTTGTCAGGACGTAAGCAAGTTGAAGCACAGATAAGAAACGAGTTACAAGTTTTGATAGCTAAATTTACAGTGTAAACAGAACAAGCAATTTACACTGTAAAAGTGGTTAACGGGAGGAGAGGGTTTACACTGTAAATCCTCTCCTTTTTATATTTGGTCTTTTGCTAAGGTTGATGGTTGAGATACAGGGCCAATCTCAATTTACACTGTAAACGGAAGTCTTGTCTTATTAGCTATATATAAAATGAGCTAAATAATAAACTTCCCTTAAAGTTAGATTGTCCATTAGGGATGCTCCACCATCTATTCGAATACAGGTCGTGATGCTTTGGTGAAGTAGGGAGAGCGCAACGCAAAAAATGAATCTAAATCGGATTTAGAAATTCTAAGTAAGCTTATCTCTAGCTCATAAGTCGCGGGGCATCCTTTAGTGATGTGAGCCTGATTCTGAGAATTGAGAGGTTTGTTCAGAAAATGATTTTGGTTAGACTGAATTGGGTGATGGGTAGCAGATGGATTGGTTATGTGGAAGATATGCCTTGAATGGTCGGAAGACAAAACGAGGATTTTTGCCCGCCTACCGGGAGATGTTGAACTCGGAGGTGAGCTAAATCAAAAGGAGTTGCCTGAACAGCTTCAAGCAATGAATGCCAGTCAGGCGTTTGTTGATGATGCTGAAGTAGTTCGATTCATTAACTGTGCTCGTGAGCGTAAAGCAGAAGCATACGAAGGCATCGTCGTCGCACAGATTAAGAATGCTCAGGTAGAAGTTGAATTGTCGAACAACGACATGCTCGCTAGCATGAACATTGTAGGTGCTTATGGTGGCCGTGGTTTACGTGGCCCTGAAATCGTTCAAGCACTGGCTCATGCGAGAGTATCGAAAGGCATCAATAAGTTGGCCCTTAAAAAAGTTATGGTCGTCAGCAATCAACTCAAACCCGGAGAAACCTTTACTCAACCTGTCGCCGTTGGCAAACAACCTGTCAAAGGTAAAGACGCCATCTTTACGCCCCTCGTCAAAGATATCACCAAACGCATCCTCAAACCGAAAGAAGGCCAATCGACCAGCGACAAGATTGATTTACGCAACTTGGGTGAAACCATTGCCGTTGATATTGGCGACGAGGTTATGCGTCGAACGCCTGCTACTAAGGGTACTCCAGGTTTTACTGTGCAAGGTCGCGTGATTCCTCCCCAAGCAGGCAAAGACAGTCCGATTAAACCGGGTAAAGGAACGGAAATTAGCAAAGCCGATCCTAACCTTCTGCTCGCTTCTGTATCTGGGACTCCTCTCATCAAAGACAAAACCATCGAGGTCGATAATGCACTGTGTCTCAACAGTGTGGGCGTAAATACCGGACACGTTAAGTTTAAAGGCAATGTCATCATTGGCGGCAACATTGAATCTGGCATGATCGTCAAAGCGACAGGCTCTATTACCGTTGGTGGCTTTATTGAATCTGCAGATGTACAAGCTGAGGGTGATATCCAAGTGGCGAAAGGCATTATTGGCCATACAGTGAGTGATGGTCAGCCGAAGAGTTGCCACGTTCGAACCAAAACATCGATTCGTGCCAGTTACGCCCAGTATTGTGAATTGCAGTCTGGCGAGGATATTGAGCTCGCTGTGCACAGCATGAATAACGACATTGAGTGTGGACGCAACCTGACGGTACTTGATGCAAGCGGTAAAAACGGCACTTTAAGCGGTGGTGATGCCAAAGTAGGAAGCAAGGTGCTTTGTTCGCAACTTGGTGTAGAAGGCGATACCGCCACGAAAGTCGAGGCTTTTGCTAATTACGCCTTGTACAAAGAGCGCATTGCCAGCTTAAAAGAAGAATACAAATCTGCCCAAGAAGGCACGATGGATGTGATTCGTAAGGAACTTGAATTTAAGAAGCGTCCTAAAGCAGAGCGTACTGATGAAGAACAAGCTCAAATCGAAGTAATGAAAGCGCAAAACAATACTCGCCTTGAAGAAGTTAAACAGAAGCTAGAACACACTGAGCAAGAGTTTGAAGTCTCGCTAGAAGAGAATATCGTCGAAGCCAAAGATCGAGTATTTACGCGCGTTACAGTGCAATTTGGAGACGAACAGGTGACAACCAGACGCACCCATGGCGGTTGTGTGTTTAGCTTTAACCAATACGAAATCAAAGTGGCGGCAAATTTAGAGGAAGAAGACGTCGTCGCGATTTAACTCTTTAATTGGAAGAATGAAAAAGCCCGTGTATTGAGAGGTGCACGGGCTTTTGTTTTTAAACATCAGGCAATGTGTTCTTGGTAGTAAGCACCAAGGGCACGTACATCACTGCTGCACATGATCTTCATTGCTTGTTTAATATGGTTAATGGGCCAATCCCACCATTTGATTTCTGACAACATAGCGACACATTCGTCGTCAAAGCGCTGGCGAACAATATAATTGTGACCAACAACAATCGAGTAGGGCGGAACATCTTTTGTGATGACTGAGCGCGCACCAATCACGGCACCATCTCCAATTTTCACGCCCGGCATGATCATCGCTTCGCTGCCAATCCACACATCATTACCCACAACAGTATCACCTGCGCGTTCAAAGCCGCTTTGTACATCTTCTCCAAACTCTTCAGGAGAAAATGGAAAGGTAGAAATCCAATCTACCCGATGGCCTTGATTGCCTGCCATCATAAAGGTCGCGCCAGAAGCGATTGAACAGAACTTGCCAATGATCAGCTTGTCCACTTCGCCATAAGCACCTTCTTGCCACTCTTGTTGGGTAACGCTGTCGCCCATCAAATAACGAACCGATTGATCTTCAAATGTTTTACCGTGATAAAACCCTGAGTAATAACTGTAATCTCCCACCTCGATATTCGGGTTAGTGACATGGTCTTTGATCACTTGCCCTTTTAACCAAGTATCGAATGCGTTCATTCGTGATTCTCCGTTCAAATTTTAAGTTGTAAGCAGTGTAGAGCCTTTCTATTATTTCCAGTAGGTTGTTTTTAGAGATTCATAATTACTATATGGAAATAAAGTGGCTAAGCTACGTGCCAATGTACATAGCTCTATGTGAAGAGAAGAGTATTGCAGGCGCGGCGAAAAAACTGCGTTGCTCAAACGCGCACGCGAGCCGTCAATTGAGGCAGTTAGAAGAGATTCTGTCAGTACAGTTGATTCAACGTACAACAAGGAAATTTAATCTAACTTACGATGGGGTGCGCTTTTATCAGCAAGTGAAGGGCTTGATGGATGGGGCAGAGCAGATTAATGAACAAGTGATGGAAAGTGATCGAGTCGCCGGGCATTTACGCATCGCGGCGTCGGCGTCATTTGGGGCAGCGTTATTGAACCGAGCCTTGATCGAGTTTCGCCAGTTATATCCTGAAGTGACGTTCGAAGTGATCTTTTCAGAAACGCCTTTGGATCTTATTGAGTCTGGCTTTGATGTGGCGTTTTTCTTCACGAACAATCCACCCGAGGGCTATATTGGCCACCATCTGCGCTCTTTACACTGTAAACCGTTCGCACACAAAGCGTACTTGTCTAACAAACCAAGCATAGCTACGCCGGAAGATCTTTATCAGCTTGACCATATTGTGTATCGAAATGAAGTGTTAAACCTCGATACGTGGCACTTCCATCATATGGAAACCAAACAAAAAGTGTCAGTGGTTTTGCAAAGTGTACTCAGCTTTAATTTGGTTCAATCCATGCTTGAGGCCACTCTTGCGGGATGCGGCGTTGCAATGTTGGATGAATTCGCATTGGAGAAACTCAGCGGTGAAGAGCTATCGCAACTCGTGCCGTTACTTCCTGAATGGCAAACGGATGCGATCCTACCGCTCTATATTCTTTATCCTAAACGTGAGCATTTACCAAAGCGAACGCAGGCGTTTATTGAGCATTTCAAACAGCAATCATTTTAAGCTGTAATCATTTTAAACTGACAGGTTGTCTTGAGCGTGCAGGTCTTTAATCTCTGCAGTGCCTTGAAAGTGTTGATTACAAGTGCGGCAGTAGAATTGAGGCGTTAACTCGTGATAGTGGTTACCGGTAAAACAGCGTGATACCAACACCATTAAACGGGCTGTTTTGCCGTTGATGTTTTCTGGTTGAATGTTGATGCGTTTCATCACGCGTTTGTGTTCAGTCGGTTTGTTGCAGTGTGAGCAAAATTTTACAGGCATAAGGCTCTCATATTGATTCAGTGATGATTAATTGATGAGAGAGTACTTTGCTTAATGATGAAAAAGTAAACATGCATGTAATGATAATTGACAGCAATGCCTATTAGGAAACTCATAGAATTGCTAGTAACTGAAAAGAAGGAAGATTTCATTCCTCGATATTTTAAAGGCAGGAAAAATATCGAGGAGGAAATCTTAGCTAACTAAAACGAGCGTATGGACATTTACAGCTCGTAACGTAGCCCGAAGTGGTAGTAGCTTTCATCTGCATGTGCACCACCAAACGAGACTTCTTGTGCGTTGTCGTAACCGCGCGAGCCATTACGGTCAACGTAACTGGTGTAGATAGAAGAGCGAGGGGTCAGTTTGTATTGCACTTCAACGGTTGTGTCTTTCAGCTCAAGCTCGTCGCCGTCGCTGTTTTCTAGAGAGCGGTAACCTGCACGTAGCGCCCATTTGTCATTTACACTGTAAACTGCGGTCAGCTCCATGACTTTATCGGTACTGGTTTCAGAGAAGTAACCTTCTAGCTCATCTTCTGAGTAAAGCGCACCTAACATCAAATCACCCAAGTAGTAACGCGTGCCTGCACCCCAGAAGGTGTAATCGGTATCGTTATTTTCACGCGCATCGCCTTTGCTTTTTTGCATTGCAACTACAGGGGCTAGTGTGCCTAAATCGCCCATTTCTAGGGTGTAACGTAGTGCTGCGTTGTAGCCGTAATCGAGTTCAGAGGTGCTGTTACCAATAATGTAAGCCACAGATGCATCGAAGTTGCCAATGCGGTTTTGGTATTGCAGCGTACCGTCTTGACGGAAAACTTGTGTCGCGGTTTTATCCACTTTATTTGCTTGGCGTGCCATAGATACGTCTGATGACGCGAACACATCACCAATGTCGGTGAACATGATTAATCCTGACGCAACACGGCCACCTGTGATTCGACCGTAATCTTGCGCATCAATACCAGCCCAAACGTAACGCGCTGTCAGAGAAGGCTTGTCGTTCACTTGGTTGGCGTATTCGGCTGCACCTACTTGGTATTGCGCTTGGCCAATGACAGAGGCGTGTTCGTTGATGGTTTGTGAGCCATTCAAACCAATACGGCCATCAAATTCGCCATTGGCATCACCGTGTTCATCATTTTTATTGGTGACGTTAAAGCCGAGGCGAGAGTAAATGTTCAAAACCGACCCGTCTTCTGCTTGGTAAAGTTGAGCAGCCATCGCTGCGTTTGATGCCATCAGAGTAGGGAGAAGTAGAGTCAAAATGTGCTTTTTCATGTGAACGACCTTTTCGTTTCTATTGTTTTTAAGCACGACAAAGCCCCTTCCGAATAACGGAATAAAATCAATGTCGTGAGAAGTAGAGAGAGGGTGCGCCCTTGAAAGCTCAAGGACGCGAGCTAGTCCATTCCTATAGGGGTTAGAATGATTTAGCTTAAATCAACGTCTTTGCAGCCAAAGAAGTAGGTAGCTAGGAAGCCAACGATGTAAGAGATAAGTAGGCCACCGATGAACACCATCATGCCGGCAAAGATGCCGCTAGCCGAGGTCATCAAGGGGATTGCAACGATACCAGATGGGCCGAATACTGTGTTTAGACCGACAGGCAGGCCAAGGTAAGAGACTAAGCCGATAAAGAAGCCACCCGCTGCGCCACCAATACAAGCGGTTACGAACGGTTTAACGCGTGGTAGCGTCACGCCGTAAATCAGTGGCTCACCGATGCCAAGTAGACCTGGAATGATGGCGCCTTTTACTTGTGTGCGTAGTAGGGCGTCTTTCTTGGCTTTGAAGTACAGCGCCATAGAAGCACCCACTTGACCGCCACCAGCCATCGCTAGGATAGGAAACAGCGAGTTAAAACCTTGTGCTTCCATCAGGGCAAAGTACACTGGCACAAACCCTTGGTGGATACCAAATACCACGGAAATTAAGAACAAACCTGCCAAAATCGCGGCGCCTAATGGGTTGTCATTCAAGTTTAGGAACAACCAAGACATGCCTTTGAATAGCTCACCACCGATTGGCATGATGATCAAAAACGTTACTGCACCCATGATCAAAAGCGTGACAACTGAGGTTAAGATCATGTCCAGATCGTCAGGCATATACTGACGCACTTTTTTCTCGACCTGAGCACCAATGATCGCTGCCATCAATACGCCAATAATGTTGCCACGAGGATCAATCGCAAAACCGAAGAACTCATTCATTCCGGAATAAATGCCCGACGTTGCATCGGGGTTGTAACTCAACACAAATAGCGAAGCGAGTATGGCGCCATTGACACCTGAGCCACCAAAAGCTTGTTGAGCGTTGTAGCCAATTAGAATGCTCAAGAAAGCGAACAGGCCTTTACCAAATACCTTCATGTAGGCAATCAAATCCAACATAAACTGGCTTGGCGTTTGGTCGAGCACGAAGATTTGTTCCAATAACGTGGCAAAGCCGAGCAGCAAACCCGCAGCGATAAAGCCGGGAATCAGCGGTGTAAAAATGGTGGCAAACTTACTTAGAAAACGCTGAACCGCACTGGTTTGCTTGCTCTTTATCTGTTTTTTCTGCTCTGCAGCGACAGCAGAAAGATCCTGTTGTGGTGCGTCAGGCTCTTCGCTGTCACCAGAGATTAAGCTGTCGATCAACTTATTCATCATATCGGCAGCTTGCTGAGCTTTACCGGGACCAAGAATGATCTGGAATTGCTCGTCGCTTTCTACCACACCCATTACGCCGGGAATTTGTTTAATGACGGATTGATCCGCCAAGCTGTTATTCGCGAGAGATAAACGCAAACGCGTCATACAGTTACCGCACTTACTTACGTTGTTACTGCCACCCACTGCGGCGAGCAATTGCGATACTGTGTTAGAGGTAATTTTGGCCATAGGGACTATCCTTCAGGACTAGGGCTATTTAGTTATTATTTAGTGCTGCACGAATAAAACCGTTGTGCTCGGCGAGGCGAGACTTGGCTTGCTCAGCATCCAAATCAGCCAGAATCATTAAAATTGCGGTCTTACAGTGACGTTCACACGCTTCAAGCGCTTTTTCTGCTTGTTCTTTTGTTGCGCCCGTTGCTTCAATCACAATGTTAGTTTGACGCTGAATCAGTTTGGCGTTGGTGGCTTCTACATCCACCATTAAATTGCCAAACACTTTACCGCTGCGAATCATTGCGCCAGAAGTCAGCATGTTCAGCACCAGTTTTTGCGCTGTGCCCGCTTTCATGCGTGAAGAGCCGGTGACGACTTCTGCACCCACTACCGGAAGAATCGCGATGTCCGCGGCGTCTGCCATTGCGCATTCTGGGTTACATGCGATTGATGCCGTTGTTGCTCCGACAGATTTTGCGTACTCCAAACCACCTAAAACATAAGGCGTACGGCCACTGGCAGCGATGCCAACCACAACATCATGCTGAGTCAGATTCAGCGTTTTTAAATCGTCTTGGCCCATTTGAGCGTTGTCTTCTGCGTTTTCTACCGCTTTCAAAATCGCTTGATGACCACCAGCAATTAAACCGATAACCATATCTGGATGTGTGCCATAGGTTGGAGGACATTCACTCGCATCAAGAATCCCAAGGCGGCCAGACGTTCCTGCGCCCATGTAAATTAAACGACCACCATTGGCGAACGCTGCAGTAATGGCATCGACGGTTTGCGCGATTTGTGGCAATACGGCTTGCACCGCTAAAGCGACTTTCTGATCCTCTTGGTTAATGACTTGCAGCATCTCGATGGTAGAAAGCGTATCGATCTCTGCGCTCGCTGAATTGCGGCTTTCTGTCACCAATCGGCTTAAATCAATTTTCATGTTTTGTACTCTTCGTAAATGTTCAATCTGAGGGCGATTCTATGGAATAAAATATTCAGGTTTGGTGATAAAAATCACACTTGAGGTTATTCTTTGTTCAGTAAAAATTTGGAATAATGACCGAGAATACTGATGAGATAACCTACGTAGAAACAAGGGTTGTTAAGTTAATCAGGCAGTTAAACAAAAGTGTGATTATTTCTGTTTTGGAATAATTTATTTAAAGTTTTTGGAATTTTGTCGTGTCCGTTATCAATAAAATCGTCGCAAGACGTACTCAACTCTCTCAAAGTGGTCGTTTGGTTGGCGATTGGATTGTCGAAAATGCAGAAAAAGCCGCCCAATTGACCAGTCAAGAACTTGCTGCGCAAGTGCAAGTGAGCCAATCGAGCATCGTCAAATTCACTCAGAGAATTGGCTATAAAGGCTATAGCGAGTTCAAGTTGGCGTTGAACGAAGAGATTGGCCGTAAGCAAGCGATGCAATCCACCCCGCTACACAGTGACATTCTGGCGGATGACCCGATTGCGGTGATTTCGCAAAAACTGGTTAAAGCGAAAACCGACGCTATGTTCCAAACGACCAATGCGCTCTCTTATGAGGCGTGTCATCAAGCGGTGAAGTGGTTGAGTGAAGCGCGCCGTGTGCAAGTGGTGGGCATTGGCGGCTCTGCACTTACGGCAAAAGATTTGAGCTTTAAACTGCTTAAGCTTGGGATTACCGCGCTATCAGAGCAAGACAGTCACGTACAAATTGCGGTTGCGCGCACGCTCTCTTCACAAGACGTTCAGATCGCGATTTCTTTTTCAGGAGAACGCAAAGAGATTCTGGTGGCTGCGGAAGCGGCGAAAGAGCAGGGAGCAAAAGTGATTGCTTTGTCTGCTCCGGGGAGAAGTCGATTGAGAGGCATTGCCGACATCACGTTTGATACCATCGCCAATGAAACTGAGCATCGCAGCTCTTCCATTGCTTCGCGTACGGCACAAAACGTGATTACGGATCTGCTGTTTATTATTTTGGTGCAGCAAAGAGACGAAAGCGCGCGTCAGTTGATCAGTGATATCAGTACCGATATCAAGCAGATCCTTACTTGATCGCTTCGTATCGCTAGAAATTAAAGATCTGGATCGTGCTGCAACAAAGCAATAAACGCATCGAGATGCTTTTCGATCGTGAGATCCGCCGAGATCGGGGGCAATTCTACCGTAATACAAGGTAGTTGGCGTTCATTGCACCAAGTACCGAAAGACCCCGGCGTTTCGTAATCAACATCGTCAACGATAGGTAGATTGAATTGCTTGCCGAGCCATTTGGCCAAATCAGAATGAGCAGGGTCGTCGACAAACGCTAATGGCTCATGAAACGAGACCACAAATTTTGGTCTGCGCAGTTCAATCAAACTAATTAGTGCGTCAACTTCTGGTTCTAGCTGTTCTTTGTTGCCTGTTTTTACTTTCACGTCTCGAACCGGTGTATGCGAGCTCCAACGATAGACTGTGCCGTGCTCTGTCCAATTCTGTGTAGGAAACGCACGGTTTAGATCGACTTGATTGGCGTTGGCTCGCGTACCCAGTTGGTTTGCATCTGGGTTCATCGATAAAATCACATCGTGTTTCAGACACTCCACTGGCAAGCTTCTTAACGCGCACGACAATCCGGCGATTGAGGCTGTCTCGTCGCCGTGTGTCCCCGCGAGAATAAGGCCTCGCGAGTTACTTTCTACTTGTGCTGGGAAGTACAACAACGGCGCGCCCAGTACCGATTTTCCATATGATGTTGGCGTAATTAAAAATGCCGCTCTTTCCGTTCTTGGAATTAGACTCACCGTAATCTCCTGATTGTTCGAGTAGTATCTGTTCATCACTCAAGCTATATATAACTCATGTTACAGCCGTTGAACTTAGCATCTTGAGATTACTCGGATATAAACTGAACACTTAAAGTTCGTCAATGCTTGTATGATGAATTGTGGTACTTGCTTCAAAAGACGTGTTAGGAGAACGAAAAACGATATGGATTTTAAAAAGCATTCAACAGCGTTGCTGGTTTCCTCTTTATTGACCCCATTTTTATCCGCTTCAGCCCTCGCTGATTCTTTGCATGATGGTGTGCAACTCGCACCGGAACAACATTTAGTGCGAGCAAACGATGCAGAAGCGGCGACGCTAGACCCTGCAAAAGCCGAAGGCTTACCAGAGATGCACGTGATTCGTGATTTGTTTGAGGGATTAGTCATTCAAGACCGAGATGGCAATATCGTTCCTGGCGTTGCGGAATCTTGGCAAACCGAAGATAACCAAACCTTTGTGTTCCAGCTGCGTAAAGACGCAAAATGGTCGAACGGCGATCCTGTGACAGCGGATGATTTTGTCTATTCACTGCGTCGTGCAGTGGATCCGAAAACCGCTTCTCCCAATGTTTGGTATCTCAAACTCACTAAGATCAAAAACATCGCCGACGTAGCAGAAGGTAAAAAGCCACTGGATGATCTTGGTATCACCGCCGTCGATAAACATACTCTGCGCTTCGAACTTGATAGTAAGGTGCCGTACTTTGTCGCAATGACAGGCCACACTTCGATGATGCCGGTACACAAAGCAACGGTTGAGAACAGCGAAAAGCCGTGGAGTGACCCACAACAGTTTGTTGGCAACGGTGCATTTGTTCTGGATAAATGGGTGGTGAATGAGCGCATTGAACTGAAAAAGAACCCAAACTACTGGGATAGCGCGGATACTCATCTCACTGAAGTGACATACATTCCGTTTGAGAACCAAAACGCATCGATCAATCGCTATGCGGTGGGCGAAGTGGACATCACCTCAGATGTACCAACCCACATGGCGCAAAAGCTGAAGAAGGACTACGAGCAAGCGTATACCGCGGTTCCGCTACTTTGTACTTACTACTACGCGTTTAACACCACGCGTCCTCCGTTCGATGATGAACGAGTTCGAAAAGCCGTGTCTTATTCGATGATGCGTGATGTGATCACTAATGGTGTCACGCAAGTAGGTAATCTGCCTGCTTATACGTTCGCACACCAGTACACGGCTGGCTTTGATGCGACTCAGCCTGAATACAGCACATGGACGCAGAAACAGCGTGATGAAAAGGCGCGTGAGCTGCTGAAAGAAGCAGGATACGGTGACGGTAAGGCTCTGGATTTCAAATTGCTGTACAACACCAGTGAATCGAACAAAGCCATTGCAGTGGCGATTGCTTCCATGTTGAAGAACAACTTGGGCGCGAAAGTCGAATTAGAAAACCAAGAGTGGAAGTCTTACCTTGTAGCTCGTAAGCAAGGGGATTTCGATGTGATGCGTGCCTCGTGGTGCGGAGATTATAACGAAGCTTCGACCTTCTTGAGTCTACTGCGCTCTGGTTCGTCAGGTAACTTTGCGCGTTACAGCAGTGAAGCCTACGATAAGGCGATGAATAGTGCATTGGCCGCAACGGATGAGAAAGCGCGCCAAGGTTTCTATGATCAAGCCGAGCAACTGTTGGCGGCAGATATGCCAATCGCACCGATTTACTACTACATGCAAGCGCGTTTGGTTCGCCCTACGGTTGGCGGTTTTGCCAAGAACAACGTAGAGGGGCGTATCTACTCGAAAGACCTCTACATCAAGAAGTAGTGCTCAAAACAAGCGATAAATAAGAAGCCCCGAAGATGTGTCTTACGGGGCTTCTTTATTACTAGCGAGTGGAGAGCTTATTCACGAGCATAGCGACTCGTTTGCCAAGATACTCTGCTGTTGCAACATCTGAGGCATGCAACTGACCGTCTTCACCGCCTTGAGCAACAATGCCACCTTGCACACCATATCGGTTCAGATTCTGCTCGCCAGAATTGCTGATCTTATCCAATCCGACCCACATCATACCGTGTTGGTTAGCGAGCGTTTGTAGGTACTGCAACGTCATTGACTGATCGCCATTCATTGCCCCACCACTGGTAAAGCCAGCCGCGATTTTGCCCGCCCATTTTTGGTAATACCAAGATTCACTGCTTGCGTCGGCAAATGCTTTAAACTGCGCTGCTACGCCGCCCATATAGGTCGGTGAGCCAAAGATAATCGCATCGCACTCAGCAAGTTCATCCATTAGGCTAGGGTTCACAAAACGCCCTTCAATAATCTCACTGCCTTCAATACGGTGAGAGAGAATTTCAAATCCACCTTGTTGCTCAATGCCTTGTTGTTCAACGCCAGCGGCAATCGCGCGAGCTAGCTGGCCTGTAACGTCGGTTTTTGAGAAATAAATAATCGCAATTTTGGACACAATGGTTCCTTTTTCATTGTTGATTTTGAATCGTGCGAATAAGGCTAAAACCTCAAGCTTGGTTGAGGTCAAGAAGGTATTTAAAAAATGCGAGGAAACAAAAAGCCGATGTATCTACATCGGCTTTTTAGTGGGTTATTTCTTTCTGCGGGTATAAATGCGTGAGGCGGTTTTTGGCTCCTCAGGCTTGGCTTTTTCTTTTGCCAGTTTTAAGACCGCTTTTTGTAGCATCAAGTTGTTAGGGTAAGTGATTAGGTTGCCGTTGTCGTGTTTGATCAGCACATGGAACATACGGATTTCCTGAATCTCACCGCTGATGTCTTCGTCTTTGTCCACGACTTTAATTCGGTCCCCGACACGGTACGGAAAGACAAAAAAGATCAGAAAGCTTGCTGTGATGTTACTTAGAATCGACCACTGTGCGATGAAAGCCACCCCCAATACCGCAAAGATAGACGATAGGAAGAGTGACACATCGCCATAACCAATACCGGTTACGATGGCGAAAAGCGAAGCAAACAAAAACAAGAACGCGACGTTGAAGCAGCGCTGAATAAAGCTCAAGCGCGCTTTGTTTACGCCTTTAGCTTCTGCCAAATTTAGGATCGCTCGGTTGGCGATTTTCTTTAGCAAGCGATAAGCGATCAGAATGGTGACGCCCATCAACACTTTATAACCGATAGAGCCAGCCGTGAAATACTGACTGATTTGCTCTAAATGCATCCAATGATTCATTTCTTCAACTCGAGAATATTAAGAAGGCGCGTGTTATAGCCGATTTTTGCTCGCAAGTAATTAACTATTTTAGATGCAGAGGAATATTCATGTTGAACAAATTTTGACCGACATCTCAGTTCCGAATTGAGAAGAGATGAACTCTGATATCTGGTGCGTTGGCTGCTGCTAATCTAGAAACGTAACTTACGAGCGTTATGGAAAATGGTAGGGATGCGATGGAAGAAGATGAAAGGGCCATCATGGGATTAGTGGTTATTGTTGGCTTTGTGTTGCTTTGGATATTCCTCGAAGAGTTTGGCTACTTTGGATTACTGACCATCAATAAATAAGCCCCGCGAAACACTGGGTTCAACGGGGCTTTGTTTTCTCTTTGTGCGTTTTAGCTTACGGCGCGAACTTTACCTTGCTTCAAGTCATTCAGCACTTGCGATTTCGGACCATCAGCAATCACGCTTCCTTTTTCCATCACAATCACACGATCAACAATGTCGAGCATTGAAGTTTTGTGCGTAATCAAAATCAGTGTTTCGCTTGGTTTTAACTGCGCTAATTGATGCTTGATGTGCATTTCTGAACGATTATCCATTGCACTGGTTGGTTCATCCATTAAGAGCACTGGAGGGCGACCCAAGAACGCTCGTGCAATCGTCACAGCTTGACGTTGACCACCAGACAACATGCCGCCACCTTCGCCCACTTGGCGCTCTAGACCCGCAGGATCTGATTGAGTAAAGGCGGTGACACCAGCGCGGTTGGCGGCGTCTAATACGTCGCGATCATCGGTGAGTGGACGACCTAGGGTAATATTGTCGCGAATAGAACCGAAGAACAGATTCGAATCTTGCGGTACACAGCCGATATTGCGTCGTACGTCCACATGGTGAAGTTGTTCGATGTCAGTGTCATCGATACGCACGTGCCCTTCTGTCGGCTTGTATAGGCCCATTATCAGGCGTTCTAGCGTGGTTTTACCTGAACCAATACGACCGATGATTGCGACCTTTTCACCTGGGTTAATCGTTAGGCTCAAATCACGAATCGATGCCACTGGTGCATCTGGGTAATGGAAGGTCACGCGGTCAATCTCAATCTTTCCTTGGACGATAGGACGGTGAATGTAGCGTTTCCCTTCTTCTTGCTCGTCGGGCATTTCCATCACTTGGTTAATGATGGTCATTGAGGACTTAGCTTGGTTGTAGCGTGTAGACAACAATGAAAGCTGAACCATAGGGCCGATCGCGCGGCCACTCAACATGGTTGCTGCAATCAAGCCACCCATCGTCAAATCACCATTTGAGATGAGATACACACCCAGAATGATCATGCCGACGTTACTACTTTGCTGAACAAAGCCCGCTGCGTTTTGAATGCTGTCGGTGATGCGACGGCTCTTGATGTTCCAGTTTGCCATGTGTGCCACTGCCTCTTCCCAACGGTATTGGAATTGGCTTTGTGCACTTAGCATTTTCACGGTTTCTAGGCCGGAAAGGCTTTCAATCAAGTTGGCGTACTTTTGTGAAGCAAGGCGAGAACCTTCTTCAATCGAGCGGCGCAGTGGACCTTGAATCAGCGCCGAGTGAATAATCAGAATCACCACACCAATCATTGGTACGTAAACCAGATCGCCCGCCATCAGCCAGATGATGACTAGGAACAAAATCGCGAAAGGTAAGTCGATCAGCGCACTCACGGTTGCAGAAGTGAAGAACTCACGAATCGATTCGAACTCTTGCAGGTGGCGAGCAAACGCACCCACAGAAGGTGGTTTGGACTCCATTCGGATGCCCATGACTTTGCTGAACAGCTTTGAAGAAATCAGGATGTCGGATTTCTTACCCGCAACATCGATAAAGTAGTTACGCAGTGATTTGAGCAAGAAATCAAACAAGAACACCACGAAGATACCGCTTGCCAGCACCCACAGGGTTTCAAACGCGAGGTTAGGGACTACTTTGTCGTACACCAAGCGAGTGAACATTGGTGCAGCAATGGCGAAGATATTGATGAGGATAGAAGCGATAAGCACATCGCGGTAGATGCGTTTCGATTGCCACAAGGTTGACCAAAACCAGTGACCTTCTTTGGTTTTGAGCACTTCGGGAGAGCGCTCGTCATAACGGAATTGCTTTTTAACTAAAAAATAGCGACCAGTGTACTGCTCAAGTAGGTCTTCTAGAGGAATGGAGATAGGCACCATTCCGCTTTCTAGGGTGGTGATTTCAGCTTCTTTCTTCTCAACGTTAATGCTGTTGAGAACGCAAGAATCGCCACCTTTTAGAAGTAAGATAGCCGGCAGAATCAGACTCGAGATCTGGTCTAACTCTGCACGGTTTTCCTTGGCAACCAATCCGGCCCTTTCCGCCGCTCTTGGTAGCAGAAACGGGGTAAGCTTGCCATCAGAGAGCGGAAGGCCGTTGATCAGCGCTTCCGGTGAGTTGGCTAGCCCGTAGTATCGGCTAACGTAAATGAGCGAGTTCAGTAAAGGGTCTTTCATCCTTGGTATACCTTTTCTTATTCCTTGTCGACGATGAAGCCTTGGAAGACTTCAACAAAGTGCTCGGTGAGGAAATCCAACTGAATCTGTGTTTCAACACGCGATGCAATCGTCGTAATACCCAAGTTGTGAGCGGTACGAGAGATTGAGGTCAGAGTGAATTTCTGTTTCTCATCGTGCAAGTTGTGCGTAAATAGGTAATCCAACTTCACGTAATTCGGGCGGAATTCCTGAATGTACTCAAGTGACTGGAAGTTACGACCGTAGTTATCAACACCGAACTCCGCACCTGCTTGACGAATCGCGTTACACAACAGCGCTGTGTGGTGCGGATGGTCAATGAAACACGCTTCAGGAAGCTCGAAATGCAGCATTGGGGCAACTTTTGAGTGCTTCTCTAGCATGCTGGTGGTCCAACGAATGAACGATGGTTGAGACAAGCTGCTTTGCGCAATGTTGATTGCCACTGGCTCTTTTAGCTCGCCGCTTTCTAGCATCTTGATCATCGACTCAATAACGTATTGGTCGAAGATGTTGGTTGCGTCTAGCTGCTCAAGAGCAAACAGGTATTGGTTCGCACGGTAGGTCTCGCCATCTTTTTCGATGCTTGAGAACACCTCGTTGTGGAACACTTTACCCCAAGTATTCTTCGCAGACTGGAAGCGGAATTTAATCCAATCGCTGTGAATCGCTTCTTCAACCAGCGCTTTCCATTGCTGTTTACCCATAAGGTTAGAAGTGTTTTCACCACCCACGAAGCCGTACGCTTTGTCTGGTTGTGCTTTTGCTTTCGATAGCGCGTTATCCACCATTGATAGGACTTCAGTACGCGTTTTCTGATCTTTACTGTGTGCCACACCCAGTGATGCTTTTGGCTTAGCAAGGCCGGTTGGATCGGTGTTAAGGCCATTCACACAGTTGACGATACTGTCAGCAAGAATGCGTAACTCGCTCTCATCCATGTGCGGGAATAGAAGGCCAAATTCGTCGCTTGATAGACGAGCAATGGTTGCTCCCGGAACATCGATGGTGTTTTTCAAGCGTTGAGACAACTCTTTCACGTGGGCATCAGCGCGTTGGTAGTCTTTTGTCTCGTAGATATCACCAATGTATTCAGCATGGAGTAGCGCGATACCCCCTTGCGTTTGTTCTGCCAGCCATTGGTCAACTTGGTTGATGTAGAACGAGCGGTTACCTAGCTTGGAGATTGGATCTAGGTAAGCTTGAGCACGCAGACGCTGCGCCTCTTTTGCCTGTTCTTTAAATGACAGTTCGATTTGTGCTGACATCGAGTTAATGCCATCAACAACTGCAATCAAGTCTTTGGTTTTAGGACGGGCCAGTGGGTCACCAAACTGGTTGTTAGCAATCTCGTGCATTTTCTTCACGATGGCCGCTAAAGGTTTGAGTGAGCGACGTAGGATGTAAGAAATCGCCACTAGACCGGCTAGGAAGATAACGCCAAATGCCGATAGCAGGCGAATAAAGCCTTGCCACAGTTGCTCGTAGGCTGCGCCTGGGTGGCTGATGATTTCCACCTCTGCAAGCTGCATCCAACCACTGGTTACCACACGTTTGTCGTGAATTGCCTTGAACAAGTTCAAGTCGATAAACCATTGCGGAACGCTACTTGGCTTGACTGGGTACGAGCGTACGATTTGGTAATCCGAATCTAACGCGGTGAGACGTACGACAGAATAAGTACTGCCATCGAACAACGCATTAATCACAGATTCGACCGCCACCTTATCTTTGTCTTTCAGATAAGGTGCTAGCGCCAAACCAACGGTATTAATGGTGTTGTTGACCTCTGAACGTTGCTGCTGCTCTAAGCTGTCTCGAGTAGTGTTGAACTGGATTACGAATACTGATGCCATCAAGAGTATAAAGACCGTAACCATTCCCACTACAAGCTTCTTATATAGGGTCATGTTTTTCACTCGTCATAGTTAATTTTAGGTTTTTTTAACTGCAACTTACGTTCGCGCGAGCGTAAGTCATTCCAAAGGCTCAAACGTGAGGCTTTTCCTGCTAGCTCTCCAACGCCAGCAGAAGACTTCATAAGCCATAGGTTTGAACCGTTAAAACTGTATATCGGTAGCAAGTCGCTACGTCTGGAGGCTCGAACAATCTCTGGGTTGAGGTTGTCGAGGATGAGAGGCTCCGAACTTGGGGTTGGGTAGTAGGCCAATACCATGTGAAACTGATTCAGTTCGATGGCTTTAACGTAGATCAAACGCATCTTTGAATCCGGTATACCGAGCTCAAGTAGGGAAAAGTATTTGGCGATGGTAAAGTCTTCACAGTCGCCAGCATTACTGCCCAAGAACTCGAGTGGTGTCGCCCAGTAGTCTTTTTTACCCCACAGGTCTATATCGTCAACGAAGTAAAGTTGATTGAAAAAGTCGTTAACGCCTGCAAGCTTCTCATGAGTCTCCAATGTTTTGAAAAAGTCGATGTTGTCTCGCCAAGTTTTCACGCGCATCCCAGCGCGCTCACCATAGACTGAAGTGACCGTATCGACCCATCGTTGTTCTTTGCTGTTTAACGCACCGATTTGGAACGAAAGACAACCGATGCTGATTAATAATGTAACTTTACGCTTCAATCTGGGTGGCATATTCGACTCACATCACAAGTGTACTCTTCCAACGGGCTCGTCAGTGAGAAATAAGTGCTTTCTATTTAACCACTTATCAACGCTAAACGACACATCGGGCATACCTTGCTGACCCTTACTCCTTCAGTGCGTTGGTTTTGGCACTCAAAATTGGCTTGAGTAAGTATTCCAAAACGGTTCGCTTCCCTGTGATGATATCGACTGATGCCGTCATACCCGGGATGATTGGCAAGTCTGCATCTTGTCCAAAATTGGTTTTATCGGTGCGTACGCGAACAATGTAGAAGCTGTTGCCTTCCTCATCTTGCGTAGTATCGGCACTGATGTGTTCCAATTCCCCTTCAAGTCCGCCGTACTTAGTAAAGTCGTACGCGGTAAATTTCACGATGGCGTGAAGATCTGGGCGCAAGAAGGCAATGTCCTTCGGTGCGATCTTCGCTTCAACTAATAAGGTGTCTTCGGTCGGAACGATTTCGACAATGTCCATACCGGGTTGGATAACGCCACCGACCGTGTTGACGTTCAATGTTTTGATGGTGCCTGTTACCGGAGATACGACAACAGTACGATTTACACGGTCTTCTAGGCCAACCGCCGACTCGACTAAAGAAGACAGTTGGTCTTGAGTACTATTCAGTTTCTCTTGCTGCTCAGAGCGGAATTTCAACGCAACATCAATACGGTTAAGCATGGATTCGCGAATGGCGGATTTGAGCACAGGAATCTTCAGTTCGCTAGAAGTCATTTCGCGGCGGGTATCGTTAACTTGGCGTTGAAGTTTCAACAGTTCGATACGAGGTACCACACCTTCATCTGCGAGTGGTTTGGTGATATCCAGCTCTTTTTTCGCATAACGGTAGCTCTGGCGCAGGTTGCTCACACGCGCTTGGATTTCTACCAAATCTTGTTGTTTCTGTTTTACCTGTTGGTCGATAACCGAAATTTGGCTACGCAAATTGTCCAAGTCTTCACGGTATTCCGCTTTTTGACGTTGGGTTAGGCGAGGTTGGTTTTCTTCTAGAGTTGGTGGGAAAGTCAGTTTGCCGTAATCCAGCACCACGTTTTGTTCCCAGTTGCTGTTATCAAACTCGCGGTTAACTTCCACACTGCTGATTGAGGCGGAAAGTTGTAATACAGAAGCGGTTAAGTTCGCTACTTGTTGTTCACGTTCACGGAAGTCAGAACGAAAGCGTGTGTCATCAATCAGCAATAGTTGCTGACCTTTTTCAACTTGTTGACCTTCTTTAACTAAGATCTCTTTGACCAAGCCACCTTCAAGGTTTTGTACCACTTGGATTTGAGAAGATGGAATGACTTTGCCTTGGCCGACGGTGACTTTGTCGATTTGCGCCCAAGACGCCCAACCAATGGCTGCAACAAAAAACAGCACCATGACCCACAGCATTAAGCGGGCGCTACTTGGCGTGTTTAGGAGCAATGCGGCGGTCTTGTCGTCGACAAAGTCCAACTCATCGTTGCTAAGTTTGTTGTAGTTGTCTCGGCTCATCACATTCCTTGTTTATAAAGACGGTTTATCTTTTTGATCTTATTATTATTGGCCAACCATGTCAGCATGCTCGGCGAATAAAAATGTGTGAAAGGGGTAAGTGCCCCTTATTTACTGTGCCTTGAACTTTGTTTTGTCCAACTGATGTTTTTTTAGTTTGTCGTACAAGGTTTTGCGCGACACTTGTAATTCTAGTTGAACCTCTTTGAGTCTGCCTCTATGTCGTTGCAAGGCGTCAAACAACAAGCAATATTCAAAGTGTTCTGTGCGTTGAGTCATACTTTGGATTTCAATACTTTTCTCATTGTTCCAATCTTCCATACGAAACGCATCGGGTTTTAATGCTCTCAATTCCGCAAACTGTCGCAGCTGTTTTATATTCTCTGGCCAATCGAGTTCCGTGACCATTCTCACCTCATCAAGGCTTATCTGTGGTGGTTGCAGTTGGTAACGACTGGCGGAGTGGCGCACAAAGTGTTTGTATAAGGGACCGATGTCTTCTTTGCGTTCATTCAAATTTGGCATGCGAATCAGCAACACTCGTTCTTCTATCCCTTTATCGACGCTATTGGCCGCGCCAAATACACGTTGTAACTTGGTATGCTGAAATAAGCATTGCCATTGCTTCTTCGAGATGTGCTCTGCGCTGTGTAAGTACAAACTACATTGGCTTTTGCCGTCTGTAAGATGATGTATGGCTTTGTCCAAGGCATCGAGTGAGAGTTCATATAAGTCTTCACCGGACGCGACAATCAGCTCACTTTCGGCTGTGGCATGAATATCGTGAGCGAACTGAGCAGCAAGTCTTCGCCCTGTGCCATCCTCACCAACAAAAACAAGCGGCTGGTGGAGTGGGGCGCTGATTAAAGCTCGGCGGATATCGACCATGGCTTGACTGTGACCAATCATTTTCGGCCCAACATGGGTTTGCATGTCGAGTTCTTTCTTTAGCCATACGTTTTCTTGCAACAAGGTCAGCTTGTCACCTGCGTTATTGAGGGACTTGAGTAGTTGCTCTGTCGAAAACGGTTTTTCAAGAAAGTCATACGCGCCACTCTTCATCGCCTCAACCGCCGTCTTCACATCGCCATGGCCGGTTAAGACGATAAATTGAAAGTGACTATTTTTGCCAAGCAGGGTGCGCATGAACTCCAAACCGTTCATCACTGGCATGTGAATATCGGTGATGATCAGTGCTGGCGAGTTTGGGTCAATCACACGTAAGGCTTCGACTGCATTGGGAAAACAAGTCACGTCGATGCCTTCAATCAACAAGGCTTGAGTTACTGCATCACGGATGTGCGGTTCATCATCAACAAAGAAAACAGGACTATGCATGTGAATTTTCCTCTGTGCTATGAGGCGGCACTAAAGGCACGCTGACCACAAAAGTCATGCCGCCAGATGGCTGAGAGTGCGTATCCATGGAATGGTTAGCGCTATGATTGTAAGCACTGAGTGAGCCTTGGTAGCTTTCCAAAATCCGTTTTGAAATGGTCAAACCTAATCCGAGTCCTTCCGGTTTTGTGGTGAAAAATGGGGCAAATATTCTTGCTAATGCTTGTTCTGACATACCTGGTCCATTGTCGGAAACTAAAATATCGCAGTTGGTTTCGTCGCATTGCACGGCAATTGAAATTTGTGGATCGATACAATGCCCTTCCATTGCTTGAGCAGCGTTGTGGAAGAGGTTGATCAGCACTTGTTCAAGCTCCACGCTGTGAATCGCTAGCCTCACGTTGTAATCGATGGTTGGCACTTTCAGTGTTACGCCTTGCTTGATGAGTTTGCTGCTTAGAATTCTCGTCGCGTTGTGCACGGCATCGTGTAAGACCGCCACTTCGTTGTGTGGGTTGTCGTCCGTTTTGCGTGTAAACACCTTTAAGCGAGCAATCACTTCGGCAATGGTGTCATTAAGAGAGAGCATTTTATCGAGGTTGTCTGTCACCATCGGGTAGCGCTCCATCACCATCAAGCGTTGAGAGTTTTCGGTGTAAGTGCGCAGCGCTGCAAGCGGCTGGTTGATTTCGTGATTGATGCTAGCGGATAGCTCACCAAGCAGCGCGAGTTTTGCCGCTTGAGTCAGTTCTTGTTGAGTCTGTTTGAGCTCTTGTTGGCTCTGCTCATATTGATGCACGGTTTGCTGTAATTTGTGGTTGGCTTGGCTGAGGACTAAGGTTCTCTCTGTCACCTTTTCTTCCAAATTGGCATTCACATTCGCGAGGCGTGCCTTGTTGACCAGCATTTGAAACCACGCCAAGGCAATTAAACCCACGAGCGCGTAGAGCAACAGGTAAACCACGTCCGCCTGCAATACCGCGGTAAGGACTTCTTGTTGGCTAATCAGAGCGACGACGCGAAAGCCTTTGTCGAATAATTTGGTCGCGTAAGCCAGGTAGTTAGGAGAAACCAGTAGCTGATTGTTCTCAAACTGTGTTGCGCCACTTTGTCCGGTCAATTCGCCTCGGTATTGCGGCAGGGTATCGCCATATTGCTGAGTTTGATTGAGTTCTTCTTTCGCAGCTTCAGATAACGGGAAAAGTGCACGATAACGCCAATCGGGTAAGTTACTCATGAAGACGACATCGTGCACACCTGTAACCAGCAAGCCGCCATCGTCTTGTGCCAATCTTTGTTCTAACTGCTCTAGGTTCACTTTAACGGTAATCACGCCCGCGACTTCGCCTTCAACCCAAAGAGGGGACGAGAAGAAATAGCCGCG
The DNA here is from genome assembly GCF_001557945.1 of Vibrio sp. CUB2. Lineage (NCBI taxonomy): Bacteria > Pseudomonadati > Pseudomonadota > Gammaproteobacteria > Vibrionales > Vibrionaceae > Vibrio > Vibrio sp. CUB2. Next base: position 175,345 of record NZ_LNRB01000008.1, on the reverse strand, counting down.
CTTATTTGAGCGTACGCCCAGTGCAACATACTGAGCTTTCTCTCCATTTAAGGCGTGCTGAAAGTAAGGACGAAAGGCAAAGTTAGAGCCCACAAAGCTGTCGTCTTGCTGGTAGTTACTCGATGCGATAACTAAGCCAGTGTTGTCGTGCACATAAATGGTGTCAGCAAGGCTCTGAGTTAGCCATTCGGCAAGCAATTTATTGAGGGACTCAGAACGTTTGCCCACTTTAACGGCTTCAAGCAATCTTGGGTCATGACTGAGTAGATTAGGAATTTGTTCAAACTTAGCCAACTCATAATCGATCTCTTGTGCGACCTGAGAGGCTTGCTGTTTTAGATCCGATTGCCATTGCTGATGTTGGTACTTTGTCGCGTAATGATGAGTTAAAACTAGCCCGACCATACCGATGGCAAACAGTATCAAGAGAAAATGGCGCAGGGCTTTAGGGTTCAGTAAGTTCACGATTGGCTCACCAGTTTTTAACGCCATGTTATCAAAAGGCATTTAACGATGTTGTGAGCCGCCGCGATAACGAGAAATCGATCCGCTTTTTAGAAGTAGTATTCTGCGCCGATAGAGAAGTAACTGTCGTTTTCTAGGTAAGCAATGGGTTCGCTACTGGACATGGAGGAAAGATAGTAACCTTCTGCTATCCATTTCCAGTGTTCATTGATGCGCCCAGAAGCGGTCAGTTTGTAGATCGGTGAAGTTTGCTCTAAGTCGAACAATCCAGACAGCAAAAACTCGGTATCTTGGACATCATTCGCTTGCCAACGCAAACCAAGAAAAGCATCGTTGTTGTAGATAGTAGGTGGTGCGTATGTATCCCTATTATCCCATGCGTATTCGGCGATTATACCGAGAGTGCCTTGGCTAAAGGAAAAACCGTACACCGAATATTCAAACCCTGTGACTAGGGTAAAGTAGTCACTGCCTTCCCCAGATTTAAACGTCCCTTCCCATTTAAGTAAAAGGTCGTCTTGCGTCCATTGTAACTCGGTGCCAAGCTGGAATATTCGTGCGTATGAGGCTTGCCAGTCATTAGGGCGTTCGACGAGCAAAGGTTCTCGGCTATTGCCGTAAAAAGCGCTAATGCCAACATCTAATGCATCCTGCCAAAAGCCAATCCGTATCGCGCTATCGAGGGCGTTCTCTCCATCAGAATAGATCGCATCATCGTCGACAGGCTTAATCAGGGTTCGACGTTGATCTGGCTCTCTAAACTTACGAGGCTGGTGGAATGGCAGTAACAGCATTTGCACATCTCCCCAGTCAGGCAACCAACGCGCTTGAAGCATGGGTTGACCCATTTTCTCTTCATACCCCAAAGCGATGCGCCCATCATATTGATTTACTGCGTTGACGGGTTGGTAGACTTCCGTGACACCCCAGTAAACCACACCATAGCCAAGCAGCCATTCGATCGTTTCTCCCGCATAAGTGATATTGGCTTCGCGCAGATTAATGAACCCTTGTTCGGACTGAAACTCATATTCTGCATAAGGACTGAAGGTTGCTGCCCAGCCCGAATCGTTCCACCACAGTAGACGAGGGGCAATAAGAGCTCGATTGGCGAGTGTGTCACAGCATTGCCCCGTTTGTGCCTCGTCTTTGTAGAGGTCTGCGGTAAACCCAACAAAACCTTCGGTCTGCCAATCGGCAAATCCTGCCGATGAGAAGGAAAGAGATAAACTGGTGAGCAGTAAGGTGCGCGCTTTCCTCATCAGTTGTGCCTGTATGCGTTACGGAGTTGTTTGGGTTCAAACTGGCTTTGTGGAACATCCACACCTAACGTCATGTTTTTCCATGACAATGAAGAGGAACGCTTGTTTTTTAAGTTGTCCATTTGAGCAAACTTCGGACGCCAGTAACGTTGGTTGTGTTGCTCATAATCGGAGAGGGTGAGTTGCTTAAACAACGTGCCTTTTCGGTCGTAGTATTCGATTTTTCGTGGTTGATAAATGTCTTGATCAATCCAAGCGACAAGTTTCGAGTACCCGGAATTTTCGTAGCGAGGTAAGCAAGCCAACAGCCAGTAACTTTGCCCATCTTGTGTTTTTTCTTCGACGAGCTCATAGCGATATTTGTCCAACTCCCACGAACTCATGTCTTCATAAGCAAACTCACTGCCCATAAATGGCCCTGAACGATTGTTAGACGAAATGCGTTTAACCCTTTTGATAGAAGGCAAAAACAGCCATTGATCATCCGCTTCAATGGCGTGGCTAAACGTAAGTAGGGCGGTACCAGCAATGTCTCGTGGCGCTTGGAAGTAAGTGATGATCTTATCGCCATCGTTCTCTTGCTCGATACCTTTGATCGTCAATTGTCTGCGTACTGTGTCGCCATTAGCTGCGACGATCGACATCTCCACGTCCGATGTATAGGAAACATATCCGGTATCTCGACTGATCATTTCCTTTGCTACATCGAACCCGGAGACACCCTCAGCGGCGGCCGTTGCTGAGAGTGTCATGAGCAATCCGAAAAACATCCTCATAGTTAACTCCTTGTTGAAGGACGAGTTTTGTTGTGCAAGTTACAAGAAATTAGACAGGGTTGAACCTGTACGAGTGGACAGTTTCAGCGGGTATTCGGACAGGATAAAAATAGAAACACAGGAGGTAGCATAAAAACTCCGCAACCAATGTGATTCGCACAAGGAGTATTTGTTTTTATGGAGCTTAATCTTTCAGGTAAGGAAATTAACGAGGTGGTCACCAGTATTGATGACATTTTGGGTCCCTCGGAACAGCGCTACTTCGGTGAAGGCTACAAGCGCACTCAATATGAATGCAACATCAACTACGACACGGATTCCGCACAAGGATTAGTCAGTGTTGCGTATCGAACAGATTGGTCACAAAAGAAGACGCAATCTCGTCGGCCTCATCTTAGTACGATTGATGCGTTTCTGATTGCTGGTCGTGTCTCCTACGCGATCATCAAACGCCATTATCAGTTGTCAGCCCACCAGTCGTCTCAAGCGTGGATCCGCCACGTGTCGATTAAAGCTGGCGCAGAAGCGTTAGAGGATCTTGATGCGGTGCGCTTTTCTGCCCAGTTACTTGATACCAGCAGTTCACAAGACAGCTTGTTTGGCACATTAACTCGCGTCAAAACCAAGCTCGACAGTATGGAAATTGAAGTGATCATCGATCATGAGGCGGAAGCGGATCACTCGCAATCTGTCGTGTCATTTTCGGATGAGGATGAGTACTTCAACAGTGATTTCCGTTTGCGTCATTGCCACCTTGCGAACAACACCTTTTGTGACGCCATTTGTGCAGTCTCCAGTGACTTGCTGTTTCAATGCCCAGGCAAACCATCAACGGGCGCGATGGGGCATTACCCCAATGCATTGATGATGGTGGATTGGCTGACGTGTTTTGCTCAGCTGTCGCAGTTGGTGATGTATCGCCTCGATAAGCTGGATCGTAATGAGACTCACAACTTGTGGATGCGCTCTGTCACGGTCACAACGCCGTATCCCATCATCCCTCGTCGTAAACACACACTCACACTTCGTAGCATGAAGAATTCTCTAGTGAAAAAGAAAGACTCTTCATGGCGACTTGCCACCGTAAACGGCTCGGTTTCCGGCCATCCAGAATTCAATCTAACTGCAAAACTATGCCATCAATTACCACAAGGAGAACCAGCGTGAAAATTGCCATTTCAGGAACGTACTCAACCGGAAAAACGACATTAACGGAAGCGCTGGCGATCGCGACTCAAGTTCCACGGACTCAGGCGCGCACCATGCGTGAGATTCTGCCAGATGCGGTGCCGGGTAAAACCTTAGAGCAGTGTAATCCTGCGGAGCTACTGAACTTGGGGCTTAGTCGTTTGAGTGAGCGCGTTGTGAATGAAGAGCGATGTGGTGATCGCTTTTTCTCTGATGGTTCTTGTTTGCATGAATGGGTGTATGGGGCTGCGCGCTTGGAAACTGGGATTAACCCAAATGACAGCGACTTGGTTTTGGCTATGAAAAGACTGATAGGCAAACCGTATGCGTCAATTCACCGTGGTTACATTGATGCTTTTGGCAACGTTGCAAAGCGTCATGCGAAAAAGACCTACAGCAAGTTTGTGCACCTGCCGATTGAATTTGACTTGGTGGAAGATGGCCACCGTCCAGTGTCTGAAAGTTTTAGAACGCTCTCTAATGATCTTCTGCTCTCTACTGTGAAAGAGCTCAACATCCCTTACATCACGGTTGGCGGTGATTTGCGTCATCGACTGATTACCATCGCGGAACACTTTGAGTTGCCTTTATATGTCGACCCAGATGAAGCGATCGAAAAAGCGGTGAATAAGGTGAAAGCAGAGGCGATAGAAAAAGCGGTGAATAAGGTGAAAGCAGAGGCGATAGAAATAGAAAACCACCGCCTGTCTGTGCTGGCGACGCAGCAGGCCTAATTCAAAGGAAGTCTCGAATAATGAAAAAATGGACAAAACCCAGAGCCTTGCTCGCCCTTGTGGGGTGGCTCTGCATCATGGCCCTAGCGTTTGTTGGCTTAGGGAAACTCGGCTTAAACAATGACTATAAAGTGTTCTTTAGCGACGACAATCCAGATTTGATCGCGTTTGAGAGCATCGAAGAAAAATACAACAGCAATGACAGCGTATTGATTGTCTTGCACCCGAAATCGGGCGATGTCTTTCAGGAAAATGTGCTGAAAGCGGTCATGGAACTGACGGAATATGCGTGGCAAACACCTCACTCATACCGTGTGGATTCATTGACCAACTATCAATATACCCATGCTCAAAATGATGACCTGATCGTCGAAGATTTTGTAAACGCGAACCAACTCAGTAATACCCAGCTGCTTGCAGAGAAGAAAGCCTATGCACTTAAACAACCTGAGTTGGTCAATCGTTACTTAGCTCAAGATGCGAACTCGACGGCGATCAATGTGTTGGTGCGTTTGACGACGGAGGGTCAGTCCGAAGAAGTGCGTGAGATCGCGCAGTTCTGGCAGGACAAGATTGCTGAAACTCAGACCCGTTACCCTGACGTGCAGTTTTATCTCACTGGTCAGGTGATGCAGAACGACGCGTTTGGTGAGGCGACACAGCGAGATATGGGCAGTTTGGTGCCGGGCGCATTGCTGCTGATTGTCATCGGCACGGGCATTTATCTGCGTAGCTTGTGGAGTTCGGTGGTAGTGACATTAACCATCATCTCTTCAATCTTCATCGCGCTTGGTGCTGCAGGTTGGCTCGGCATGGCTATTACCTCTCCGTCTGCATCTGCACCGCTTATCATTTTGACCATGGCGGTTGCCGACTGCATTCACTATTTGCAAGGCTATAAACACGCGCTGAATAAAGGCGAAACCAAGCTGGTGGCTTTGCAGCAATCGATGGAGAAACATCGTCTACCCATTATTCTGACCAGTTTGACTACTGCGGTTGGTTTCTTGTCGATGAACTTCAGTGACTCTCCTCCGTTTAACGATTTGGGCAACATCACCGCGATGGGCGTGATTGCTGCTATGTTCCTGACGTTGTTCTTCGTACCTGCGCTTTTGGCCTTGTTACCAGCAAGAAAGAGTAAAGTAGTGAAGCGCTCTGGGCTTGCTAAGCCACTTGAATCCATCGCTCGCAGGGCAATGGTGAAGCCTGGATTAAAGATCGCTGTAGTTGTACTTGGTGGTGGCGTAATTGCTGCAAACTTGGTTCGAAACGATATAGATGACACCTTGTTTGAATATTTCGATGAATCCTATGCGGTGCGCCAAGCGAACGATTTCACATACGCTAATTTAACGGGTGTGGCGAGTATTCAATATGCGATTCGACCAGAACAAGGTGAACTTATTACCTCTCCTGATTTCCTGCATAAGTTGGATCAGTTTGTTCAACAGGCTCGCCAAACCGAAGGCGTGTATCACATTCAATCGCTGACTGACATCATGAAGCGCTTGAACAGCAGCTTGCATAACGATGAAGCGGGTGAATATCGTCTCACCAGTGATCCTGAGTTGTCTGCTCAAACACTTTTGCTTTATGACATGTCGCTTCCATACGGATTGAACCTCAGCAACCAGGTCGCATTGGATAAAAAAGAACTGCGCGTTATCGTGACGGCGAAGAAGATGTCGTCCAATGATTTGATTGCTCTGGAGTCAACGTTACGCAGCCAGTTGTTAGGCTTATTTCCTGAAAGCAGCATTAGTCCTGGAGTGAGCGCTGACATCATGTTTGCGCACATTGGCTATCGTAACAACGTGAGCATGTTGACGGCGTCTGCCGCGGCGCTATTGGTGATTTCCTTCCTTATTGGTTTGATTCTGCGTTCCGTTCGCCTTGGTGTGATTAGCATCTTGCCAAACATCTTGCCGGCTTCCATTGCCTTTGGTTTGTGGGGACTGAGCATTGGTGAAGTTGGCTTGAGTCTTTCCGTCATTGCGAGTATGACACTAGGTATCGTCGTGGATGACACCATTCACTTGCTCTATCGTTATCACACGTCTCGTAAGGAAGGGAAGTCGGAAGAAGAATCGATTGTTACCGCCGTTCGAGAAACTGGCGTGGCAATCATAGGTACCACCATAGTGCTCAGTGCAGGCTTCTTTGTGTTGGCGAGCAGTTCCTTCAAGATGAATGCGGACATGGGCCTGATGACCGCAATCACCATCATTATCGCGCTTGTGCTTGATTTGTTGTTGATTCCTGCCTTGCTTAAAGTGACTGGGAAATCAGCCAAAGCGACACAACACAAACCACAAACCGCCTAATTTACTGACACTCTTGGCTTGTACCATTTGGCTTAGGATATTCGTCCTAAGCCTTTTTTAATCCTCGTACCAACCTAACTCGATCGCTTTTGACACGGCATGCGTTCGGTTGTGTACGTCCAACTTACGATAAATATTTTGTAGGTGGTATTTGACAGTACGTTCACTGATGTTAAGTAAGCGGCTGATTTCCCAATTACTCTTACCCAGTTTTAACCAAGGAAGTAACTCACATTCTCGAGTCGTCAGTTGGCTCTCTGGAGCAGGGAGCGTTTCCACTCGGATGTTACGATCACAGACGTAGCTCGAAGCCATATAGAGGTGGGGCGTTAAAAGATACAACGCGTCGATTTCTTCGCTGGAAGGTTGGCGGTCACCAAACGAGGTGAGGTAAATGGCCTTCTTGTCGCCATGATATCCGGCCAGCAGTAAGCGCTTACCGTAATCTGGATGGGTATGTGAGTCCATCAGGGCCATGATGCCGTGATTGGATTGCTGTAATGCCGCGATTAACGGGTCACTTTCGGCGGTTTTTTTACTAAAGCAGTTGGCAAATTGATCTGGAGAGAAACCATAACAGACAGGGTCTGGAGCGTAATCATCACCAAATAAACCGAGGATACTGAATTCAAAATCAATTTCGTTTTGTAGTTCTCCAAACCAAGCATGAATAGCGTCAGAGCTTTCGGCGCACCTGAGCTGGTTGGAGAGTTCGAACAGTCTTAGCTTGTCCATAAGCAAATGCCTTTCCTAGCAACGTTGTTTAATGTGTTGTGGTTATCCACTTTTATTATGCATGTCTTTTAGTATACCCAAGCGGCCTCAAAAAAGGGATTGAGAGTCCGGTTTTCAGAGCGAATTGAGGTAGGTGAATAAGCTAATAAACTTACGACTCACCTGCATGAGTACCTGAAATACTGAGGTTTTTGAGGCCACTGGGCAGTAATTATTGTCTTTAGTGGAGCAAAAACGAGCAATATTATTTTGGAATGACTTCACATTGTTGGTTTTCACCCTACTTTCATCAACCTAACGACATAAATCACAGTGAAGTCTGGGCTTGTTTGTTACGCTTCGGCATCCCATGCGATGGATCTTTGTAGTACTCCAACCGTAAGAGTCGTACTAGGTCTTTAAACATCCATGTGTGCTGTCCTTGTATTTCCAAATTATCGGGCGCACAATCGAAAAAAACGAGTGAAGGAGTGAAGATGGAACTTGCTGATATTCGTCGTGAGTACACAAAAGGTGGCCTGCGTCGTAAAGATTTAAAAGCAGATCCGATTGATCAATTTAACCTGTGGTTAGAACAAGCGGTACAAGCTGGTCTGACTGACCCGACGGCGATGACAGTCGCGACAGTGGACGAAAATGGCATGCCGTTTCAACGTATTGTGCTGCTAAAAAGCGTCGATAAAGATGGTTTTGTGTTCTACACCAACTTGGGCAGTCGTAAAGCGCAGCAGCTTGAGCACAACTGCAACATCAGCCTGCATTTCCCATGGCACCCGCTTGAGCGTCAGGTTCACATTACAGGCGTGGCTGAAAAGCTTACCGCCATGGAAAACATGAAATACTTCACTTCTCGCCCGAAAGACAGCCAACTGGCTGCGATTGCGAGCAAACAAAGTAGCCGTATTTCAGCGCGTGGCGTACTAGAAGGTAAATTCCTCGAACTGAAGCAGAAGTTTGCCAAGGGTGAAATCCCGATGCCGACCTTCTGGGGGGGGTTCCGCGTTAAGCCACAAAGCATTGAATTCTGGCAAGGTGGTGAACATCGTCTGCATGACCGTTTCTTGTTCTCAAATCAAGAAGGTGAGTGGGACATCGACCGTCTTGCGCCGTAGTCACTTCGATGAAGAGATAAAAAAACACCGCCGAAATTGGCGGTGTTTTTGTTTGAACAGAATCAAGAATCAGCGTTCGCCGTTGAGCACAACAGAAAGCTGATGTTTCAGCAGGGTCTTTGGCACAATTGAGCCGTAACCAGCTTCCATCGCTTTATCGATGAGCTCGTTTTTACTGTTGGCTTCAAACTTAGTGCGCAGACGAGCGACATGTCCTTCTACGGTTTTGGTTGAAATCCCCATCACTTGAGAGATGAATTGCGGCTTTTTGCCATACAGCAACAAGAACAAAGTCTCTTGCTCACGGCAAGTTAGCTTCTCCGGCTCGGGTTTAAGGTTAGCGAATCGGAAGATCGACTGCTGATTCGGTGAGCCGCCAATGGCTCGGCAAACCCAATAGCCTACTTCGATGACGGCAGTATCAGTCAGTTCACGACCATAAAATATGGTGCCAATGATGTTGCCATCGTCATCTCGCCAAGGCGTCTTGGTAAAGATGTGCGCGCGCCAATGACCATCTGGATAAGGGTGTATATCGAGGATCTTTAGCGACTCGCCAGTTTCAATCACGTGTTTATCTTGTTCTCGAAACTCTTGCGCACACTCAGTGGTAGGGCTAGCCATTTCAAAGTCTGTTTTACCGATACAGGCTTCAGGTGAATCGTACCCAATTAACTCGGCGTATTCCTGATTCACATAGCGGAATACCGAATCTTTATCTTTGCATCCCCAACAACCCGGTAGCTGTCGAAGGAGCGACTGTTCTATGGTATTGACTGGAATATTCACAATGGACTCACTACTGCTACTCATCGCCTGCATGATTGCAGGTCGGTATTCTCACTTCGTTTATCCTGTGTTTTTAAATGGCAACCATCACCTTGATCATGCTTTCGAGAATCGCGCCAGATAGAACTGGAAGAGAGAAGGTCGAGCAAGATAACTCAGCGTGATGATTAACGTCAGGATACGGTGAGATGGCCGATATATTATCAGCTTATGCCATTGTTTTCATTGGCGATAGGCAAAAAAAAGCCAGCCTGAAGACGGGCTGGCAACACAAGATATAATCTTGTCGACGTGTAGAAGAGGTTCTAAATTACATAGCGAGGGTCTGCTAAGTAAGTTAGAGGTATCAAGTAGATACCGTTGAGCTCAGGGTCGTATGCATCCTAGAGCTCGAGGTCTAATGTATTGAATTGTGAGCATATTGGTAAGGGGGGAAATCCCTCTATCTCCCTGTTTTTCGGGCATTTCACACGCTTTCGATCGTAATTTTGACCTCGTGGCTTACATTGGTTTGCATTTCAACGACAAGGATCTTTGTGAACGGCTTGTCTCATCTTTGGTAATTTTGGCTATCTGTCCGTTTTTGTTAAAAAAATTGGTTGCACATTGACCGTAAGTTACTCTTACATGATCATCGTTCCGGAACTATGATCATGTAGAGTACCTTGATCGTGTTGGTTTGATCTTGTGCGATTAGAAGGGGGAAGATTTGCAACCCAACCGAGAAGGTATATGATGCCAAGGTGTAAGCCGACTGTATAAAGACGACTGTTCGAAATGAGTGATTCAGATAACCCGAAAGCCCCGCCATATAAAGAGATCATGCTGCCTAAACCAGCAGAGTTGATCACGCTTCCGTCTTATATGGATTGCCATGATCATGCTTATACGCAGATCGTGATCGGCTTGAAAGGACAGGCCGAATTTGAGGTTCGTGGTCAGGGTAATTTGGTCGGGCCAGGTCAAGGTTGCATCGTAACGGCGTCTTCTGATCATGCTTTCGGCGGCGTGATTCATCAATCAGACATTTTGGTACTTAATATGCCAAAGCCTGCCAACGATGATCCCGAGATGCTGCAGAAAATCAACAATCTAGAGCGCTCTCATCTTTACTTCCAATTGGATGGTCAAATCCAAAAGCTGATTCAAATGTTAGTGCAAGAGATGCGTAATCATCCGGACGACTTACTGCTTAGCCGCGCATGTAACGATACCGTGATCGCTCTTATGCAGCGTCATATTTCTGCATTTGAAACGTCGAAGAAAGAATCGCGTTTTGATTTGGACGCCATTGACCGCTACATCGAACAGCATTTGAGTCATAAAATCAGTGTGGCGCAATTGGCTGGCAGTGTGTTTTTGGGTGAAAGCCAATTCCATAGCTTGTTCAAAGATCAGATGGGTATTACACCGCATCAGTACGTACTTGGTAAACGCATCGACATGGCGCGCGATTTGATTGAACAAGGCCACTTAACCTTGGGGCAAATTGCCGAATTCACTGGTTTCTCGAGCCAAAGTACCTTCACGCATACTTTTACTCGTTTACAAGGATTATCGCCTTCTCAGTATAAGAAACAGGTTGGTTAATCTTGTTCATTTAGTTGCTCATTTGGAAAGAGCCGCGCATGAGTCGCGGTTTTTTTGTGCTTGCATTTTGCACAGGAAAATCAAATTTTTTTGCGTAATTCTCCGAAAGTTTTCAGCGCTTTTGTTCGTTTCTCACAAAAGCGCAATTTAAATCCTTCTTATTCAAACAAAATCTGTCGAAAACCTGTCTACTTTTGTTGTAAATGACATGCAAAGATGAATTTTTACAACACAATATATTATCTATTTGCATGTGACTATGTAGATGTTTTGTTATAAAAGCGAGTTTTTAGCAAAAAGCTCGGAGTTTTTGACAAGTATTCTTCTCGCCCTCAAAATACACTGCCAGCCATTGATGATCCTCGAAGCGGTTTTCGAGGAGAGAGATTGAGGAAAACGCATGTTTACTGCAACGAACGTGTTAACACCAGAATTTATCGAGCAGCCGCTTGATAAGTTATGGTCACTGATCTCGCCATTGTACATGGTGGACGAGTCTCAATGGCTAGAGCAACTATTGCCACTAGCAACGCCGACAGCGGAAGAAAAATCGGCAATCACGACCCAAACAACCCAGCTTATCGAAGCTATCCGTGCGGATAAGAAGTCAATCCAGATGATTGATGCGCTATTGCTGGAATACAGCCTTGATACCCAAGAAGGTATCTTGCTGATGTGTCTTGCAGAAGCATTGATGCGTATTCCTGATTCAGCAACGGCGGATGCACTGATTAAAGATAAGTTAAGCGTAGCGGATTGGAAATCTCATCTTAAGAGTTCTGATTCCGTGTTCGTTAACGCGTCAACTTGGGGCTTAATGCTAACGGGTAAAGTGATTGGTCTTGGTGAGCAAGAACCCCAGAGCCCTGGTCAGGCTGTAAACCGCCTGGTAAACAAATTCTCAGAACCTGTGATTCGCAAAGCCATGTATCAGGCAATGAAGATCATGGGTCATCAGTTTGTACGTGGTCGTACGATTGAAGAAGCGCAGAAGAACGGTCGCCCAATGCGCGACAAAGGTTTCACCTACTCATTTGATATGTTGGGTGAAGCGGCGCTGGCTACGGCAGACGCAAGCAAGTACTTCAAAGACTACCTAATGGCGATTGAAGCCGTAGGTCGCGAAACGTACGGCAGCGATACAAGTCCTGCGCCTTCTGTTTCTATCAAGCTTTCTGCACTTCACCCACGTTACGAAGTGGCGAATGAAGAACGCGTGATGACAGAGCTTTATGACACTTTAACGCAGCTGCTTAAGCGCGCTATCGAAGTGGATGTTGCCATCACGATTGACGCAGAAGAAGCAGACCGTCTCGAGCTGTCACTCAAACTGTTTGAAAAACTGTACCGCAGCGACCTAGTGAAAGGTTGGGGCAAGTTTGGTCTGGTGGTTCAAGCCTACTCGAAACGTGCACTGCCAGTATTGGTATGGCTAAACGGTCTGGCGAAAGAGCAGGGCGATCTGATCCCGCTTCGTCTAGTAAAAGGCGCGTACTGGGACAGCGAAATCAAGTGGTCACAACAAGCGGGTTACGAGAACTACCCAGTTTACACGCGCAAAGAAGCGACGGATGTTGCTTACCTAGCGTGTGCGCGCTTCCTACTGAGTGAAGGCGTGCGCGGTAATATCTTCCCGCAGTTTGCTAGTCACAACGCGCACACTGTTACGGCGATTGCTGTAATGGCAGAGCACAAAGATTACGAATTCCAACGCCTGCATGGTATGGGCGATTCGCTTTATAACCATGTGATGGACACTTATGGTCAGCCAGTACGCATTTACGCGCCAGTCGGTAGCCATGCGGATCTGCTGCCTTACTTGGTTCGTCGCTTACTAGAAAACGGCGCGAACAGCTCGTTTGTGCACCGTTTGGTGGACGCGCGTTGCCCAATTTCAGAGCTGACGCATCACCCTGTTGATGTGTTGACCTCGTTTGAGACCTTGCACAACGGTCAAATTCCAATGCCAACCGGCATCTTCCCGGAGCGTAAAAACTCATACGGTGTGAACGTTGATATCGATAGCGAAGCGAAGCCGTTTGAAGCGCAGGTTGAAAGCTTCCTAGCCCAGAAGTGGACAGCAGGTCCGATCATCAACGGCGAAAAACATGCTGAAAGCATGATCAAGGAAAACTCCGCAGAGATCATTACTGCCCCTTACGATCGTCGTATTGAAGTGGGCCAGGTGGCTTTCGCAAGCCTTGATCATGTTTCCGCTGCGATCGAAGCGGCTGATGCTGCATTCCCAGAGTGGAAAGGCACGGCGATTGAACAAAAAGCAGTGTGCCTAGATAAGCTTGCGGATCTGATGGAAGAAAACTTGGCTGAGCTGGTGGCGATTTGTCACCAAGAAGCGGGCAAGACTATTCATGACAGCATTGATGAAGTGCGTGAAGCGGTCGATTTCTGTCGTTACTACGCGAAACAAGCGCAAAACCTTCAACCGTTCGAATTGGAAGGTTTTGATGGCGTGAAACGCATTTCTAGCCGCAAAGGGTTAGGTGTCTTCGTTTGCATCAGCCCATGGAACTTCCCACTCGCGATTTTCCTTGGTCAAGTCACAGCAGCATTGGTTGCAGGTAACACCGTTGTGGCTAAGCCTGCTGAGCAAACTAGCTTAATTGCGGCGCGAGCGATCGAATTGATGCTAGAAGCTGGCTTCCCAGCGGGCGTGATTCAGCTATTACCGGGTCGTGGTGGTGAAATTGGTCATGCACTAACCTCTCACGATGCGATTGCAGGCGTGGCATTTACTGGTTCGACAGCAACAGCGCAGCGCATCAATGTGACGCTTGCCGAGCGTAGCGCGAAGCCAGTACCGTTTATCGCTGAAACTGGCGGTCAGAACGCCATGATTGTGGATAGTACGGCACTACCAGAACAAGTTGTGCGTGACGTGATTCGTTCCGCTTTTGCTTCTGCTGGTCAACGCTGTTCTGCTCTGCGCGTTCTGTTCGTTCAAGAGGATGTTGCGGATCGCATCATCAACCTTATCCAAGGTGCAATGAATGAACTGCATGTTGGTATTCCTTACCTACACAAAACCGATGTGGGTCCGGTTATCGACAGCAATGCGAAAAATAAACTCCTTGCTCACCTAGAGCACATGACAAGCACGCAAACCAAAGTTGCTCAATTGCAATTGGACGAAGCGTGTCAGCACGGTGACTTTGTGTCGCCAAGTGCGTTCGAAATCTCGGGCATTGATGTTCTGAAAGAAGAGCAATTCGGTCCTATCTTGCACATTGTTCGTTTTAAAGCGTCTGAGTTGCCAAACGTGGTTGAGCAAATCAACCAAACCGGTTTTGGTCTCACAATGGGCATCCACAGCCGTAACGAAACCACTTACCGTTGGATTGAAAAACACGCTCGCGTGGGTAACTGCTACATCAACCGCGATCAGGTTGGTGCGGTGGTTGGCGTTCAGCCATTCGGTGGTCAAGGTTTGTCAGGTACGGGTCCGAAGGCAGGTGGTCCTCACTACCTATACCGCTTTACTAAACAACATCTTGTTCAAGCAGAGAAGGCGTAAGGAGTCGCATTATGGTTCATCAGATCACGTATTTTAAAGATGCATTCTCTGCGTGGGAGCAGTGGAATCTGACCGATTTTGATTACAAATGTGAGCATTTGCTGGCATTTAAATCTGCGATTGAAGAGCAGCATAGTGTGGTTGGCAAAGTGGTGTCTTACCACTTGCAGCAAGCGTCTGCTCTGCTGGCAGAAACTCATCAGTTAGTTGGCCCTACGGGTGAAACTAACGAGCTGTACGCAGCGGGTCGCGGTGTGGCTTTGGTCGTTTGTGAAAACAACCTAGCAAATACCGAGAACGCTCTGTACAGCACCTTTGCAATGATCACCTGTGCTCTGATTGCAGGCAACAGCGTGGTGATTTGCAGTGACAATACAGAGCTCACTCAATTGGTTAAGCAGGCTGTAGCGTCAGCAAACTTCCCATCTAACTTAGTCCAAGTGGTTGCGTACGATGCGTCTTCCCCGTTGTTAGACAGCGACGTACGTAGTGTGGGTTATGTTGGGCATTCACAGGTTGAGCATGCGCTTAACCTGCAACTGGCTAAGCGTGACGGTGCCATCGTCGGCTTAGTTTCTGAAACGGATTTAGAGTCACCGACATTGACTCATGATCCTCATCTGTCGTTGCGCTTCATTACCGAGCGTACTCGAACGATAAATATTACAGCAGTGGGCGGTAACGCGACTCTACTCGAGTTGGGAAGCGACTCCCACTAACCTGACTTGTGATACCAATCTGAATCAAAAGAGCCTGAGAGCTTACTCGGGTTGGTATCTCTTACTTTGATGTATTGCTGCGATGGCAAAATATCAAAGCGGGCAAGGAAGGAAATAATTATAACGAGGACTATCAAATGATAGAAAATAGCTTTGCTATCACGACCACTTTTGTGGCGTACTTGCTAATTATGGTTGCCATTGGCGTTTACGCGTATAAGAGGACTTCCAATTCATCAGACTACTTCCTAGGTGGTCGTAGCCTTGGTCCATGGCCAGCGGCACTATCTGCGGGTGCATCAGACATGAGTGGCTGGTTGCTACTTGGTCTTCCGGGGTATGCGTATGCAGCAGGTATTGAAGCGTTCTGGCTAGCAGGTGGTCTGCTTGTGGGTACATGGCTAAACTGGTTAATCAGTGCAAAACGCCTACGTACGTACAGCATCCAAACTGATGCGCTAACGCTGCCTGAGTTCCTGTCGCGTCGCTTTAACGATAAGTCGAAACTGATTCAGACAATCTCTGCGTTCTTCATTCTTCTATTCTTCCTTTTCTACACCAGCTCAGGCTTGGTAGCAGGGGGTAAACTGTTTGAGACCGTATTCGGCTTGGATTACAGCATTGCCGTTATCATTGGCACGGTGTGTGTGGTTTCGTACACGCTATTCGGTGGTTTCTTAGCGGTATCTTGGACGGACTTGGTGCAAGGCCTATTGATGGCGGCAGCACTAATGATTGTACCTGTTGCAGTAATGGACGGTGGCCTAGGTCAACTAGCGACGGACATGCACAACATTAACCCAGAGTTACTAACGCTATGGAGCGACGTGAAAGGTGAGCCTCTATCGGCTATCGCGATCATCTCTTTGGTAGCATGGGGTCTAGGTTACTTTGGTCAGCCGCACATCTTAGCGCGTTTTAAAGCTTCTCGTTCAAACAAAGACCTAACAACAGCGCGTCGTATCGCTGTGGGTTGGACTGCCCTTTCTATGGCAGGTGCAATGCTCGTTGGTCTTGTTGGTCTAGTGTGGGTAACAGGTCACCCTGGTACACAGCTAGATGACGGTGAGAAAATCTTCATGCTATTGGTGAACACAGTATTCCACCCAGTGATTGCAGGTATCCTATTGGCGGCAATCCTAGCGGCGGTAATGAGTACTGCGGATTCACAGCTTCTAGTATCTTCATCAGCTCTTGCAGAAGACTTCTACAAGCAAGTGATTAAGCCAGATGCAACGTCTGAAGAAGTGGTAATGATTGGTCGTGTAGGCGTTATCGTGATTTCTCTTATCGCACTATTCCTAGCAATGACGCCAGACAGCTCTGTTCTAGGTCTTGTCTCTTACGCTTGGGCTGGCTTTGGCGCTGCGTTTGGTCCAGCAGTTGTACTTAGCCTTTACTGGAGCGGCATGAACCGTAACGGCGCACTAGCAGGTATCCTAATCGGTGGTGTGACTATCGTGGTTTGGAAACAGCTAACAGGCGGTTGGTTCGATGTGTACGAAATCGTACCGGGCATCATCTTCTCTACTATCGCTATCGTGGTAGTGAGCAAAATGACTGGTGGTGCAGCACAAGAAGTGCTTGAGCAACACAAAGAATACGAGAAGAAATTGGTTGAGCTAGACTAATCAATCTCAAGTGAAAACAAAGCCCGCGTTCGTCGCGGGCTTTTTTGTGCTTACTCTATGGTTGATGGTCGATGGTGATTTGAATGACTACTAACACCTCAATTAGAGAATTTCTGAGGTATAGTAAAAAACGTGTTGACCCGTCTATCAGTGTAGGGCTGATGCTATGTCTGTACCGACAAAAGGAGCCACTATGCTAACCGTAACCCAACTGGCCAGAGAGTGTGGACTCTCTCGTACTACGATTCTTTACTATGAGCGTGAAGGCTTGCTAGCACCTGCACATCGTTCAGAAAACGGTTATCGCTGGTATGGAGAAAAAGAGATTCAGCGTTTAAAAACGATCTCGTCCTATCGTTCTTATGGGTTACCGATTTCCAGCATACGCACTTTGTTGGCACAGAAAGGCAAATCTCAAGCGGAGATCTTGAAAGACCATTTCAATGAACTCGAACGCGAGATTCAAAATCTGCGAGCGCAGCAAAAAGCGATCGTGGTGCTATTACAAGAACCACAACTGATAGAGGATAACATTGTGACTAAAGAACGTTGGGTACAAATCATGCAAGCGGCGGGTTTCTCTGAAAACGACATGGTGACATGGCACCAGAAATTTGAAGAGATGGAGCCTGCTGAGCACCAAAAATTCCTTGAATCTTTGGGTATTGAGCAAGATGAAATTGTGCGCATTCGTGCTCTATAATTAGCGCCTAAGCAGCGTATTAAAAACCGGTTAAACAAAAATAAGCCTCTTCGTGAGGCTTATTTTTTGTGGCGCTATATTTAATAAAAAAGTTTAATCATAAACTGCCTATTGACGGATCTTTGAGTAAACCACAGTGTTACTCAATTCCCCTGAGGTAGAGAGTCGATCGTGTCTCAACTCACCTTCAAAATCATAACCACAACGCTCTGCGACGGCACGGCTTTTTAGGTTGGTTGAATCTGCCGTAATAGCAATGCGCCTTGCACCAAGATCTTCAAACGCGTAACGCTCTAATTCTAACACTGCTTCGGAAATGTAGCCGTTACCAACAGCGATATCATCTAACCAATAGCCAATCTCAAATGCTGGTACTTCCTGATCTTTAATCATTAAGCCAACGGCACCAATTAAGCGATCGCTTTCCTTCTCGATGATGAAGTAACGCAATTCCTCTTCGAAGCTTTCAAAGTTGGTGATGGCTTTTTCTGTTCCCTCTATCATGGCTTCTAGTGTGAGTACATGTGGCACCCAAGGAAGGTACGTTTCGAGCGTCTTCTGGCAACGTACCACGACTTGATGTGCTTCCTCAGCACGTTCCAAACAAGCGGGGATTAGCTTAAGACGTTTCGTTTCCATATCGGCTCTCCTTTGGGTGAAAAATGAACGAAAAATCATTTAATCAGATGTACTTAGAATGATCTAGTCGTTCGTACAATATTATTCGCTTGGTTTGCTTGGAAGAACCTGAGAGAATCGTACGGTTATTAAACCAACTAGGTTCATTATGAAACTTTTAGTAAGAAACTTGGCTCGTGAAACAACCGAGCAAGAGATGCGCAAACTATTCTCAGCGCACGGCAAAGTAGAACTTTGTACTTTGGTTCTTGATCAAGAAACCGGTTTATCGAAAGGCTTCGGCTTTGTGATCATGCCAGATGAAGCAGAGGCGATTGCTGCACTGGAAGCGCTGAACTTGACCAGCGTAGCGAAAAGCAAGATTCGCGTGAAAGTCGCTCAAGACTAAGGGACATAAAAGCCAGCATCATCGCTGGCTTTTATGTCCCTTCAAACTGTCTCGTCCTGAAATGTGTTTACACATTGAGGACTAATTATGACAACTTCAAATACATCCTACATTAAGCGCACTCAGCGTGATTACACACTAGGCTTTAAATTACAGGTCGTTGATGCCGTGGAAAAAGGCGAAATGACCTACAAACAAGCGCAAGCTGTTTATGGTATCCAAGGTCGCTCAACCGTTTTAACTTGGCTAAGAAAGCATGGAAAAATGGATTGGACGCATAACCCAAGGAAGAACGCCATGTATAAAACTACAAAGCCGAATGAGTCACCCGCTCAAAAAATTAAACGTCTTGAAAGAGAGCTCGAAGACGAGCGGATAAGAAACCTGTTCTTGAATGAAGTCGTCGATATTCTTGACTCTGAGCATGGGACAAACCTGAGAAAAAAGTATCTTGCCAAGGAGCGAGAAGCCTTCAAAAACAGAAAGGACTCAGTTTAGCCAGAGTCTGCCGCTTATGTGGAATATCGAGACAAAGTGTTTACCAAAGAGAGAAACGAGCAACTGCGCGGAAAATAGAAATCCAGCCAGTAAAGGAAATGGTCCTAGAGTTGCGCCGTTATATGCCTCGAATTGGAACGAGAAAGCTACACTTTTTACTCAAACCAAAGCTGATAAAGGCTGGCATTAAGCTGGGTAGAGATGCACTTTTTGACTACTTACGTCATGAAAGGCTTCTTATTCGACCAAAGCGCAGCTATACAAAGACAACCAACAGTCGTCATTGGATGAAAAAGCATCCTAACTTGCTTAAGGAGTTTAAGCCTAGTCGCCCCGAAGAAGTATTAGTTAGTGACATTACTTATGTTCAATCAGACGAAGGCGTCCATTACTTGTCACTCGTGACAGATGCATTTAGCCGTAAAGTTATGGGATATGAATTGAGTAATGAGATGAAAGCAACCGATGTTGTAAAAGCATTACGTATGGCGATAAAAGCTCGCCAATATCGGTGTCCATGTATTCATCATTCAGACCGAGGGCTCCAATATTGCTCAAGCGTCTACCAAAGGCTGTTAAAAGTTGGCGATATAAAACCATCAATGACTGATGGATATGACTGTTATCAGAACGCGTTAGCAGAGAGGGTCAACGGGATACTAAAGCAAGAGTTCTTACTTCATAGGAGTCGGAATATCGAAGAGCTCAAACAGCTAGTAAAGCAGTCCGTTTGTATCTATAACAATATGAGGCCGCACCTTAGTCTCGGGATGAGAACCCCAAATGAGGTGCATGAAAAAAGCCAACTGCTGGGGCAGTTGGCTTAGTGAAAAACTGTCAACGTATTTTAGGACGAGACAAACGAACGTTTTTTGATAAACACAAACTTCACGCTCTGCCCCTTTAGGTCCAACCCAAGTGTTTTCGACGTAAGGTACATTGAGTTTGTTTATCACCGATTTGGAACGTTGGTTTTCCACTAAGTGCCGTACCTTAATTCCGGCTAACTCAAAGTCGACACGCGCGAACTCGATGAGTGCGCTCGTAGCTTCAAATGCGTAACCTTTCCCCCAGTAAGGGACACCGAGCCAATAACCTAAAGTGCCATAGCCATCCTCAACTCTCGGTATGCTCACGGCGCCTAATAACTTTCCTGACTCACGCAAGGTAATAGCGTAGACGACACCTCTGCGCTCTTTGTACATTGATGCATGTCCGTCAATCCATGTTTTCGCCATAGGCAGCTCATAAGGATGCGGAATGTTCGCGGTCATATCTGCGATGATTTTTTCACCCGCGAGTAAAGCGACGCGTTCGCTATCTTCATGCTGGAAAGGGCGCAGAATGAGTCGCTCAGTAAAGAGTTTTGGTTGTGTTGGCATAACGGAATCACCTTACAGATTGAATGACCCACACATCGAGATCAGGTCGGTAAGTTGTGTCGAAGTAGCCCAAATCATCGAACGCAAATCGGACTCCAGTTTCGTTGGCTCTTGGTTGGTTGCCACAAATCACATTAAACATCGTGCTGAGGAAGCGTCCGTGGGAAACCACCAAGTAGCGGCCACTGCCACGTCTGATGATAGATTGAAGGGCAAGGCTTGCTCGGGCGTAAAGCTCAACACCGCTTTCCCCTTCATTGGCAGAGACGACGCAAGGTTGGTACGGGTTGACGAAATCAGCCATAGGGTATTTGTGTTGAGATTCGCTAAAAGGTAACCCTTGCAACGGGCCGTTATCACGCTCCATTAATTCATCATGCGTGGTCATAGGGACATTTAGGTGTGTAGAAAATATCTCTCCAACATGGCGTGCTCGCTGCATTGAGCTACTTAAAATCGCATCGTACTTTCGCCCTTCTTCGGCAAATTGTTTCGCGCGATTTTCGGCTTGTTGAATTCCAATTTCGGTGAGCGGACTGTCGAATCGTCCTTCATGAACGCGTAAATCATCTGCAAGTGAACGTCCATGGCGGACGAAGGTAATATGAATCATCTTACTTCCTTGTTTATCTCTTTAGAACGGCATGTTCTGTACGAAGAGGGAGTTAGCTCCACTGCTTATTTTGCACACAATTCACACTGTAAATTGAAGCCGTTTTGGAGAGATAAATCCGTCTTCTCTCGTAGGCAAGCAGAGCAATATGGGCAATACCGAATGTAAAAAATAAGTACGTACAATCAGTTATGTATGATGTCTCGTAGTATTACATACATAGGTGCTATTTTTCATAATTTGGTCGAAAAATTGAGGTCTGACCAAGGTCTCAGTTTTTGAGTTCTTGGATGTCATTTTTTGGATGTGGAACACAAAAAAGCAAAGGGGCTTTTTTATTGTGGAATTATTTTGAACAAAATATGTCAATTGTCAGTAGCACAGGAAATCAGGGAGAAAGGAAATGCCTAATATTTATTGCTCAGTTTGCAAAAGAACAACGCAGCATAAAGTGATCATGAAGCGTTGTGAACCAGAGCATATCGCTACGCTAACTGGCAAAGTCGTGAGTTTTACTCAGTTGATGGCAAAGTTTGTATCAGGTGAGCATTACTACGAAATGGAACCGCAGTACTACTGCCGTTGCTGTAACCATCGCGCTATCGGTGAAGTGGTTCAACATCCAGCGCGACAGACATCAGCAATCATGTAATCGACTTTTAAGCAGCCAGCTCTTTCTCTGCTGCAAATGGCATTCCATCGATCATAACTGGCCAGCCGTAAGAGGCATATTCAGACGCCAGAGATTTTGCCACTTCGTGTGAAACGGTCGTGTACGTCCATTCACCAACACCAAATGGCTTGTACGCGAGTTGTAGGGTTAACATTGCTTTCTCCTCATTATTTTTGCCTATTATTGCCTTACCATTTGGCTCATTTCTTTTCTTAAAAGCTCATGTTTTTCTATTCAAAGTTCATCATTCCATTTTTTCGTTAACAAAATTATCTTATTAATAAAGTTACCTATATTGTTTGGTCTATTTATAAATTAGATGCATGAATGTTTTCATTTTTAGAATATTTGACGACTTTTTGTTCAGGGCAAACGTTAAATGCCTGCGAGTTTCACACGTTGCTCATTTCACTATTTGCAAACTGAATAGTAACTATTAATCTGGTGATTCCTGAGTTGTTACAAGGATGTGGTGAATGAGTTATCAACTAGACAGAATTGATTTACAGATTTTGAGAGTGTTGCATTCTCGAGGTCGAATTCCAGTGGTGGAATTGGCAAAGCAGGTTAACTTAACCACATCACCATGCTCTGAACGCGTAAAACGGTTGGAAAAAGAAGGCTTCATCAATGGCTATCACGCAGAGCTCAATGCCGAAAAGCTTGGGTTGGATGTGCAGGTCTTTATTCATATTCGTCTTGATCAAACTAGCTTCTCGATTTTCGAGAAATTTGCTAAAGCGGTCGAGTTGATGCCTGAAATTGAAGAGTGCTACTCGCTGTCGGGTGACTTCGATACCATGATCAAAGTGCGAGTGAAGAATATGAAGGCTTATCAGGAATTTATGTCGAGTAAGCTAGGGACGTTACCAGGTGTGATACAAACTCGTAGTGAAGTGGTCATCGAAGAACACAAGACTGGATTTGGTGTAAATCCAGAGCTGCTTGGTTAATACCCACGTTTAGGTTCACATGACAGACACAAAAAAGGAGCCATGGAGGCTCCTTTTCAATTCTCGTATGTAGCTTGTATCAATTAAGCGCTGACGAAAGTGGTCAATACGCCGATCAGGCCACCAAATACGCCACCCCAAACTACGAGCCAGCCAAGATGTTCTTTAATCATCTTCTGTACGATTTCTTTCACCAAAGCTGGTGTCAGTTCGCTAAGGCGCTGATCGATGATGCTTTCGATGTTCTGCTTGATTTCATCCATCATTGCTGGCGATTCCATCTGCTCTTTTAGCGCTTCTTTGATGCTGTCGCTCTTGCTTAGATCGATAATGGATTCTTGCATCTTCTCTACGAATGGTTGGCGCATAGGTTGCAGCGCTTCTGCTCCGCCAAACATCGCTAGCATGCCACCAAACTGAGATCCTTCGATAACTTCAACCAGTGAGTCAAACGCTGGGTTTAGGTCGACTTTCTCAATCACGGGTTCAAGATTGATGTTCACACCACCTGCCATTTCTTTGTTTAAGAAACGGTCGATGTTTGCTTCAGTAAAGAACTGCTCCATCATCAGGTTTTTGATTGCCAGTTTGAACTCTTCGAAGCGCGCTGGAATAACTCCTGAGCCATATAAGCCGGGTACTTTTTCAAACAGCATGTGAATCGCCAGCCAGTTGGTGATCGCGCCAGAAAAAGCGAACAGACCCGCGTACCAAAGGTAATCATTTTGAATGTGATATCCCGCGCCCATCATGGCGATTGCGAGGATATTAGTCAGCAAACTTTTGTTCATAGTGACCGATTATGTATGAGTTGATGAAGTAATAAGTGGGCATGATTTTATACCCAACCGACAGCTAGATGCTAGGTTGAGAACAATAGGATTCATGTGGGCGAGATAGAGTAGGGGCGAAAAAAACAAAACCCGACAATCATTGTCGGGCCACTGCTTTTTCTTAGAAACTCTAAGATTATTTATTATTGTGCTTTTAGAAGCGGAAGACCTTACGGCAAAGTTGGCATTTCCAGCGCTCTGAGTAGCCGAATAATTTATCCGCCCAACTTTGTTTTACTTGTACGATCTGCATTGAACCACATTTACACATAAGCTAATTACCTTATTATTAGATTAATAACTAAGCCATCAATTGAGTATAGCTGTTTCTCAAAAAGTGAAATTACAAATGAATCCAGCGAGATACTCTGCGTTGTGTCCACTGCTAACGAATACGCAACGGGGCGCTATACTAGCAGAAAAAGTGTGATTTGCATTCATAAAGTTGTTTCATAGTTGAGACTTTAAGTGATCATGATCACGTATTGTGTCGAGTGTGAGAATTTTGAGAAGAATAAAAATCGGAAAAAACATGCATTTGTTTTTGTGTTAGATTGGACACTCTAATGCTTTTTATGTGTTTAAAATCAATATGATAATAGAGCTTTCATTTGGCGCGTGAGTATATGAAGTTTAGTCAGTTTCTTATCTTATTTGTGGCAGTGTTGGTTGCAACGTCCAGCATTGTTGGTGTCTTCGGGGTAACAACGCTTGGCGTCCTTTACTACTGCTGATAAAAAACCGACGCCTGTTAGCGTCGGTTTTTTTGTTTGTTATTGAGTTTCTAACTCTTTTAACTTTTGCTGAACGAGTGGGAAGAGATCTTCAAATGGCATGTAGCCAGGAATCACTTCTCCATCAATGAGAATGGCTGGGGTGCCACTCGCCCCCAACTTCATAAATAGCTCATAGTTCTTTTCAATAATCGCTGTGCTCGCATCATCGGTAGAAACATATTGAGCCACATCGTTTGTGGTGGCTACTTTCATGATAGAACGGGCGTTGTGTATTCCCGGCTTACTCATCATAGTTTTTTCCACTTGCTTGAACTTATCGTTGTCACCTTTCCAAACATTAAGTGCGAAAGTAGCAGAGTTAGAGCCATTTCCTCTTTCTTTCAAAGGAACGTATAAATTTACAACTTTGATGTCATTCGGAAGCTCTTTGACGATCTGGTGAAGAACCGGGTCTAGCTTTTTACACCATGGACAACTCAAGTCGGTAAAGACTGCAATGGTGAGCTTTGGATCGGCTGCACCAAACCACGGAATATCAGGGTTGTTAAACATGTAATCGTGATTGTCCGCGAGTGTCTTTTCGAAACCATCTCGTTGCTCGATATAGAGTTCAAGACTCTCGTGCAATGAGTCGACAATCTCCCCGTTGTTTCTAAGAAGTTGCGCAATTTCTTCAATTTTCTGCTCCTGAGTTTTTGCGAAAGACACGGGAGTGAAAGTGAATGCTGCAATCAGTGCAGCGATTAGTGTGAAGTTCAATTTCATGTTTGTTACCAATTAGAATTTTGTCATCGATAAACGGGCAATTAACCCGACAGGTGTTGTGATACCGCTTGTTACGCTCTTTATCTCGCCGTCTTTTATAATGGCGATGGTGGGTGTGACTGCTATTCCCCATTGCTTTGAGATTTCACCACGTAAGTCGTTAATATTGTTGAAGGCATAGTCTTTAGCTGTCATGTAGCGCCTAACTCGCTCATCTGAACCGGAGTTGAGAGAAACCCCAATAACTTGATAGTGATTGCCGAACCAATCGACGGTAGGAGTGACGAACTTACATGCTGCACACCATGTTGCCCAAAAATACACAATCACGGGTTCATCCTTACTCATCTCCATGACATCCAGATACTGCCCAGAAAGGGAATTGCCGGCGAGATGAGGGACATCAAACACCGGAATGTCTTTGGTTCTCCATGTATCCACGGCAAAGACCAATACCCCCGCAAATAAAACGTAGAGGATGGATTCTTCTATCCATGACCTCTTTAGACGTTGCTTTTTCATTATTCACCACGTGCTTTTTCAATGGCGCTAATGACATCGTCACTGGTCAGAATGACAGGCAATTCAATGCCATTTGGTGCTCCTGGCCCAAAGACGATATTGAATGGCACGCCAAACCGGTCGTAGCTTTGTAGGTAGGACGTCACGCTATCACTTGGAACAGTCCAGTCGCCTTGCATAGCCACGATATCTGTACTGTTGAGTTCGCTATAAACGGGCTCTTGCAGTAGAACGCCAACCTTGTTTGCTTTGCAGGTCACACACCAATCTGCAGTGACATCGACAAACACAACTTTTCCCTCTTCAACATATTGGTCGATGGCTTGCGCTGATAGAGTTTCCCACTTTGGCTCTGGAGGCAGGACATTGGTATTGGATTCTTTTGCCACAATCGTTACACCCAAAGTCGCAATCAATAGAGCACTGCAGATTAGGGTGGCTTTGACTCCGTGCACTTGAACCATGCGAGCAAACAGTGCACTCGCGCTGATAGCAATCAATCCGTAGAGCCACTCTTCAGAGAGGTGGTTTGCGAGCAATGACATCAGCCAAATACTGGTGATGAGCATCATCACGCCAAAGGCGTATTTGATTCGATTCATCCACTGACCAGGTTTTGGTAGTGCCATTGCGATGGAAGGAAAGAGCGCGACAGCAATCCAAGGCAACGCCATTCCAAGTGCAAGAGCAGTGAAAATACCAAACATGGTTGGAATGTTGGTCGCAAGTGCGAAAGCGACGGCGGTGCCAAGGAAAGGCGCAGAGCATGGTGTTGCCAATAGTGTGGCAAACATACCTTGTGTGAAATGCCCTATATAGCTGTTGTCACCCTTCGAGGCTAGCCAAGTATTGGTATTCGATGACAACCGAACCTCAAACAATCCCAACATGTTTGCGCCGAACAGAGCAGTAATTAAGAACATAACACCGATGAACCAACCACTTTGGAACTGAATTCCCCATCCAATGGCACTGCCTGATAGCTTAAGTACCGTGAGGAAAAGTGCGATGAGCCAAAACGAAGCAAGAATCCCAACTGCCGAGGCTAAAAACTGGAATCTGACCTGCTTCTTCGCCATACCTTGCGCTAATACAACGCTACTTAGCTTCATGCCAAGTACAGGGAAAACGCACGGCATGATATTCAAAATGAACCCGCCCAACAGCGCGAAAAGCAACATACTGAGAAGGGATGTGTTATCCGATGCAATGGCTCCAGCAACGACGGTTGTCGGTTGTTCAGCCACAAACTCGTCGTCTTTGACGCTAATTGAGATCGCTTCTCCCACTAGGTTTGGTGTTTCCATCCAACTGCTGACGTCAAAAGTCGCAACCAGCTTATTCTGTTCGATTTGGATGTTAGGCAGGGAGAAATTGGCGTCTTGCATTTCTATCGATTGACCATCGACAATCACGTCTGGCTTTTGCCAACCCAGTTGGTGAGTTGCAGTCACTTGAAGTTGCGATTTGCTTTGGTCCCAACTTGCGGTGATGTCGCTTAGCAGTGGTGATGGTTTTGGCACTTTGCTCATGGTTTGAGCAAATTGAAACGCTGCTTCATCCGCTGGAATCAATTCATCAGGCGTGAATTGAAGTTGGATTGGGAAGTCAGTTAAAACACAAATCTCGGTGCACGATGACATAGTCAAAACGGCATCTAAATTTACTGGCTTTGAGATATCTTCCACATGAATCTTCATCGGGAAGATGGCGTTATGTTTGTAGCCTAATGTATCAATACCCAACAGGTCAAAGCGCTCAGGGAAGGTCCAAAACCACTCGACATCAGTGATGTTTTGAGACTTATCCCAATCCATTTTAGGGGCGATACCACCCTCACCGGGGCTTCGCCAGTAGGTTTTCCATTCACCAGCCAAGCGAGCTTCTAAATAGCCGGCCACGGTTTTTTCTTTAGGGTTGGTTCGTCCTGTTAGGATAAATCGAGTTTCGATGTAGGGATGATTTGCTTCTTGCATCCAGCCTGTCGATACAGGTTCTGCAGAAGCAGCAGCTTGCACGCTTAATGTGAACATGGCGTACAAGGTCGCGAATAGCCACAATATGGCTAAACGTAGCGACGTTTTTGAATTTTTCATTTATGAGTTTCCTTAAAGATGAATTTTTTGAGTGTTACTAGAACGCTCGAAAACTCATTCTCTAAAGACACATATCTTGAGGTGTACTCGCCTACCCTTATGTAAGATCGGCTCAGTAAATGGTGGGAAATAAGGTGTTGTCGATAACAGCCACAGGATGAGTGCTAGCGCTATCGTATAAACCAACACTGCCTGATCAGCGATATGATGTTGGTCGAGGTTAATCAGGTGTTCTGATAACTCACATTTCGATGCAGTCTCTTCTCCACTGTCGGTTGCTTGCATCAGAGTTTGTGCAACAGCGCCATCTTCGGAGTATTCAAGCACGCAACTCTGGATAAAGCCGATGTTGTTTGCCAGACACACACCAACGACCCACCACACGAGCAGTAGTGTCCATTTCGTCAGGTTTTGCCTGTGCTTGAAAGAGATCATGAGAAGGGGGTTATTGATGGCTGAATACAAAACATGGAGTATCAGACAAAGCTAATATGAGAAAGTTTCGCGCCTTACTTAATAATTAAGAATTTTTTATGCCGCAGCTTTTCTGGCGCAGTCCGTGCTTAAAGCAAAATTCTTTTAACAAGGCTGTTAGAAGGCAGATATAGAAAAGGCGACTCGGTGGCTTAAACCGAATCGCCTTTGATTGTATTGCTTAGTGCAATGGGGCAGTAGAAAGATTAACTCTCCAACTCTTCCCCAAGGAAGCCACCTGTCTGGTGCGCCCATAGCTGAGCGTAAATGCCGTTGTTGGCAATAAGCTCTTTGTGTGTACCTTGTTCGACGATGTTGCCTTTATCAAGCACAATCAAACGATCCATTTGTGCAATGGTCGACAAACGGTGCGCGATGGCGATAACGGTTTTGCCTTGCATTAGCTCGTTCAAGCTTTCTTGAATGGCAGCTTCAACTTCTGAATCCAGTGCTGAAGTCGCTTCATCAAGTACCAGCAAAGGTGCGTCTTTTAGCAGCACGCGTGAAATTGCAATACGCTGGCGTTGACCACCAGACAGTTTCACACCGCGCTCACCCACTTGCGCATCGTAACCCACGTTGCCGAACGGGTCGGTTAGGGTTTCGATAAACTCGTGTGCGTGCGCTTGCTTAGTCGCTTTAATCAGGTCTTCTTCACTTGCATCTGGATTGCCATACAAGATATTGTCGCGGATTGAGCGGTGTAGCAAAGACGTATCTTGCGTCACCATACCAATATTCGAGCGCAGCGAGTCTTGCGTGACGCTCGAGATTTCCTGCCCATCAATCTTGATGCAGCCTTCTTCTACATCGTGGAAGCGCAATAACAAGTTCACTAAGGTGGATTTACCTGCGCCAGATCGTCCAACTAAGCCCACTTTCTCACCCGGTTTGATATTAAGGTCGAGGTTGTTAATCACGCCTTTTTTCTCACCATAATGGAAGCTAACGTTATCGAAGTGGATGCCGCCTTGAGAAACTTGCAGATCTTTCGCATCGGCTTTGTCTTTGATGTCGATAGGTTTAGACAGCGTTTTCATGCCATCTACTACAGTACCCAAGTTTTCGAATAGGGCCCCGACTTCCCACATGATCCACATCGACATACCGTTGATACGCAGAGCTAAGCTGACAGCAATCGCAATGGCACCAACGCTAATCGCGCTATCCAGCCACAAATAAATCGACAGCGCAGCCACTGAGAACACCAAGAGATAATTGGAGATCTCTACCGCTACGTCGAAGCCGGTCACCAAGCGCATTTGGCGATACACGGTATTCAAGAAGCCTTTCATGCCTTCTTCGGCGTACTCGGTTTCTCGTTTACTGTGCGAGAACAACTTCACGGTTTGAATGTTGGTGTAGCTGTCGACAATGCGCCCAGTCATGGTGGAGCGTGCATCGGCTTGCTCAGTAGCCACGGCCTTTAGTTTCGGAACAAAGTGGATCTGAATAGCGATGTACGCCATTAGCCAAACCAACATTGGGATCATCAAGCGCCAGTCAGCCGCCGCCAGCATCACGATAATACTGGTGAAGTAAACCAAGACATAAACAAACACGTCCATCGTCTTCATGACGGTTTCTCGCACCGCCAAAGAGGTTTGCATCACCTTGGTGGCGACACGCCCTGCAAAATCATCCTGATAGAAGTTCAGACTTTGATTAAGCAAGTAACGGTGTGCAAGCCAACGTACCGACATCGGGTAGTTACCCAGCAAAGTTTGGTGAATCAGCAACGAGTAAACCACCACTAAAACTGGCATGACAACCAGCAATAAAGAGCCGTAGAAAATAAGGTCCGCTTTGTTGTCTTGCAAAAAGGTTTCTGGATTGCTGGTGGATAGCCAATCAACCAACTGACCCATGGCACCAAACAGAGACACTTCTACGATTGCCACAATCGTCGACATGATCGACATGATGATCAGCGGTTTCTCAAAGCCACGCGTGTAATGGCGTAAGAAGGCGTAAATCCCAGTTGGGGGTTGGTCAGGCTGTGATTTGGGGAACGGCTCAGTAAAGCCTTCAAATCGTTTAAACATAACTCATCCTAAAGTTAAAACATTGCCACGTCAGAGAGTGAATTCATCAATTCTTTCTACCTTGGACGAGGTCGAAACACTGAACGTGGTGATAAGACATATTGAGGTCTGCTAGCCAGAAAAGCAGACAAATTACGTATGTGAGAGAGGCGAAAAAATAGTCTAACCGATTGCATTTTAAATGTAACTAGTTGGTTATAAAGAATTCACTTGTGCATTGTTCTTGAGATTGTCATTCACACGCCACAAAACCGTAAATCAGCACGGTGACAATAAAAAGTCGGGCAAAAAGAGTTTTTGTCAGAAATATTTACCTTTGGCTGATGAATTTATTATTAAAAACAGCAAAACCGAAGTTAACAATAAATTTACAATCTCATCATTCTAGTGAAAAGGAATGTTTGGATGCTATTACACGAATCAGTGCCTCAGAATGCACATGGAAAAGAAGAAAGCACGCAAAGTGCTCTGCGTCATACCGCAAATTGCGTTGTGATGGTGCCGCCGAAAGAGTTTCGCTTTAACGAAGAAACCGCGCAAGATAACGAGTTTCAACACCAAGTTTCTCTGACTCAAGAAGAGGTCTCACGTAACACCATGGCTGAATTTTCCGCGATGGTTGAAACATTGCGTAAAGAAGGCGTGCAAGTCGTTGAGTTTGATTACCCTCAATCGGATATTGCCACGCCAGATGCTGTGTTCCCGAATAACTGGTTTAGCACCACTCCAGAAGGCACTTTGTATACCTTCCCGATGGCGTGTGAAAACCGTCAGCATGAAGTTCGCCCAGATGCGCTGGTCGCCGCATTAGCAAAAGCGGGTCGTGAAGTGCATCAACAAGATTCATTAACCGAATACCTCGGAGAAGAAGCCTACCTAGAAAGCACAGGCGTGATGGTGTTCGACCACTTCAACAAAACCGTTTATGCCGCGCTTTCACAGCGTTGTGATCGTCTGGTGTTAGAAGATTATGCCAAGCGCATTGGTTACGATCGCGTGATTTCTTTCCAAACCCGTTTGCCTTCTGGCGCGCCGATTTACCACACTAACGTGATGATGGCGGTGGGTGAGCAGTTCTGCGTGATTTGTGATGAAGTGATCCCTGAGTTTGAGCGTCGCTTTGTGCTTAAATCATTGGCGAAAGATAAGCAGGTGATCTCGATTTCTCTTGAGCAGATGAACCAGTTCTGCGGCAACATCCTTCAGCTGGAAACGGTACGTGGCGATAAGGTTATTGCTATGTCTCAATCGGCTTACGATGCGTTCTCACCAGCACAAAAAAATCAACTGGCGACCCACGGCAAATTGCTGCCATTCGACGTTTCTACCATCGAATCGATCGGCGGTGGCTCTGTACGCTGCATGTTAGGCGAAGTGTTCTTACCAAGCCGCAAAGCCGTGCTATAAACCGCCCCTGAATTTCCCCCCCAAAAGCACCATGTTGAAAGATGTGGTGCTTTTTTATTTGTATCGCAGAAAATGCCCAAATGAATAGCAAAACACTTGTTTCATCCTAATGTGCTCTGAGTATGATTTTGCCCATACATCATGCAGGTGTATTATTTAGCTGCTATTTATGTGTATTGTGTTTCATATAAAAATAAAGGCTAGGTTATGGTTATGATCAACACGTGCAGAAGGGCGGGGTTGTATTGCCTGATGGGAGTGATGTCTTTGCTTGCCATCTCAGGCTGTAATGACTCTACCACTGAAACGACCACCTCATTAACGTCTCAAATCTCTCACCAACAAAGCTTGTCACTTAATGTCTCTAATCGAGTTGATGAGACCGAAATGTCTAATCTAGAACTGCTGTTTGTTTTCGATGTTGCCAATCAGAATGAGACGTTTACCGTTCGAGTACAAGATGTTCTAGGAAGAGAAGTGGCTGGTTTCGATCAGGGGGAAGCATTTCAAAGTAACGTTGTGGTAGTGCCTGAATCTGGCATTGTGCCATTCACATTCGATGTCGATAACGCCAGCGATGTGAATGGTGGTGTGGCTAAGATGACGGTGATTGTGAGAGGGGATGGTTTTTTCTCTAACTCTCAAGTGTTTGATCTGACCCAAACCAAGATGTCCGATAACTATTGGATTGAAATTGTTCCTAAGTCAGAAAAGGCTGAAGAGGCAACTACTTTTGCGGAAGAACGTGTTGACTTAGATGGTCACGTCACCAGTTCTCAGGTGGATGTCGCGACAGTTAGCAAAGATGACAGCACGGATGGAGGAAAAATCCTTGATGGCGCAACTGCCAAGTTATCGATTCCTGCTGGCACGGGGTTCATCGGTGAAGATGGGCAGCCTTTTACGCCTTTAGGAGAGGTTTCTGTTTCGATGATGCTGTTTTCAGCGGATCCAAAAGGCCTAGCTGATGATGAGAATAACCCGCTATACCTTTTCCCTGGTGGTTTATCACCAGATGGATTTGATGGTGAGCTCCCAAGCGATATTACCTCTCCTGACAGCGTGACCTTTATTTCTGCTGGTTTTGTTGCGATTGAGATTGGTGATGAGAGCGGCAACAAAGTGTCATCGTTTGATGGCGAAGGGGTTACCTTGGCATTTGAAGTTCCAAAATCCACGATAAATCCGCAAACAGGTGAACCACTATCTTTGGATGACGGCACGATTCCTATTTGGAGCTATACCGACTCTACGGGTAAATGGCGCTATGAAGGTGATGCCGTCATAGAGCAAGAAAACGAAAACACCTTTACCGTCTCGAAACCAATCACTCACCTCTCATACTACAATCTGGATTGGTATGGACAAGATCGTTGTCAACTTGATGTCGACGTTGTGGATGCGAATGGCGCCCCCAATAATCAAAAATTACGCCTTTCCTTCGCCAAAGCCGGCGGTGGTTGGGCTTACAAGCCTTCTGGGTGGGGCGATGACCCTGAAAAGTTAAACATCAATCGAGTGCCTGCCTTTGCTGGCCATTTTGATCTGCTCGACAGCCAAGGTAATAGCTTACTGGCGTCGATCGAAGTGGACGGTGAGGTAATTGAAGTAGCCGATGGTTCAGAAGGGCTCGATCTCGATGACTTTTGTTTTGGTGTATCGAGTGACTCCACTAAATCGTTCAAGGCGACCTTGAATATTGTAAACCCTCCTCGTATTGATATCG
Source organism: Vibrio sp. CUB2 (assembly GCF_001557945.1). Classification (NCBI taxonomy): domain Bacteria; kingdom Pseudomonadati; phylum Pseudomonadota; class Gammaproteobacteria; order Vibrionales; family Vibrionaceae; genus Vibrio; species Vibrio sp. CUB2. The sequence goes on along the minus strand of NZ_LNRB01000008.1, from coordinate 142,031 downwards.
AAACAGGGCTGTCGTTAGTTTGCCCAATCGACGAAACGAAAACTCAGACAGTCGACTCCGGCTATTACTACTTATATTCCGGTTATTCTTATGAAAGTTCGGGTGAAGTAAATGGGGATAGCATTACGTTTTCCAACTTGGTTGAAGACGGGTTATATCGACTCTATTACTACGGTGGGCAGACTTGGGCACAAGTAGAATTTACCGCCAAAGCAGACACGACCACTATTTCACTTATGTCACTTCAATTGTGTGACAAAATTGACCAAGCCATTAAAACCCGCTTGGTATGTACCGACGACGATATGGCCGTCACGCGCTTTAAAGCCGCACCTGAAGCGTATTTTTGGATGTACAACCAAGACTATTCTCACTATTTATGGGGGAGAACAGACTCTGATGGTAACGCCACGCAAAGTGATGCGGTCGAGTCGATTGAATACATGGGCTCAGCCTATTCTTACTTTGAGAACCGTTATTACTGGGGTGAACGTACAACCGCCACGACGAGCGCCGATAATGCGATCACTTTTGATATTCAGTTACCAAGCTCCAATGAATATTGTCTTGCCGAATTACCGATTGATTACCTTCAAACGTTCGTTTTTGCTGAGAACACAGAAGCGCTGGCGGACGGTGTCGCTGAAATCATTATTACCGTTCAGGAGCGCGATGAGTTTGGTACGGCTCGTGAATCGAATTCAGGTGATCTTACCTTGAGTGCTGAACCTGCTGAAGAGGTCATGATTTCTGGGGTTACTTCGAATGGCGATGGTACTTATAGCGCCAAGGTGACGTCTACAAAAGCGCAAGAAGTCGTTATCTCCGGTAAGATTGATGACAATGCCTTAGGAGGCTCTGCGACAGTAGAGTTTATTCCTGTGTTAGATACCAACAGCGCTGACTTCTCACTTGATAAGAGTTCAGCAAGCGCAGATGGTGTTGACGTTATTACCGTGACCTTGCAGCTAAAAGACAAAGAGGGGGATGATTACACCAGTTCTGGCGGTGCAGTCGTTTTTGATACACCAAATGGGTTAACTAAGTTCGACAGCCAAGATAATGGCGATGGCTCTTATACTGTGAAGTACAAAAGCTCTACGTCAGGCTCCTACACAGTGGGAGCTTCGCTAGACGGCAGTAAATTTGCTGAATCCATTTCCTTTGAATTTACTCCAGTTCTTGACCTCAGCAACACTGAATTTACTCGTGATAAAAGTTCTGCGAATGCCGACGGATCCGATGTGATCACAGTAACCATTCAATTGAAAGATACGGAAGGTAACAACTACACAAGTTCAGGCGGCACTCTTCAGCTCTCATTACCAGCAGGCGTGAGTGTAGTTACTTCTCAAGATAATAGTGATGGTACTTATACTGTGAGTTTCTCTAGTTCGAGCTCCGGTACTAAATCAGCAGGAGTGTCGATTGGTGGCAACCAGTTATCCAGCTCTATTTCTTTGTCTTATGCTCAAGTCTTAAATCTATCTGCAGCAGCGTTCAGCCGTGATAAAGACTCCGCGAATGCAGATGGTAGTGACCAGATCACCGTAATGGTTCAGCTAAAAGACACCAATGGTGCTGACTATACATCGTCCGCGGGGGAGATTTCATTCTCTGTGCCTAGTGGGGTAACGGAAGTATCAAATACAGACAACGGTGATGGTTCGTATACTGCTGTCTTTACAACGGTGAACGCAGGTACTTATACCTGTGGTGCGAGAATAGGTAGCACTCAGTTGGCTAACGATGTTGAGCTCACTTTTAATGCCGTCATTGATTTATCGCAGTCGACATTGCAAGCCGATATCACCACTATTGCAGCAGATGGCAACAGCACTGCTCAGTTGACAGTCACGCTGAAAGACTACGCTGGTAATGCGTTTGTACCATCATCGAACGGTCCTGAGCTCACGATTACAGCGGGCCATGCTGATAAGACGGAATTAGTGAATACAGGCGATGGGGTGTATACAAGCAGTGTTAGCGCTAGCGTTGCTGGAGAGGTCACTGTTACCGCGACCTATGACTCTGGAACCATTGGTACATTAAACCTCACATTTGAGGCGGTAGCGCCAAGCGCTTCTCAGTCTACCATCACGAGTGATATTTCCACTTTTGGTGTGGGGGGCGCTCATAGTGCAGTTATCACGGTTGCTTTAAAGAAAGCTGATGGCAGTGCTTACACACAAAGCTACGGAGAGTTGGTGCTGAGTCCACAAGGTACGGGTTTAAGCTATGGCACCCCCGTAGATAATGGTGATGGTACATACACGGTGTCAGTTACTGCAGATACAGCAGGCAGTTATGTCGTGAGTGCAGCTGTTGGGGATCTCTCATTGAGTAATTCGTTGCCTTTAACGGTTACCCAAGTCGATGCTGCAGAAAGTGTTGTAACACCTACGGAGTTAAATGGTTCAGGTGATATCACAATCACGCTTAAAGATTCGAGTGGTACCGATTTAGGGCATGGAGGGCACGTAGTGACTGTTGACTCTTCTTCGGACGCATTCATATTCACAGCTGGGGGATTTGGCTCATTTAGTGATATTGTGGATAACAATGATGGAACCTACTCGGTTTCAGTGACATGTCTCAAATCAACCAATGGCAATAGTTTTAACATTGAAGTCCAAGCCGATAGTACTTTGGTTGGTAGTGTAGATGTAACCTGCCCGTAAATCTCAGACAATACAAAGAAAAATGCCACTCAACATAGAGTGGCATTTTTATGCTTCGTCGCTGTTTGATTTGTTTAATCTAAAGCGACCAATTCTTTCTCACGGGTGTTTTCGCCCACTTCATGACAGCAATGGTTGTGGTGATCCTCGTAGCCATCATACGCGCATTCGCCAATATTGTTTCTAGGACAGATAAGATAGTGACTTCTATCGATCAACTCTGTTTGACATATTGGACAGTACTTTTCCATAGCAACCTCCCACAACTAACGATTGAAAATTTCGTCCGTAGACACGAGTTCAAGGGTAATTTTAGACCCTAGATTATGACCGTGATGTGAAGGTTTTATGTGAGGAGAAGAGTGTGTTCTCTGTCTTGACAAAGCTCTGACAGAGGGCGGAGTGAGGGTTCTTCCCGCATTTTCATTAGAAGTCTGATTTCAAAAGAAAAGGGGAGATTTAAAGCGTCGCTTTATACTTGATGCTTTGCTGTATCACGCCATAATTTTGCAGCTTCTTTTAGAAGGCACATCACAAAGATATTTGTCTTCATTTCGCGCAAAATTGTTGGAGTATTTTGGCTGTTTATAGGTGCGCTTTGAAGTCTTGGGTTTTGGCAATATGTCTTGCAAACAAAACACGGGAAAAAAACAAGGTCAGCGGTTGGGCTGACCTTTTTTCTCGATAATTTTATGAGGCTCAGTAGCTAAGCTCTTCTTTTGGAAATGTGCCTTCACCATTAGAAACGATAGCGTCTATTTGGATAGAAGCGTCCATAAAGATTTCTGATACACCGATGACAGTGCGCGCTGGAAGTTCTTTATAAAAGTAGCTTGCTAAAACATCCTCCACGACTTGCAAGTCACTGATATCTTTGAGCTGAATATTCAGCTTCACGATGTCGTCCATTACATGGTGCACGCTTTTGATGATGGCTTTGATGTTGTCTAAGCATTGCATGGTTTGCTCGCCTATGTCATTGGCAATGACTTTGCCACTCGACGGATGGATTGGCAGTTGTGCAGAAACGTTATTGTAATGCGAGAAAGCGACAGTTTGAGTTGAGAACTTGCTGATTGGTGCCGCCTCTGTGTTGTGGGCGCGAATCACAATCCCATGTCGATCTTCAACGGCTTGTGGTGGCGTTCCGTCTCCATGAGAAACCGTCGCGTCTATTTGCACTAAGGCGTCCATTGGTAACCCCTCAGCTTTGATGATAGTACGAGCGGGCACGTAGGCAACGCTTCTTGCTATCGCTGAGTCTGGAAAAAATGTGCTGTAGACTTGATTGACAGCAAAGGCGTCGTCGAGACTTCTCAGATGGATATTGAGTTTAACAATGTCATCAAAAGGGACATCAATACTATTCAGTATGCTCTTGATGTTTTTCAAACATTGTCGAGTTTGCGCTTTGATCCCGCCCTCAGCAATATTGCCTGTTTCTGGTTCGATCGGCAGTTGGGCTGAAATGTGGTTGTAATGTGAGAACGCAACACTTTGGCTCGACAGCAAACTGGCTGGGGCTTTTACTGTGTTTCTTACCAGCTTGATCAGCTCGCAAGGTTCTTGAGGGTGTGTTCCTTCGCCGTTCGAAATCAGCGCGTCGATTTGAACTAAAGCGCCTTCCAAAGGCAGTGCAGCAACGGCAATTACGCTTCGAGTTGGAAGGTGGCTGATGAAGTATTGTTTATAAACTTCATCGACAGCATCCAGATCGGTCATAGATTTAAGATAAATCGTGATTTTAACGACGTCATTTAAGCTGTGCTCAATGCTATCCACGATTGACCTAATATTGCTTAAGCATTGCTTAGTTTGCTCTTTGATGCCTCCTTCCACTAACTTTTGGCTTTCTGGGTCAATCGGCAGTTGCGCTGAGATATTGTTGTAATGGGAGAAAGCCACTGATTGAGTTGAGCCGTCGTTGATTGGTGCATTTTCTGTATTTCTAGAGACTTTGATGATTTCGCCGTGCATTTCGAATGTTCTCCAATTCTGGCTGCTGTCGGAACGCTGTGGGTGTGTTCCTCCAGGCAATAGATAGCCAGACTAACCACGCGAAACAGAGGCAAGTCTGGCTATGTGTGCCGAATAAAAACGTTAGTTAGTGAATGAGATCGTTATAGGGTGCTGAGGAAGGTCAGGATTTTGTCTTCGTGACGCTTGATGGTTTCTTCGCTTGGCGTGATTGCATCTTTATGAGTGAAGTAAACCAAGATGGCCATTTGCGCCGTTAGGCGGTTCTCTGCTTCGTCGAATGCCACAGAGTATTCACTTTCTAGCGCACCGCGAGTGACTTCCTCTTTATCGTTCGCAGGTAAGCAGTGCAGAAGCATTGCACCTGGCTTCGCTTTTGCCATTAACTCTTCAGTGATCACGTAATCAGGCATGAAGGCAGCTAAGCGCTCTTCTTTCTCATCCATTTGAGTAACCCAGTAGAAGCTGTCGCCGTAGACCACATCACAATCGCTAATTCGCTCCACATCATCGGTGATCTCAATATGACCGCCAGACTCTTTGCAGAACGATTCTGCAAGCTCGACCCATTCTGGTTCCATGTGGTATCTAACCGGCCCAATTTGTTTAAAGCCCATGCCGTATTTCGCACAAGTTAGCATTAATGAACGGCATACATCGGTAGCGTCACCCATGAATGCCAACGTCAGTTCATTAAGCTGACGACCATCAGTGATGTGCTCGCGAATGGTAAATAAGTCAGCCAGCATTTGCGTTGGATGGAAACGGGTATCTAGGCCGTTGATAACCGGTACGGTAGACATGTTTAACAAACCATCTAGCGTTTCAGGGCTGTTAGTGCGAGCCATGATCACATCACACATGCGTGACAAAACACGTGAGGTATCATCAATCGATTCTTTGCCGCCAAGATGGATGTCTTTTGGCGATAGGAACAAAGCGTGACCACCAAGTAGCGTTGCGGCAACTTCAAATGAAACGCGTGTGCGAGTCGAGCCGGCTTCGAAAATCATCCCTACTGACTTTCCTTTGAACAGTTGTGGTACAGCATTGTCTTTACGCGCTTGTTTTAGGTAGCTCATCAATTCCATCATGTTGTCCATTTCTCGGACTGAGAAATCTTTCATAGACACCATATGCTCAATGTTTGCTTTGTGTAGGTCAGTTGCACTTGAAGAAGGTAATTTCATAATCATATTCCTATTTTCATTTGGGGCTTACCTAAGCTCGCCCCTTTTATTTTGAGTCGTTGGATTCGTATGGATTTAAACTTGAGGTACTTGTTGAGTAATGCAGTGGATATTTCCGCCACCGAGCAAAATCTCACGAGCAGGCACACCGTTTACTTCATAGCCAGGGTAGAGCTCCTCTAAGAGCGCAATCACCTCTGCGTCGTATCGCTTATCGAGTAGAGGTAGAACAATCTGGTTGTTCGTGATGAGATAGTTCGCGTATGAGGCGGCCAGACGCTCACCGGCTTCACGCTCCATCCCTTCGGCAATATCAATCCCTGCTGCTTCTTCTTTTGCCATGTACAAAGGACCTGGCATTGGCAGCTTATGGACTTTGATTTTTCGGTCTTTCGCGTCTCTTTGATTTGTTAGGCAGTCGTAGGCTTCGCGACTGATTTCGTACTGCGGATCAGTCGGGTCATCACACCAAGTCAAAACCACTTCTCCGGGTTTGACGATGTGGAGAATGTTATCGACGTGGCCATTGGTTTCGTCGTTGTATAAGCCACGAGGCAACCAAACTATTTTCTCCACATTAAGGTGCTCACGGAGAATTTTGCTCAGATCTTCCTTACTAAGATCTGGGTTACGGCTCTCGTCCAGTAGGCACTCTTCTGTGGTGTACAAGGTGCCTTCGCCATCGATGTGGATTGAGCCACCTTCAAGGATTATTGGCGCTCTGTAACGTGCATCAGCGGTAATTTCACACATTTTCTGAGCCACTTGATCATCGCGTTTCCATGGCCAGTACAGACCATCAACAAACCCACCCCAAGCATTAAACTCCCAGTCGACACCACGACGCTCACCGTTGTCATTTACGACATAGCTTGCGCCGATATCACGCATCCAAGAGTCATCGGTCGACACTTCTAAAACGCGAATATCATCAGGTAAGCGAGATACCGCATTGTCATATTGCTCAGCGCTTACCAGCATGGTGACAGGTGTGGTTTTGTTGATTTGCTTTGCGACGTCGGCAAACACTTTTTGCGCAGGCTTAGCACCGTTACGCCAGTTATCCGTGCGCTCTGGCCAAGCCATCCAAATTTCACTCTGAGGTTCGTGCTCACCAGGCATTCTGAACCCGTCTTGCTTTGGTGTGGTTTCTAATAGCTTTTTCATTGTCTATCTCCTGAACTAAGCCTCAGCTTTTTGTTTCATTTGTTGATTTTTGCGTTTCAAGGCACCGAGTAAGATCCACTCGCCAATTAAGATCGTGGTGATGACGCCGATTAATACCGGAGCGGTGTAGTTCCAATCGGCAACGGTTAGGTCAAGTGCTTCCGGGAAGATGAAGAGCACCACTGCTTGTAAAATCACGAAGAAGCACACAATGGACATCACAAACTGCAACCCTATGCCGCCAGGGACTTTAAATGGGCGTTCGCGTTCACCATCTACCAAGCGCAGCTTGAGATAAGCAGGGAACATGAACAGATAAGGCAATAAGAAAATGCAGCTTGAAAAGGCGAAGATGGACCAAAACAAATCGTCATTACCTTGAGCAAATAGGGCGTATGACAAGATCACCACGGTAGAAACAGTGCCAGTGATATTGTTCGCACCCACTGGGGATCCTTTGTCCGATACCTTTGCAACAGCGGCCGGTAGTTCGCCCTCTTGTGCTGCTTCAGCGGCGGCACGGCTTGCGCCCATTGTCCAACTCACCATGTTGCCGATGAGCGTTAATAGAGCGCAGACACCAAAGAAATACACCATGGCATTGCCCAGCGGACCATCACCAAACAGGGTCTTGAAGGTATCGATTAAGCCTGCAACCAAGCCGATGCTCTCTACAGGTAACGCCATCAGAATGCCAATGGTTCCAAAGATGTAGAGGAACGCAGTGATACCAATAGAAAGGAATACGGCTTTTGGCATATCGCGTACGTCTTTCATCTCTTTGGTCATAGTTGCAACCAATTCGAATCCCATTAGGTTGAATACAATGGCAGGAAGAAATGCCACCGCTGAATCAAGCGTAGGAACCATTGCTGCAAGCGTGAATTCATTCGCCACACCGTGCTTCATCGCATAGATAAAACCGCCTACACCCAATGTGCCGATCACCAAGATTTTTAGAATTGCACCGATGTTGGTGACCCAAACCCCAATGTCCGCTGAGACGTTACAGATCCAAACGGTAAGCCATGTGAGTGCAATACAAATCGCAATTTGTCCCCACAATGAAAGGTCGGGCATAAACAGCTCGGCGAACATACCTGCGAACATGATGTATACCGCAGGCATCCAGAGACCGACGTTGATCCAATAGAACCAAGTGGTACGAACTGCCCATTTAAAATTGAACGCCTCTTTTACCCAATCATAAATACCGCCGTCACCAGGGTAGGTCGTGCTTAATTCCGAGGTGATGAATCCATAGGGAATGACAAAAAAGATCAGCATTACGACCCACCACCCGATTGAGCTGACCCCGATACTGGCGGATGCCGTGAGTGTGTCGACCACCAGTACTGCACATAACGTAAATAGTGCAATACTCATGACCCCCATTTTTCCTTGAGTTTCGTTGCTCATTGTTTCGCTCCTTAACTACCGAATATGGCAATTATTAAAAGTGAAATTTATGTAACGAACCTTGATGCGAATTTAATATCGGCTTTGGAGAGGTTAATTGCGCTGGAAATTAAAAGAAGTTAGGCATTTTTAGAGGAAAAAAACGTAATTATCGAAATACTTGTTCTTGATCAATTTATGAAATTCAGATTTTTCTTACTTAGCTAAGCACAAAAATATATACGAGATCACATATCGAGTTTCAGTGTACTAATAATAATGAGTTCGTGATATCAATAAGGTTTTCTAAGCCAAAATATGGACAGGAATCGAATTGTGATTTTTATCTCCAATCCTTTGCTGTGAATTCATTACAGTGAATTGAGTCTATTCTGACGTCACTTATTTGGAGATTTAGATATGTCAAAACCTATTATTGTTGTGGCTGTTGGGGGGAACGCTCTATTGCAACGTGGAGAGGTGATGAGTTGTGAAAACCAACAGAAAAGTATCGCGCAAACCGCGAGTTCACTGGCTGAATTGAGTAAAAACTACCGTTTAGTCATTGTGCATGGTAATGGTCCTCAAGTCGGTCTGCTTTCTTTGCAGAATAATGCTTACAAAGACTGTCCTCCTTATCCTTTTGATGTTCTTGGAGCAGAGACGCAAGGCATGATTGGTTATTTGATACAGCAAGGTCTTAATGCTGCGATTGAAGACCGCTATACCACGACGATACTGACGCGAATTGTTGTCGATGAAAACGATCCTGCCGTTGCAGACCCCTCCAAGTTCATCGGTCCAGTTTATACCGAGGATCAAGCGAAACAACTTGCTGAGGCAAATCATTGGGTTGTGAAACCTGATGGTGCGCATTGGCGTCGTGTCGTCCCTTCTCCTAAACCACAAGAGATCTTAGAAATCAAAGCAATCAAAGACTTACTTGAAAAAGAACACCTGATTATTTGTGGTGGTGGTGGCGGTGCGCCAGTGATCGAAAAAGATGGGGCATATGTCGGTTTTGAAGCGGTTATTGATAAGGACATGACAGCGGCATTAATCGCAGAACAAATTGGGGCGGAGCATTTGTTGATTCTGACCGATGGCACCCACGTTTGTCTTAACTGGGGAACACCACAAGAGCAAAAGCTAGAGAATGTGACCATTGAGCAAATGAAGCAATATTCTTTCCCTGCAGGATCGATGGGACCAAAAGTTGATGCATGCTGCCAGTTTGTTGAAAAAACAGGACAAAGTGGTCATATCGGTGATTTATCTTTTGCGTTAGAAATCATTGAAGGGAAGTCTGGTACACATATACAAGCATAATATGCAAATAAGTTAATTCACAAATCAATAAGGTCGCATGTCAAAGTTACGGTCGCTTTTGGCGGACATTGATAGTGTGACCTTATATATTAGGTGTTAATTAAAATTTGGAAGGACAACATCACGATGCGAAAAGTTAGTACGGAAACAAAATTGTTGAAAATTAACGAAGCAGTTGTCCGCTTGATGGAAAGGCGAGAAGCGACAGATATTTCGATGTACGACGTTGCTAAAGAGTGCGGAATGGCAACGTCAACGGTTTATCATCATTATCCGAATATAGAAAACTTATTTCATAGTTTATTGGAGAATGTTTTTGTCGATTTCGATTTATTATTAAAGCAATGTGTTGATGAAGAACAAGTTCTACATTGGACCGATATTAATCGAATGATAGAAACCGCTTATGTGAATTACTACAATAACAATCCAATTGCCAAAAAGTTGATATTAGGGCGCCACACGTTTGCAGAGTTAGGTCATGCAGATACAGAACACGATCTTGAGCTAGGGCATCAAGTTGAGATGATTTATCGCCAGTTCTTCGACATTCCTCAGTTACCTCAACCGATTAATATTTTTGCTATATCCCTGCAAGTTGCCGACAAAATCTATTCTCTCTCTTACCGCAAATATGGCTACATCACCCCTGAACTGGCAAAAGAAGCCCTTCGTCTGTCCGAGTCTTATCTTCAACTCTACATTCCCCCTATTTGTCAGAAGGTTGATTTTCATTCGGCGTAAGTTGGTTAGCTCTTGTGAATTAGCATATTTAACAAGTTTCATTCTGATTCATCTTAGTTTGATACAAGCGATAGATGGTCAGTAAATTGGTGATGATAAATGTACTCTCGACCAATGAACCACCGATAGAGCCAAGCCAAATATTGTGGCTGACCCAACAGAAGGAATTAAACAAAATTAAGCTGCGTAGGGTGATGCCTTGTTTGGAAAAAAGCGCCCAAGTGGCGACGGATGATCCTATCACCGTGAGTAGCTCAAAAAAGTGAGTGATGTTTGGAAGGGTCATCAGCCACATCAGAGCAATGAAGAACCACATTACTTTACGTGATTGAGTTTTGATTGAGGCGAAACTGCGAATGCCATTAATGATCACACCAATGGTGGCGACGGTTGCGCCCATCAGGGTAAAGTGAATACCCATGATGAAACAAAACGCCATCATCTGATAGCGAAAGCGCATGTCGTCTTTTTGCCAGAATGCCATCACGCCAACCATAAACGCAATGCCACCAATGCCTTGTGCTAACCAGTTTTCCATTTGTTTCCCTAGAGTGTTGTATCTGGAGCCATGCTTTGAACGAATCAGCCCTCCACAAAGGGAGGGCTGGGCACTTTATCTAAACTGCTAAGGGGTTCCCCAAGAGTCTAAGATTACTTACCAATCATTACTCATTCACAAGTGCTACTGCTTCGCGAGTTAGGCGAGCAAGTTCTTCCCAGTTGCCCGCTTCGATCAGCTTCTTGTCTACCATCCACGTACCACCACATGCCAATACGCGCGGGATAGCTAAGTAATCTTTGATGTTCGCAGGGTTAATGCCACCAGTAGGCATCAGTTCAATGTCGGTGTATGGCGCGAGCAGTGATTTGACCATATTGATGCCGCCAGAAGCTTCGGCAGGGAAGAACTTCAAGGTGGTTAATCCCATTTCCAGTGCGGCTTCAACTGTGCTTGGGTTGTTCACACCCGGTACGATATCAATCCCGATTTCTTGGCACGCTTTAACGGTATTTGGGTTAAAGCCAGGCGATACGATAAAGGTTGCGCCTGCTTCTTTTGCAGCAATTGCTTGCTCGCGGTTTAGTACCGTACCTGCGCCAATCAGCATGTCTGGCTGGGTTTCACGCAGTAGACGAATCGCTTCTGCAGCCGCTGCTGAACGGAAGGTGATTTCAGCCGCTGGTAATCCGTTTTCTGCCAGTACTTTACCCAGTGGGATAATGTCTTCTGCTTTATCAATGGCGATAACTGGGATGACTTTCAGAGCTTTCAATTGTTCTTTAATGCTAGACATGAATGTTCCTTAAACGACGCCAAGCGCCGGTTGTGTGAATGCTTTGGGAATGATGGCACCGCGATGTTGAATCACAGCACCTGCTAGGGCGTTGCCTCTTTGACATGAAGTCGCGAGATCGGCGCCAGCAAGGTAAGCCGATAAAAAGCCACCATTGAATGAGTCGCCCGCCGATGTGGTGTCCACCACTTGAGCGATAGGTTGGGTTGGCACGGCTTGTGGAGCCAGAGCCGCGCTCGAACCCTGATTTGTTGAGTCTTGAACTAAGCAGCCATCTGCGCCGAGCTTGACGATGCATTTGCCCACGCCAAGAGAGGCAAGGCGTTCAATGGTTTGCTCTGGTGCTTCGTCACCCCAGATCAATTGCTCATCATCGAAAGTCACCAAGGCAACGTCCGTCAGTTGATACATGGCTTGGTAAACGTTTTTGACGGTTTGATTATCGTCTTGAGGCCATAGTGCTGGGCGGAAGTTACTATCAAACGCGATTTCAACGCCCTGGGCTTTCAGTTCGACCAATAAGTTGAGCAGTGAAATTCGGTCTTCTTCTGGCAAGATGGCCAAAGAGATACCGCTGAGAAACACCGCATCCACTTGAGTTAATGCTTGCTTAACCAGACCAAAGTTAGGATGTTGAAGTAAGTAACGCGCAGCTGATTGGTTACGCCAATATAAAAATGTACGTTCGCCTTGGTCATCAAGCTGAATCAAGTACAAACCCGGCGTGCGAGTCTCATCGCGCAGCACTAAGTCTGTTGATACGCCTTCGTCTTCCCAGCGAGTCAGCATGCCCGTACTGATTGGGTCATTGCCAAGTGCTGTAACGTAAGAAACTTTAACTTCATCAGGCTTGCTATTGGCTTCGCAGCCGCGGCTCAAATAAACCGCAGCGTTGAGCGTATCCCCACCAAATGTTTGATGCATTGAGCCGAACGGTTTGCCATTCAGCTCAATCATACATTCACCAATAATGGCGATGTGCTTCATTGGTTACGCCCTCTCTTCAAAGTAGCGTTTTGCGTTACCAAAACAGATGTCTTCGACCATAGGGCCAAGCAACGATAGGTCATTTGGAACTTCGCCGTTCTCTGCCCAACGACCAATCATGTCACACAAGATGCGGCGGAAGTATTCGTGGCGAGTGTAAGACAAGAAGCTGCGCGAGTCGGTTAACATGCCGACGAATTGGCTGAGCAAACCAAGTTGAGAAAGCTGTTCCATTTGGCGTTGCATACCGTCTTTCTGATCGTTGAACCACCAACCCGAGCCAAACTGCACTTTGCCCGCGATGCCGCCACCTTGGAAGTTACCAATCATGGTCGCCATCATTTCGTTATCGCGAGGGTTCAAACAGTAAAGAATGGTGCGAGGCAGCTCGTTAGTTTGGTCCATTTCATCCAATAGATGTGCCAGTTCAAAAGCAAATGGGCGATCGCCAATCGAGTCAAAGCCAGCATCAGCGCCTAGTAGTTGGAACATGCGCGTGCTGTTGTTGCGCTGTGCGCCAATATGAAGCTGCATTACCCAGCCCAACTGCGCGTAGCGTTTGCCGAGCCACACTTGAACCGCGGTAGAGAACTGCGCACATTCAAGCTCTGACAGTACTTCGCCACTCAAACGACGAGCCAGCAACGCATCTAAATCAGCCTCGCTTGGGATCGGTGCGTAACGGACGATCTCAATGCCGTGGTCTGCCGCACGACAACCACGTGCATCGAAGTGTGCCAAACGTTTATCAAGCGCACTCAATAAATCATCAAAGCGGCGAATTTCAATGTCTGCTACTTCGCCCAGTTTGTGCATGTAATCCGCAAAGACGTCCAATTCAATCTTGAACGCTTTATCCGGACGCCAGCTCGGCAGCACTTTAACGTTAAAGGTGTCGTCTTCTGCGATTGCTTTGTGGTGTTCTAGTGAATCGATAGGATCATCGGTCGTGCCTGCCATTACGACGTTCATTTGCTGCATGATGCCGCGAGCTGTGAACTCAGGTGTCGCCAGTAACTCATTACATTGGTGCCAAATTTGGTCAGCGGTGTCTGGGCTAAACAGCGTATTGGTAATGCCGAATGGGCGACGCAGTTCTAGGTGCGTCCAGTGGTAAAGCGGGTTGCCCAAGGTTTGAGGAACCGTCTTTGCCCACGCCATGTATTTGTCGTAATCGCTCGCATCACCCGTAATCAAACGCTCTTCAATGCCTGCCGAGCGCATACCACGCCATTTATAGTGATCGCCTTCAAGCCAGATTTGACCCAAGTTATCGAACTGACGATTTTGCGCCACTTCCGCTGGGTTTAGGTGGCAGTGGTAATCATAAATTGGCTGGTGGAACGCATGCTCATGGTACAAGCGACGTGCAGTTTCGTTTGAGAGTAAAAAGTCTTCACACAGGAAATTCTTCATCGTTAACTCCTATTACAACGCAGCGACAGTGGCACGAGCACCGTTATCGATTAGCGATTGGTAAGCACTGCTCACCGCATCTATCACTTGTGGGTTTTGACCAAGCTCTGCAGGGAAGATGGCTTCAACAGCGAGCAACGCAGACACAACAGAAACGTTCAAGCCGTGTTGGTCGCAGGTCTGACGTAGTGTCTCTGCCATTGGATCGCGAACATCAATGTCGTTGCCTTGCTCGTCCACGCCGGATACGTAGCGCATCCAACCTGCAATCGCTGTTGCTAACCAAGAGAAGTTAGAACCTTGAGCAAGATGGAATCGTAAGCTGCCGCCCATGCGTTGTGGGATCTTCTGGCTGCCATCCATCGCGATTTGCCATGTTTTGTGTTTCAAGCTTGGGTTAGTGAAGCGCTCGATAAGCAGCTTGGCGTAGCCTTCTAAATCAGTGCCTTCTGGCATGGTTAGCGAAGGGGCTTGCGCTTGCATCATCATGTCGAATGCCGCTTTGCGGTAGCCTTCATCTGTCATGGTGTCAGAGATGTGCGCGTAACCACCAAGGTAGCCTAGGTAGGCTAAGAACGAGTGGCTACCATTTAGCATGCGAAGCTTCATTTCTTCGTAAGGCACAACGTCAGCAACAAATTCTGCGCCAGCCACGTTCCAATCCGGGCGACCTGCCACGAAGTTATCCTCGATAACCCATTGGCGGAATGGTTCACAAGCGATACCACATGGATCTTCACAGCCAAGTAGCTCAGCGATTTCGGTCAGTGTCTCTTCGGTTGCTGCTGGCACAATGCGGTCAACCATGGTGCAAGGGAAGGTAACGTTGGTTTCAATCCAGTCGCGCAATTCTGGGTCAAGCAATTGAGCGAACTCAAGTACCGCTGCTTTTGCTACGTGACCGTTCTCTTGCACGTTATCGCAAGACATCACGGTAAATGGCGTTAGGCCGCGTTCACGGCGTATCTTCAGTGCTTGCACGATGTAACCCAGTGCTGACTTTGGTTCAGTTGGGTTGGCAAGGTCAGCAATGACTAGCGGGTTGTTTTTATCAAGCGTGCCCGTCGCTGGGTCGGCGCAGTAGCCTTTCTCGGTAATCGTCATTGAAACGATCGCCACTTGTGGCTCTGCCATTTTTTCTAACACCGCTTGAATGCTGTCGAGGCTTGGGTGGAGTGATTCGGTGACTGAACCAATCACTTTTACCTCAGTCGATTCTGCGCCTTTCTCTGCCACAGTGTAGAGGTGGTCTTGCGCGCGCAGCGATTGAATTAAGTCTTCACCACCAAATAGGTTGATTTCGCAAATGCCCCAGTCAGAGCCCGTTTTGCTCAACATTTCATTGGTGAATAGAGCTTGGTGCGCACGGTGGAAAGCACCGAAACCAAGGTGAACAATACGGCTTTTAAGTGTTGAGCGGTCGTAGTCCGGAAGCAGAACGTGGTCATTCAGAGTGGAGTTCGAAATAGTCTTCATTTTGGTATCCCTTTTCCCGCAGGCGAACCTGCGGGATGGTGTATTTTAATAATGCGTAATCTAAAACTTATAACCAAGCGCTTAGTAGCCAAGAACAAGGTTAGGCAAGAACAGGCTTAGCTGAGGAATAAAGGTTACGGCCATTAGGGCTGCAATCAGTGCAACGTAGAATGGAAGTAGAGGCTTAATCACTTTGTCGATGGCAACGTTCGCCACAGAACAACCGATGAACAACGCGCTACCTACTGGTGGGGTACAGATACCGATAGCCAAGTTGAAGGTCATCATGATGCCGAAGTGTACAGGGTCAATACCCATATCCAGTGCGATTGGCAGGAAGATAGGCGTAAAGATCAGTACCGCTGGTGTCATGTCCATGAAGATACCGACAATCAGCAGAATGACGTTGATGATAAGTAGAATCATCATTGGGTTGTCAGAGATAGCAAGTAGGGCATCTGCAATCATGTAAGGAATATCGGCGTTCGCCATCGCCCAAGACATGCCCATTGATGCGCCAACCAGTAGCAATACGATAGAAGTGGTCACCGCAGACTCTAGGATGATCTTTGGAATGTCACGCCATTTCACTTCGCGGTAAATCAACACCGCTAGCACAAAGGTATAAACCACCGCGATAGCTGAGGCTTCTGTTGCCGTAAAGATACCGCCAATGATGCCACCCATGATGATCACAATCAGTGCCAAAGATGGGGCTGCTTTCAAGAAGGTATTCCAAACCATAGCCAGAGAAGGGCGTGCTGCCACTGGGTAGCCACGGCGTTTTGCAATGATACCTGCTACCACCATGATGCTTAGCCCCATCAAGATGCCAGGAATGTAACCCGCTAGGAACAGTGCCGCGATAGACGTACCACCTGATACCAATGAGAACACGATCAGTGTGTTACTTGGTGGAATCAACAAACCAGACGGGCAAGAAGTGATGTTCACTGCTGCAGAGAAGTTTTCATCGTAGCCATCTTTCTTTTGCAGAGGAGACATGGTGCCGCCCACCGCTGCTGCAGACGCTACCGCAGAGCCAGAAATCGAACCAAACATCATGTTCGCCATTACGTTCACGTGTGCAAGTGAACCAGGAAGGCGGCCACCAAGCACTTTTGCAAAGTTGATAAGACGCAGCGCGATACCACCTTGGTTCATGATGTTACCCGCCAAGATAAAGAACGGGATTGCCAGTAGAGCAAAGTTATCAAGGCCTGCCGCCATACGCTGCGCGACAACGGCGATCGCAGGTTCTAGCGGTAAGCTCATTAAAATAGTGGCTAGCGATGACAAACCGATAGCGAAAGAAACTGGTACGCCAATCGTCAATAAGACCGCGAAGCTACCGAATAGGGTGAGAATTAATTGCCATTCCATTGTGGAACCCTCGATTAATCAAGTTGTGTGTCGGTGAGTAGGGCTTCACCAGACGTCAATTGTTTTACACGGTCGAAAGCAAATACCGCAGAGTAGAAGATCATCAGTGCGCCACTGATTGGTAGGCAGAAGTAGATGTAGCCCATTTCCAAGCCAAGCGCTGGTGTTAACTGGCCAGTTGCCAGTGTTTTCAGTGCGAGTTGTGTACCGCCGTGAACCAACACCACGTAAGAGAACAGTGCGATGGCAATTTGGATGACGATTTCATTGATGAGTTTGCGCTTGCCTTGCAGCTTCATTGTTAGCAAGTCGATAGCAAGGTGGCGTTTAAGACCAGTGGTGTATGC
This sequence comes from Vibrio sp. CUB2, assembly GCF_001557945.1. Lineage (NCBI taxonomy): Bacteria > Pseudomonadati > Pseudomonadota > Gammaproteobacteria > Vibrionales > Vibrionaceae > Vibrio > Vibrio sp. CUB2. The sequence continues at coordinate 124,641 of NZ_LNRB01000008.1, read as the reverse complement.
CGCGCCAATTAACGCAACCCACATAAAGAGATAGCGAGCAAGTTCGTCAGTAACGGTGCTTGGTTTGCCAATCACATAGCGTGATAACACTTGCCAGACTACGCAAATGACGAGGAAGGTCGAGAGAGAGACCGTAAAGGCGGCCAGCCCCCTGTTGATGTATTTGACCAATTTATTCATTTTTATTTCCTTTAAGTAAATACGCGTACCTCATAACAACTGGTTAACCAATGTAAGAAGTTGTTTCTGTGTAGGGCAGTAACATACGCTAATCTTTCTGGTCGGATTATAAGTTAGCCGATTTGGTTGTCACGTGAGCAGGTTCACAATTGGATTGGTTGACCAATTTAAGGGTTGTGATTGTGATTTTGGTCAATCAATTTGCATTTTTGTTTTGACGATAGGTTTTTTGATCGCCAATAATGGCCTCGAAACAAGAAATACCGTTAAAAAATTAAAACTACCCTACATATTGGACAACCAATCCAAGGAGAATAGAACAATGATGACGCGTAAGACTCTTTTAAGCGCTGTAGTCGGTGCTGCAATGACCTTCGGCGCCACCGCTTCTGCTTATGCTGCGACCACTTTGAAGCTGAGTCACAACCACCCTCGTGACCATGCCGTGCATAAAGCAATGGACTTTATGGCAAAAGAAGTTCGTGAAATGACAGACGGTGAAGTTCGTATCCGCATTTACCCTGATGCACAGCTAGGTACACAGCGTGAATCGATGGAGCTAATGCAAAACGGCGCTCTAGATATGGTGAAGAGCAACGCAGCAGAATTGGAAGCTTTCTCCCCAGCTTACGCAGCATTCAACATGCCTTACTTGTTCCGCGATAAAGACCACTACTACAAAGTGACAGACGGTGAAGTAGGTCGTGAAATCCTGAATTCTTCAGCGGACAGCGGCTTTATTGGTGTGACTTACTACGATGCGGGTGCGCGTAGCTTCTACACCAACAAACCAATTAATACACCGGAAGATCTAAAAGGTCTGAAAGTGCGCGTACAGCCAAGCCCATCAGCGATTGCGATGGTAAAAGCGTTAGGTGGTAACCCAACACCATTGGCATACGGTGAGCTATACACGGCATTGCAACAAGGCGTGGTCGATGCGGCGGAAAATAACATCCCATCGTTCAGCTTGAGCCGTCACAGTGAAGTATCGAAGTACTTCAGCTTAGATGAGCACACTATGGTTCCGGATGTTTTGGTTATCTCAACGAAGACTTACGACAAGCTAACGCCTGAGCAGCAAAAAGCACTGATGAAAGCAGCGGCAGACTCTTCGGAATACATGAAGAAGCTATGGGCTGAGTCTGAAGCGAAAGAGCGCGCGAAAGCAGAGAAGATGGGCGTGACTTTTGTAGAGCCAAATAAAGCGGCATTTGCTGAAGCGGTTCAACCAATGTATGCAGACCTAGAAAAGACAAATCCTGAATTAAATGAATTGGTTGAGAAAATTAAAGCCGTTCAATAATTCACAATTTAATTAGTACGAAACAATCGAAAACAAGGTGTTACCACATTCTGGTACATAGAGGTTGACCAATTGTTATTGGTCGTTATGATGGCGTGAGAAGTTAGATGGAATATAGTGATAATATCATCATGATGCCTTTTGAACCGAAAAGACCGTATCAAGAAACCGGTCTAGTCCTAAGACAAGAGTTAATCAACGGCCTGTACAAGGTTGGTGATAGGTTGCCGCCTGAGCGCGATATCGCAGAACGTCTCGACGTTAGCCGCACAGTAGTGCGTGAAGCGATCATCATGCTTGAGCTGGAAAACCTTGTCGAAGTGAAGAAAGGTTCTGGGGTATATGTCATCAATATTCCATCTCAACCGAACTCCCGTGAAAACGTGATCAGCGATGATGCCGGTCCGTTTGAAATGCTCCAAGCTCGCCAGTTGCTTGAAAGTAACATTGCGGAATTTGCAGCGATGCAAGTAACGCCAGGCGACATCGTGAAAATGCGTGCAGCACTTGAGTTAGAACGAGAAGAACTCGCCAGTGGCACCGCAGACTGCAACGGTGATGAGAAGTTTCACATGTGCATTGCAGAGGCAACTCAAAACTCTGTGCTGGTGGACATGCTGAAGCAATCTTGGGAGCGACGCGAGAGCAGCCCAATGTGGAAGAAACTTCATTCCCACATTGCTGGTCAAGACTACCGTGAAGAGTGGTTAGACGATCACGCCAAAATCCTTGCCGCATTGCAGCGCAAAGATCCAATCGCTGCAAAAAATGCCATGTGGCAACACCTTGAAAACGTTAAACAGCGCCTGTTGGAGCTGTCTGACATCGATGACCCAAATTTTGATGGTTACTTATTCAGTTCCAACCCTGTTGTTCTGCAGGGCGCTGAAAACGGTTAACCACATTGCCGGCTTCGGTCGGCTCTAGTCAGCGCAGCAGCATTATCGTGGCTGCATATTAAGAAGTCGTTGTGCACTTAGTTTGAATAATTCGAGCGGGCTGAGTGCGTCTTAAAAAAGGTGAGTGTCATGGAACAAACTTGGCGTTGGTACGGTCCGAATGACCCAGTGTCGCTAGACGATATTCGTCAAGCTGGCGCAACAGGCATCGTGAATGCCTTACACCACATTCCAAATGGTGAAGTGTGGTCGAAAGAAGAGATTTTAAAACGTAAAGCCATCATCGAAGAGAAAGGCTTAACGTGGTCGGTGGTTGAAAGTGTTCCTGTTCACGAAGAAATCAAAACTCAGACGGGCAACTTCCAACAATGGATCGACAACTACAAACAAACGCTGCGTAATCTTGCAGAGTGCGGCGTAGATACGGTCTGCTACAACTTTATGCCAGTACTAGACTGGACACGTACTGACCTTGAATTTGAAATGCCAGATGGTTCTCGAGCGCTACGCTTTGACCAAATTGCATTTGCGGCATTTGAGCTACACATTCTTAAACGCCCGGGCGCAGAAGCGGATTACACCGAAGCTGAGCAAGCCCAAGCGCTTGAGTACTTCAACAACATGACGGCGGAGCAAATCCAACAACTGACAAGCAACATCATCGCTGGTTTGCCTGGTGCTGAAGAAGGTTACACGTTAGAAGAGTTCCAAGCACAATTGGACCGCTATGCTGGTATTAGCAAAGACAAACTGCGTGAGCACATGGCGTACTTCTTGGCGGAGTTAATGCCAGTGTGTGAATCGCATGGTTTGAAGCTAGCAGTACACCCAGACGATCCACCGCGTCCAATTCTTGGTTTGCCGCGTATCGTTTCGACCATCGAAGACATCGACTGGTTAACCGAAAAAGTACCGAGTAAGATGAACGGCTTAACCATGTGTACCGGCTCTTACGGTGTGCGTGGTGACAACGACCTAGTGAAAATGATTAAAAAGCACGGTGACCGTGTTTACTTCACTCACTTGCGTTCAACCAAGCGTGAAGAAAGTAACCCAATGACATTCCACGAAGCCGCGCACCTAGATGGCGATGTGGATATGTACAACGTGGTGATGGCGATTCTGGATGAAGAACAACGCCGCGCAGAAGTAGGCGATCACCGTTTGATTCCAATGCGTCCCGACCATGGTCACCAAATGCTGGATGATTTGAAGAAAAAGACTAACCCTGGTTACTCGGCTATCGGTCGCTTGAAAGGCCTTGCTGAAGTGCGTGGTTTAGAAATGGCACTGAAGCGCGCGTTCTACACCAAGTAACGATTTACAATGTAAAACTACTTTAAAAAGCGCAGAGTCTCGGTTCTGCGCTTTTTTATGCGAAGAGAGCCTTTAAGTGTTGGGCAGTTTGTCTTTCAGATAATCAATCAAGCAGCGAACTTTAAGAGGTGTATATCGGCTTTGTAAGTACACGGCATTGAAAGGCAAGTTTTGCCCTAAGTAATCACTCATGATTTGTTTGAGTCGGCCCGCTTTAATGTGCGATTCCACCATCCAAATGGGTAATATCACTATACCCATTCCGGTGAGTGCAACGTCTAACAGCACATCGCCGTTGTCACTTTGAAAGTTACCACTAACCGCCACCGAGTGTTCTTTATCTTCTTTTGTAAAACGCCAAATATTGACCTCTTGCATGTCAGAATAGATCAAACAGTTGTGTTGTGTCAGATCATCTGGTTTTTTCGGGGTTTCATTTCTGTCTAAATAACTCGGAGCCGCTAAGACTAACATCGGGTTATCAAATAAATGGCGTGCAACCAGCGTTGAATCCTCTAATTGTCTCGCTCGAATTGCCACGTCAATGCCATCGCTGATCAAGTCTGTGTGTCGGTCACTGAGTCGTAAATCCACTTTGATATCCGGATAGCGCTGGAAAAACTCGGCCATGATGGGTGCAAGCAGAATGCGACCAAACGCAACGGGAGCAGAGATACGCACTGTTCCTTGGGGAGAAGCTGTCTCCGATCTTGCCGCAGTTTCGGCTTCATCCAGTTCACCTAAAATATCAACGCAAGTTTGATAATACCTCGCGCCTGCTGGCGTTAAAGCATGATCGCGACTGCTTCGAGCAAGAAGTTTGACGCCGATTTTTTTCTCTAACGCTGCCACTTTTTTGCTGATTGTCGTTTGTGAGGTATTCATCTCACGACCCGTGGCAGAAAAGCTGCCCGTCTGTACCACTCGAACAAATGCACGCATTGCGCTTAGTTGGTCCATTAGTGTTCTCAATTATTCTAAATACGAATAGATAGTAGTCATTGTAGTTTAGTTTTAGTCGCTTTTGTTTAGTTCTATTATCCCTACCAAGCCGCAAGACAACGCAGCACTAAGAATTACTAAGATTAGATAGCCACTGGAGGCACTCATGGATATACAACAAAAACTACAACAACTACTTGATAAACAGGACATTACAGAAGTTATTTTTCGTCATGCTCGTTCTTTAGATCGTATGGACGCAGAGCTGATGAAGTCCACTTATTGGGAAGATGCCATTGAAGACCATCAAGACCCTATTTTCCCAGACTTATTTTTCTACAACGATAATGCTCACGCTTTTGTAGAACCAGCAATGAAAGGTTTTGAAGCGATTAAGGTCACTCAGCACCGTATCAGCAACGTTCTCATCGAAGTGGATGGTGATACTGCAACAGCAGAGAGCTATGTGTGGGCGTATCACGTGCACGAAGAAGATGGTGTCGACAAAGAGGGCATTTTAGGTGGCCGTCACTTGTACCGCTTTGAACGCCGTGATGGTGTTTGGAAAATGGTGCATCGCTTTACTGTTTTCGATTGGAACCAAAACCAAAATGCGAGCGCAGTATGGTCTCCTGATTTTGAGAACAAATACGTTGGTAAACGTGACGAGGCAGATGAGAGCTATAAGTACATCAGTCGTTGATTTCATCCTATAGCATGTAGACCGCTCAAGCTATGAGCTGATCGCTTATATTTACCCTTGCGTTTAAACGACTTGGCGCAAGGTTTGCTGCTTCAAAATCGATACTAGTTATTGTATCGGGAGGAAACTTCCATGAAATACCAAAATATGATGCTCCCTTTTGTAACCGCATTATTAGGCTTAAGCACCTTAACATCGGGATTTGCATATGCTGATGATGCATCTCAAGGTAGCGCATCGCACCAGACTAACCCTTTGATTGAGAGTCAATCATCAACAGGAATACGTAGTCGGATTGATCCTGCGCTAACCGCACCGTTATCTATGTTACCTCCCCAGTTGAGCGACATTACCCGAGACTCTGTTGACGAAGTTCGAGAACTGATGGCACCAATGCTGAAAGCCAAAGGTGTTGCAGGCGTTACCGTGACAAAACGTCAAATAGAGACAAAAGATGGAAAGGTTAATATTTATATCTATCAACCTGATGGGATACTAAGTACCGCTAAATCTGGATTGTTTTGGATCCATGGTGGTGGCTTCATCTTTGGTAGTGCTGAAACTGATTTTGCCGGCATGTTTGCTAAAGCAGTCAATGCGACCGTTGTTTCAGTTGAATACCGATTAGCACCTGAGCACCCATTTCCAGCTGGCCATAATGACAGCTACGCGGCTTTCTTATGGATGGTCAGCCACGCAAAAGAGTTGGGCGTTGATCCACAACGTATAGCAATTGGAGGCGAGAGCGCTGGCGCTGGCATGGCGGCTAGTTTGGCTTTGCGTAATCGTGATGAACACGGACCAAAAATTGCCCTGCAGCTATTGTTGTACCCGATGCTAGATAACTTGCATGCAACACCATCAGGATCAGTCGAGGACTATCCAGTTTGGAATCGCCAAACCTCTTTTAATGCGTGGGAGATGTATTTAAATGGCACGCCTGGTGAAGATGCCTCTCCGTATGCGGCCGCCGCAAGAGCAAAAGATGTCACTGGACTACCAAAAACTTACATTACGGTGGGCACGGTTGACTTGTTCCGTGACGAAGTGATTGATTATGCTCAAAGGCTCATGGATGCAGGTGTGTCGACTGAGCTTGCCGTATTCCCTGGCGTATATCACGGTGGTCAGATGTTTGTGCCAGATGCTTCGGTATCTAAGCAGATGTCTAAAAGTTATATCAATGCCTTACAGAATGCCCTTAATGATGCTCGTTAGAGCAAAAGGAAAAATGACAATGAACAAATTCAACGCAGGTGATTTATTTCCGTCTATTTCTTTGCCAACCTTTGATGGCAATACTATTGAGGTGGGTCAGCCATCTGAACCAGCTACTTGGCGATTAGTGGTGGTGTATCGAGGCAAACATTGCCCATTATGTACACGCTACTTGAACGAGTTAGAAGGGCTTAAAGCGAAGTTCTTAGAAATTGGTGTTGATATTGTGGCGGTATCAGCGGACAGCAAAGAGCAGGTCGCGAAACATAGGGAACAGATCTCAGTGAACTTTCCTATTGCTTACGGCTTGAGTTTAGAACAGATGCAAACCCTTGGTCTGTATATCTCAGAGCCGCGTTCAGAAAAAGAAACGGACCACTTGTTTGCTGAGCCGGGTTTGTTTGTGGTTAATGATAAAGGTCGAGTGCAAATTATTGATATCTCGAACGGTCCATTTGTTCGTCCAGATCTAAATGTGCTGCTTTCCGGCATAGCATTCATTCGCGATCCTGAGAACAACTACCCAATCCGAGGTACTTACCAACCATCGAAATAGTGTTTCATGTCGAAGGGGCTGGTATAAAATTGGATGGTTCCTAAAAAGATTGTGGTAAAGTCCGCGCCTGCGATTTACCGCATCTTTTACTGCCTCTTCAATCAAAAGCACAAGGTTAAGCTAATGCCATTTTCTACTCTCTCTTTGAGTTCTGAGCTGATTCACGCACTGCCAAAAGACTTCAAGAAGCCAACCGATATTCAGGCTTTGGCAATTCCTGAGCTACTCAGTGGTAAAGACGTATTGGCATTAGCAAACACGGGCAGCGGCAAAACCCTTGCTTATGGTTTGCCTTTGTTGGAAAAGCTAAGTGTGAATCCAGAGCACAAAGCGCTGATTCTAGTACCAACGCGTGAGCTGGCAACGCAAGTAAGCGAGGCGATTAACCAAGTTGGTCAAGCTATTGGTCTCAACGCAGTGTATTTGTGTGGTGGCGTTGATAAAGAGGCGCAACTACAAGCACTTGCGGCAAACCCTAAAATTCTTGTGGCGACAACAGGTCGTTTAGTTGATCTGGCGAACAACGGTTTGGACCTGAGTAATATCCATTACCTAGTGTTGGATGAAGCGGATCGCTTGTTGGATATGGGCTTTTGGCCTGACGTGCAAAATATTGCAGGGCAGGTTTCAAACCAGCGTCAAACCGCAATGTTCTCAGCAACGTTTTCAGATGAGTTGAAGGGCAAAGCCAAGCAGCTGATGCATGCGCCAAAACAGGTAGCAGCTCATCAAGAAAACAGCACCAATCAAGATATTGTCGAAACGCTATATCTCGTCAACAAAGGCAGCAAAACCAAAGCGTTGATTGAACTTATCAAGCAAAATGCATGGGCGCAGGTATTGGTATTCATTGGCGCGAAAGAGAACGCTGATGGTTTGGCGAAGAAGTTGAACAAAGCTGGAATCACAACCAATGCGCTGCACGGTAATAAGAGCCAAGCAGAGCGAGAAGACGCGCTGGCGCAGTTTAAATCTGGGCAAACACAGGTGTTGATCGCTACCGATCTATTAGCTCGCGGTATTCACATCGAGCAACTGCCGGTGGTGATTAACTTTGAGCTGCCAATGCACGCAGAGACTTACGTTCACCGAGTTGGGCGTACAGCCCGTGCAGGTGAGCAAGGTGTCGCAATGTCGCTGGTCTGTCATGGCGAAGCCGAAGCTCTTACCGCGATCCGTAACTTGACGCAACGTGAATTGCCAACGCAAGATCTTGAAGGTTTCCCAGTAACGGATAAGCCATCAACAGGCGAAAGCAAACGCGCCCCACGCGATAAAAAAGCCAACCGCCGAACCAATGCCAAAAAGAGCATTAAGCAGTTCCAAGGCAAGCCGAAGCGCCAAGCGCCTAAAGCTAAATAAACACAGCCAAATAAACAAAAGCCACGCTTCAATACGAGAAGCGTGGCTTTGTTTTATCTGTTGTTTGTATGGTTAGCTTAGTGCATGTTTGATTCTTACCAAGGCTTCATCCAGTGTGCCAGCTGGGCAGCCTAGGTTAAGGCGAACAAAGCCTGAGCCTTCTTTACCGAAAGCTATGCCCATGCTCGGGACAAGCCCTGCCGATACAAATTTTTGTTCCAGCTCGGAGTCGGTCACTTTAAGCGCACGACAATCTAACCAAGCCAAATAGCCTGCTTGTGGGGCGACAAATCTCACATCTGGCAGTTCCGTTTCTACAAACAGCTCAAGTTTGGCGATATTAGCTCGCAGGTAGTCTTTTAAGTCCACCAACCAACCGGAGCACTCTTGATAAGCAATAGTCGCGGCACTCATCGATAGGCTATTGAACACGTCCATGCCATGCGCATCTAGCCTGCGAGTAAACTGTGCTCGGAGTGATTCATCTGGAATCATAAAGTTAGAGATTCGCAGTGAAGACAAGCCAAACGTCTTGCTTGCAGCCGTAGCCACGATCAGACGTTTTGTGAGATTTTGTGGAAGACGCAAAGCCGAGTAGTACTGCGCATCGCCAACCACTAAATCGCCCCATATTTCATCACTTAGCAGCCACACTTGGTATTGCTCACACAGTTCGGCAACCTTTGTCATTTCGCTTTCAGACCAAACTCGCCCCGTTGGGTTATGTGGATTGCAGAAGATCATTGCTTTTGCACCATTAGCAAAGCAGGTTTCGAGATGATCAAAGTCGAGTTGATAGTCGCCGTTGGTTTCCGTCAGTGGGTTCTCGACGACAACACGATCGTTGAATTCAATGATCTTACGGAAGGAGCCATATCCCGGACTTTGCATTACGATGCCATCGCCTTTTTCGGTGAGCATTTGTAATGCCATCGCGAGCCCAGGAAGTACGCCATGTACCGTAGTGATCCAGTCACGCTCAACGTTGGTAGCATGTTGGTTTTGATACCAATCGATAGTGGCTTGGTAGTACGCATCATCGCGTTCTGCGTAACCAAAAATCCCATGCTTCACACGTTGTTGTAGTGCGTCTAACACCACTTGTGGCGCTTTAAAATCATAATCGGACACCCACATCGGGAGTAAATCCGTCCCAGCCAATCCCAGCTTTTGCTGCATAAAGTCCCATTTAACAGAGCCACTTTCCTTGCGGTTCAGAATTTGGTCGAAAGCGTTCATCAATGATTTACCTTATTTTGTTTCTACTGCTGGTGTATTTGAATGCTCTTCAGCAATCAGTTGTTCGTTTTGTTCTGGCTTTGCTTTTGCGATACCAAAGCCGGTGAAGCCATAAATCAGAGCGAAGATGACGCCGGTGTAACATTGAATCGCCCATGGTAGGTAATCCAAGGTTGCCACGCCTAGCGTACCTGCCATGTAGATACCCGCTGCTGTCCAAGGAACCAATGGCTCGATAATGGTGCCGGCGTCTTCGATGGTTCGAGACAGATTCTTCGTGTCTAAGCCCATTTTGCGGTAAGCGTTTTGGAACAACTCACCCGGAATCAACAGCGCTAACTTGCCGTCAGAAGTGGTGAAAACCACAGTGATGGTTGCCACAACGGTCGAAGCAATCAGCTGACCTGTGGTGTGAATCGCATGTAGGAATTTGCCTAGCACCACGTTTAGTGCGCCGGTTAGGCTCAAAATACCAGCGAAGGCAAAGGCACAGAATACTAACAAAATCGTGCTCATCATTGAGAACAGACCGCCACGGTTAAGCAGCTTGGCGATATCTGGCACTAAGCCATTTACGCTGTGACCATTTGCCTCAAAAATGGCTAGGTTGAAGCCGTCTACGTAGGCTTGGAAGCCTTGTTTTAGTGTGAAGTCTTGGAAAAACATGCCTAAAACAATCGCGATAGCCGATGCGCCAAGCATTAATGGCAGAACTGGCTTCTTAGTTAACGCGCCCCATAGGATCATCACTGGCGGGATAAGAAGGAGAATGTTGAAGTTGTATAGATTATCTAAGCCCGAGATGATTTGAACAACTTTCTCTGGCTCGTGAATGTTCGCGATATCAGCGCTTTGACCCGCAAAGAAGAACACCACAGATGCAATCACAAAACCCGGCAGAGTGGTGTAAAGCATGTGTTGAATGTGTTCATACAAGGTGGTACCTGAAACGACAGGCGCAAAGTTGGTTGAATCTGATAACGGTGAGATTTTGTCACCAAAGTACGCGCCAGATACCACTGCACCAGCCGCAGCTGCGAGCGAGACGTCAAGACCTGCTGCCACTCCCATCAGTGCGACACCAACAGTACCTGCAGAACCCCAAGACGTACCGGTACAAACGGAAACGACACTGGTTACAAAGAAAGCGGCAATAAGAATGTATTCAGGGCTGATGACTTTTAGTCCCCAGTAAACCATGTAAGGGATTGTGCCGCTGACCATCCAGCTGGCAATCAAACCACCAACCGAGACCAAAATCAGAATAACTGGCATCGCCTTCGCCAGCTTTTCTACGATGGCGTTAATGATGTCATCCCAGTTGTAACCGATCTTCCACGCGATAAGACCAGTAAAGGCAGCTGAAATCAGCAACAGAACTTCAATGCGAAGTCCGAGTATTCCGTATCCGACAGCCAGAAGTGCAAACATCACCGCAATAGGGGCGAGTGCTAATCCGAACGACGGCAGAGGCTTAGAATTTGTCATGTTATTTATCCTCAGGATCGATGTAGGGTTTGTTCGGAATGGATAGTAACGGTCACATAATAGGCAAAATGAGAGCGGTGTGTTGTTTTCATGTAAGCGCTTACATGAGGTGTGCGAATGTAAGATTCATCACATTTTTATCCGATCTTTTTTATTGCTTTGACGGTTTGACGGCAGACTAAGCTTGCTTCGAATTGATGTAAGTTCGGTGGAGAATAACCATCTTTACTCAAATTTAGCGCCAGTTTCGCTGCATAAGTCGACATTTCATCAATCGGGTTATGCATGGTGGTCAATCTTGGATAGAGGTAGCGAGCAAGCAACACATCATCAAATCCAACCACGGAGATATCATCTGGGACCGACAAACCCTGCTCATGCAAACTTGCCATTAAGCCAGCTGCCATTACGTCGTTAAACGTCACCACCGCAGTGACGCCCGGACAGGATTGAATAAGCTGGCGACCTGCTTGTTCTCCTCCAGACTCGCTGAAGTTTTGGTTGATTACCCAACCCGTTGGGATCGCCAAATTGGCTGCATTCATCGCGTCTCGATAACCTTCAAGGCGGTCGGTTCGATCTTCAATGGGCAAATCACTGGTGACACAGGCGATCTTGCGATGACCTTGCTCAATCAAAAATTCGACCGATTTGCGCGCACCGACTCGGTTGTCTACCCAGACTGAACGATTGGAGATTTGTGCAATGGTGCGGTTGAGTAACACCATCGCCGGAAGCTGTGCAGCGTATTGCATCAGCGTGGTGTCATCGAGCATCTTTGAGTGTACGACCATCGCCTCACAGCCCTGACTGATGAGAAAGTCGAGCCCTTCTTTTTCTCGTTGTGCATTGTGCCCGCCACTGACTACGACCAACTGGCAACCATTGGCACGGGCCACTTCTTCAACGCTCTTGGCGATCAAAGCGAAGAACGGATCGGCTAAGTTGCCAGTTAATAGGCCAAGCGTATTATTGCTGCGGTTCGCCAGCGCTGTTGCTCGTGCATCGCGGCGGTAGTTGAGTTCTTTAATCGCGCGCTCGACTCGTTCTTGTGTCACTGGTTCAACATAACTGGTGCGATTGATAACACGCGAGACTGTTGCCGTAGATACGCCAGCCATGTCCGCGACGTCTTTCATGGTTGCCACTCGATTTCTCCAAGAGGGTAACAGGGTAAACAAAGGAAGATGAAACGTGGCTGAGTGTAGCGGCTATTTATCGTTGGTTATGTTAGTAAGCTCAAAGGATAGAACTTTAGAAAAAGAGGCTGGTTGCTTGTGTCGATAATTCAACAAGATAGGAAGAACAAAAAGCCACAAACCTGACGATATCAGGTGTGTGGCTTATAAGTTTGGTCACTTTAGGGAAGAGAGGAAGGAATTAACCCGCAGTCGGACCAACCAAACGCATTTCCCAATCTTCGACTTCACCGGTTTCTAGGCGGCGTTCAACAAGCTTGCCCCAAGATTCAACCAATGGAAGTTCCGCCAGTTGGCTTAGCTCCGTTTTATCTAGGCAACCAGTAAATACTGCGCCCATGATGCGAGCCAATGACCAGTCTGGGTAAGGTCTTTCGCATAGAATAATTTCGTCACCTGCGCCGATATCGCCTTCTTGCAACACTCGGAAGTACCAGCCTGTTCGAAGCGTGTCTTGCAGTCTTCTCGCCATGTCGTTTTGCTCGAAGCGCACGTTGAGTTTCCAGCAAGGCATGCGCCCTTGGGATACTTCTAACAAGGTTGAGCCGATGCGGATTTTATCTTTCAGGCAAATGGACGCTTCTGTTACGCCGCTTGAGCTTAAGTTCTCACCGAACGCGCCAGCTGATTGGAAAATTGCTTTATCGCCTAACTCTTTCTGCCAAACGGGATAGTGCTCACTTGGGTAAATATGAAGGGCTTTTTGAATCCCACCATGAAAGCGCGGATCGCCTTGTTCGTCGCTGGTAAAACCCAGTTCTGTTGCGTGCTGACGCTGCGGTAGAACCTGTTTGTTAATCGCACTTTTCGCACCATGTGCAAAGACAACGGTTTTACCTGCTAATACGCTGTTAACTACGCCTAACTTCTTCATATTCTTTCCTTATCGCTAAAACTGATTTGCCAAACGGCGTGAGACAAGACCACGTTAGCGCTCGCCCAATGATTTGAATACCGGAATCGCTGCCAGTACTTCAATGCGCTTTTCTGTGCTTTTTAAGTAACGCGTTTCGCTATCTGAAACCAACACATGACGTTGATAACCTTCTGTTTTAGGAAACTTGGTCAACACGGTTTCGAGCGATGCTTCGCACTTATCTTGGTTGATGTTATCAATATCGACTTTGAATAAGAGTTGGTTTTCTTTGGATATTTCAACTTGATACCGCATACGTCGCACCTCACGGCTTCATTCACTTTGCCGAGCATGATAGCCTAGTGAACTCGTGTCAGAGTAGGGATGTAAGGACAGTTAATGATGCCAACCCGCCAAATCGATTCTCACTCCGGTGTCATGACCTCCAATGAGATGATGGCTGCCAATCCCCACTCACCGGCACTGGTTAAGACCATCGATATGCCGAAAGGTTACATTGATGCGATGCACCAACACACGTGGCATCAAGTCATCTTCCCTATCAAAGGGCTGTTGCAAACCAAAACCGATCACTACCAACACCTTGTGCCCCATACCTCTGCGCTGTTTGTACCTGCGGGTATTCAACATGAATCCATCGCGCTAAGCCATACGACATTTGTTGGTATCTATCTGAACCCTGAGTTTGGTACTGAGTACGAGCATCAAGTTAGAACCATCACTCTCACTCCTTTCTTGAACGAGCTGCTACAGGAAATACGCCGTCAATGCGAAGGGTTCGTCAGTGATGAGGAAGTCTCACGATTGCTAGGCGTGCTCAACGATCAGATCATGAAAGACAACGTGCAGACCTTTCAGTTACTGCTGCCAGAAGACAGACGCTTAAAGCTGATATTTGAAGCGCTGACCGACACGCCAGCATTGGATTGGTCACTCAAACAGTGGGGAGAGAAAGTCGGTGCATCCGAGCGAACTCTGTCGCGCTTGTTCTCCAAAGAGTTCAACACCTCTTTTCAACTTTGGCGGCAACAAATTCGGCTGATTTATTCACTCTCTTTGCTGGACGAAGAGCTCTCCATCCAAAGCATTGCAGATCAAGTGGGGTATCAAAACGACTCTTCTTACATCAAAGCATTTAAAGCCTATTTTGAAGTCACCCCACAACAGTTTCGCGTGAATGGTCGACGGGGGACTCTGTCTCTCCTTAGTTCGAAATACTGTTAGTTGATATAGAACCAGCATTAACTCATAAAATCAGCATTTTGCGAGACCATTAACGAAAAACACATCATATGATAAATGAAAGTATCATTTCATAAGGTTATGATTCACATCGGATTTACAGTATGAAATCAAAGCCAAACTTACTGTGAAGTGAGGACGGAAAACCACGGGTCTTAAAGGTGCGAGATAGCCGGGTTGCATTATATCAATGGATACGCCCATCAATAAGGGCGTGAGCTTTATCACTTGGAGTGTGAACAATGTCAAATCGGCTAATCGCGGCATTTACCCTGCCATTCTTGTTGTCTGCTTGCGGAGGAGGAGGATCTGATGACAACCCACCCCCACCCGATACTAATCCTCCTTCGATAACGTTATTCGGCAATGCCACTACGTATGTCGAGTATCAAAATACCTATAGCGAGCCTGGAGCCCTTGCCGTCGATGATGTGGATGGTGAAGTTGATGTCTCTATTACTGGTGTTGTAGACACCAATCAACTTGGTAGTTATGAAATTGTTTACTTTGCCCAAGATAGTAGTAACAACAGCTCGACCGTGGTTAGAACAGTTGAAGTTGTCGATAGCACTGCTCCGATTGTCACGCTGCAAGGTGAAAATCCAATTGATGTTGCTTTCGGTACAGACTTTTCTGACCTTGGTGCAACAGCGATGGACAATGTTGATGGACCTGTCGAGGTTACTATTTCTGGCTTTGTGGATACCAATCAACTCGGTCGTTACGAAGTGGCTTACTTTGCACAAGACAGCAGAGCTAATAGTGCTACGGTCATTCGAACTATCAATGTCGTGGATCGTGAGGCGCCAGTTTTAATTTTGCAAGGAAACAACCCCCTCGAGGTTGCCTTGGGTAGCAACTTTAATGATCCGGGAGCAACCGTTACGGATAATGCTGACGATATGGTTGAAATTGCCGTTAATGGAAGTGTAGATGTTAACACTGTGGGCAGTTATGAAGTGTCATACTCTGCAATAGATGCTTCAGGGAATGAATCTAGCACTACGCGAGAAGTCGTTGTTAAGGATCTTGAAGCGCCCGTTATTAACCTAAATGGTGAAAGTAATATCATGCTCTTTGTCGGTGATATTTATGAGGAGCAAGGCGCAACAGCTTTGGATAACTTGGACGGTGACCTTACAAATGAAGTTGTTTCATCAGGCATAGTCGACCACACTTTAGCAGGAACTTATTATGTGGAGTATTCTGTTTATGATACAGCTGGGAACTTTGGTGAGGCCACACGTGAGGTAATCGTTGTAGAGAAGTCATATGACATTACTTTTAGGGATAGTGACTTAACATTGTACGAAAATGAGTACACCCATCGCTTCTGGTTCGATTTCGTTGAAGAGCAAAATACCTCTCGTAGTTTGACGTTTAAGGTATCAGCGCAATCAACCGCTGATCGTTTTGACTTTACTTTAGATCGCACGTTTAACCCAACAATGGAATCGAGCGGTTACATCGAGCTCACAATTTTTGATGATACCGTTTTTGAAGGTCAAGAAATCATCAGTATTGAAGTTCTAGATGAAGATCAGGAGTTAGTGACGCTAGTCGATATTAAGCTGGAAGACGAGAGCTCTCAACCAATTCGACACGCGCCTTTAAAAACAGATTTTCTAGACACAAGCTCTGCGGTATTCGATGACATACTTTACGTGACGGACGGTCAGAAAGTAGTGAAGTATGACCTAACAAAAGAGCAGAATATCGCATACGCTGAAAATATATTTACTCCGTATTTTTTCCTAGGAGATAGTATTGCTCACAATGGTGAGATGTACTATTTTGCTGATGGCGTTTTGCGGCGTTTAAATAAAGAGTTGCTAACATTTGAATTTGTTTCGTCTGCCCCAGAGGCTCTTGGCGGGAGCTCTCAAATTCAGGTAATCGAAAACAAAATCTATATGGTTGGGGGATTCAATGAACATGGAGATATTACCCGCTCGGCATACAGTTATGATCTTGAAGCACGAGAGTGGAAAACTTTAGCTTCTGCTAATGTTGAGCGCTATGATTCTGCTACCGCTGTTATTGGAGATACCCTTTATGTTTTTGGCGGTAACTACAGTAATTTTGAATACTCAAGCTACAATACACAGAGTGACTCATGGACCTCTTTAGGTACATATCATCCTTTAAACCGTGATAAACATACCGCGGTTACATCAGGAAAATACATATACGTATTGAAAACTGAGCTGTATGGCTATGGCTATCAAGAAGTAATGCGTTACGACACAGAGCTAGATACATGGCAAATACGCTACTTTGATGTCCTTAATTATGCATATCGAGATACATTCATTTATAAAGGCCGCATTTATCTTGTTGGTGGTGATGATGGCATAGAGGGCAGCTCCAGAGTAGACTCTGTTTACTGGGGAGATGACTAAACTCAATTTAAGTTTCATTTATAGCCAGCGTGAGATCGCTGGCTTGTGCTTTAGATTGAAAGAATTACTCTAGCGGCAACTGGAATGTACTCTTGATTTCCTTAACGGAGACGTTGGATTGAATGGCGCTGATGCCTTTTACGCGGCGAATTGTACTGATGTGGTCAAAGTATTCGTCCAAGTCTCTCGCCACCACTTGCACCATGTAATCTGCGCTGCCAGCAATGCAGTGACACATTAAGATCCAATCGGTTTCTGCTACGAAGTCTTCAAAAGGCGTGGTGTTTTCCACTTCATGACTGCCTAGTGTCACCAGTGTAAAACCAGAGACTTGGAAGCCGAGCTTTTTGCGGTTCAACTTCGCCGCGTAACCCTCAATGTAACCTTCCTCTTCCATCTTTTTCCAGCGTCGCCAGCAGGGCGTTTCACTCAGGTTAACGGTCTCTGCGAGCTTGGAATTACTCATGCGACCATCTTTCTGAATATGGTCAAGAATGGCGAAATCGGTACTATCCAATTCAAAGTTGGTGGATTCTTTCTTTTTCATGGTTATTTTGGAAATAGTCTGCTCAAATTGACTTTTATCGTAGCGCAGATAGCAATTTTCTTTCTACCCAAATCGTTAGACTGTTTCACATATTCGTTGATTACTTTTTGGGAGAGAGAGCATGAGTGCTCAATTGTTGGCGGCATTTTTGTTGTTTGCCGTTTCTATTTCTTTAACGCCGGGAGCTGGTAACGTCGCGCTGTTAGGTATTTCAAGCCGATATGGGTTTTCTGCGACCGTGCCGTTTGTATTAGGCAACGCAGTCGGGGTGATCATCATGTTGCTTGGTGCAAGTGTGGGGCTTGTCAGTTTGTTTACTCTTTACCCAGATTTGTACACGGCGTTAAAGTGGATTGGCGCGGCGTACCTACTGTATCTCGCATGGTCGATTGCTACGATGGAACTCGACAATGATTCGAATGCAAAAAAGTCCGGCTTTTTATCTGGCGTTTGGGTGCAAATTCTTAATCCGAAAAGTTGGGTTGCATCGCTGACGGTGTTCTCTCAATTTATCTCACCAAACAATGATTACCTGACTCAAGTGGTGATCATCATAAGTGTGATGGTGGGAACTGGTGTGCTGGGGATGTTTGCTTGGGCGTACTTTGGCACCGTATTGAACCGCTTTATTCAGTCACCACAAAAGGTGGTATGGGTGAACCGATGTATGGGCAGCAGCCTCGCTTTAGTGGTGGTGTTTATGTTGAGTCAGCCCGTTTAGGCTCTTATCCAATTTGACGCGCGCGCCGAGAAAACGTTATATACCCGTTTCGCTATGGCGCGTCATACTTCCTCTAGCAATCCCGTGGTATCCAGATGAGCTTAATTAAGACCAACTCGGCCAAGACAAACACTCGCGTTAATCAACTGAGCTTTGGTTCGCCAAGTGAATCGTTGGTGTTTGAGCATGTTGAGCTAGAGCCACTCGCTTTGGGTAAAGTGCGTGTGCAAATCGAAGCCACAAACATTAATCCAAGTGACCGATTGTCGATTCAGGGAGTAGGGCAGTATCGTCGCACCCATGTACCGCCGCGAGTCCCCGGCTTTGAAGCGGTTGGGCGTGTGGTAGAGATAAACGATCCGCATCAAACCGAATTTCACATCGGGCAAAAGGTGCTGGTGGTACAAAGCGGGACTTGGCAAAGCTATGTCGATGCGCTTGCGGAGAATGTCTTTGCTGTGCCGGAAGAACTTGAGAGTGGCTACGCTTGCCAATTGTATATCAATGCCCTGACGGCTTGGGTGATCACCACTCACGTTGCCAAGTTAGGTAAAGAGGATGTGGTGATCATTAACGCGGGCAAGTCTGCGATTGGTAAGATCTTCGCTCAGTTATCGCACTCTCTCGGATTTACTTTTATTGCGATGAGCTCCGCGCCAGAGCGTTATCCATACGACTCTATTGCAGTGTTAGATAGCAAGCAGGATCTGCAATCTCAAATTAATGCCCGAGAGTTGCTTCAACCGAATGTCGTGTTCGATGCTATTGGCGGCAAAGTGGGAACAGAACTCATCCAAGTTGTGCGCAATTCGGGAACATACATCAATTACGGAACGCTTTCACTTACCCCTTACGAGCCAGCTTTTTTCGCTTGTATGAAGCAAAGCAATATCGACTTCAGTACGTTCTTTTTGCGTTATTGGGAAGAGTCAGTTGGTAAGACCGTTCGCAAACAAGTCTTTGCCGAGATGCTAGAACACTTTATGGAACACCAGATACAACTCGATGTGGATCGTTACCTTCCGTTAGAACAGTTCCAGCGCGCCTTCGAGCTGATAGAAGATGAGTCGGTCACGCTGCAAGGCAAAATTATTCTGACCATGTAGTAACTGTATTCAAACACCTTGAGGTTACTGGGTAAATTGAAGAATAAAAAAGGGATGGAATTCACCATCCCTTTTGCGTTTTTGTTAGGGTTAACGGAACTGTGGCATGTAGTCGAGGTTGGCTTCAATTGTCTCTTCTAGAGCCTTTTCTAGAATCGTCCCAGTGGTCACGAGCGGGTTCAAAATCAATGCTCGATGCGCGGCATTGCGGTCGCCTGTGACAGCCGCTTCTACCGTGAGTGATTCAAAGTCTTTCATCAATTGAATCAAGCGTAGCGTATCGCTTGGGAATGGCGCGACGTTTAAAGCCACAGGTCCCGATTTTGTGATCATGCAGCTGACTTCCACCGCGCAATCGTCAGGTAAACCTGCAATGGCACCGTTGTTACGGGTGTTTACGTGCATGATGGTGCGCTTATCGTTGTAGATAGAGCTCATCAGCTCGCAGGCAGCTTCTGAGTAGTATTGACCACCACGCTTTTCGAGCTCTTTTGGTTTCTCGTTGAGTTCTGGATTGCGGTAGATATCGAACAGTCGTTTCTCCATAGCTTTGACCACTTCACCGCGCGTACCTTCGCCGTTCGCTTCTTCAATCTCTTGGCTCATGATGTCTTCGCTGGTGTAGTAATAGCGCAGGTAAGCACACGGGATCATCCCCATATTGCGCAATAGCTCTTGTGGCCAGTCGAATGGAGGAATGTTTTGCGGCACCAAAGGATCGTTGCCAGATAGGATCTCTTCGACCACTTCTTGAAGTTTGTCACGACCCTCGTGCAGGATCTGGCGTGCCCAGATAAAGTGGTTCAAACCCGCAACTTGCAGTACAAACTCTTGCTCGTTAGCACCGAGCATTTGGGCAATGCCTTTTTGCATGATCACTGGTACGTTACATAAACCGACCGCTTTCACTTTGGTGTGTTTGAGAATCGCTTCTGTCACCATGCCTGATGGGTTGGTAAAGTTTAGCAACCAAGCATCTGGACACAACACTTCCATCTCTTTACAGATTTCCAGCGCAATAGGAATAGTACGACAGGCATTGGCAAAGCCGCCTAACCCGTTGGTCTCCTGACCGATCATGCCGTACTTCAGCGAGATACGTTCATCACGGATTCGACCTTCCAAGCAGCCAGCGCGAAATTGAGAACATACAAAGTCTGCGTCTTTCAAAGCAGGTTTGCGATCCAAAGTGACGTGTACATCAATATGCGACATGTCGTTTTTAGCCAACATGCGACGTGTTAAATCGCCAATGATGCTGACTTTCTCTGCGCCATCTTCAATATCAACCAACCACAGTTCGCCGATTGGCAGTTCATGATTTCGTTTGATCAGACCTTCGATGAGCTCTGGTGTGTAGCTAGAGCCTGCGCCTATGATGGTAATTTTAAGATTCTTTTTCATCGTGATGTTCTCGTTATGGATAAGACAGTTTGATTAAAAAGCATCCTGATGAGCTTCACAAACCAAACAAATCTTGCTATGGATTAGTACAGCTAATTTATAGAGGGTCGAGTGATGGACAGAAAGCAGCAGATGCTCTCCAATATGTACACTTTTGCGATTGCAGGTAAGTTTCTTAGCTTTACCAAAGCAGCGGAAGAGCTCTTCATTACCCAAGGAGCGGTGAGCCAGCGAATCAAATCGTTAGAAGAGCAACTGGGCTTCAGTTTGTTTGTGCGCATGACGAGACGATTAGAACTGACCAAAGAAGGTGAGCGATTACTGCATGCATTAAACCAATCGTTCGACGTTATTTTCTCTGAGCTCGAAGACATCAAGTTCAATGAACTGCGCGGTGAGTTATATATTGGAGCAGCGCCGACGTTCGCCCAGAGTTGGCTATTGCCAAGGTTGCCAGATTTCCAACGTTTGTATCCGCATCTCAATATTAAACTGAGGGTGAAAGCGAGCCGTTTGGACTTTCAGCATGAGCCCGTCGATATCGCAATTTACTACAGCGATAGCGAACATCCGGGTTTTTACCATCAGCGTTTATTTGATGAAGTGCTGTTGCCGGTTTGTAGCCCCAAATACTTTAACGACCATTTTACTGGGCCAGCACCATTGCTTGAGCAGTTGGCCAGCGTGACTTTTATTCATTGCTCTGAATCATTAGAGGCGAGTGAACCCAATCAAGAATGGGCGATGTGGTTGGACAAACAATCTAACCCGCTACTCAACACACTTAATGTGATGGACAGAACGTACTTGTTTAATCACGCCGATATGGCAATGACAGCGGCTAAGAACGGAATGGGGTTGGGGATCGCCCGTGAATCTTTAGTGAAAAGCAGCTTAGAAAACGGTGAGCTAGTGGCACCTTTTGAGCGCGTATGTGCAGAGCGAGGCTATGATTTGATCTGTCTAAACGGGCAACAACACAGACCAAAGAATGCTGCATTTATTGAGTGGCTTGAGACGCAATTGCCAAAGAATGGATAAGGGATGATAGGGAAGGTAAGTCCAACCTCCTCCCTTGATTCATTGGATGAGAAGGGAGGAGGAACAAGTCTTGAAATTAACTTGCGATAATCTCTTCCATCAAAAGGTCTATCTGAACGACGACTTGTTCGCTGGCGTCTTCCATCGCGTTAATTGCGGTCACCATGCCGGCCATGTTGCCAGATTTGGCTTGGCTCATTGCTTCACGTCCGCTGTCATGCACGCCTTTGTGTGGTTCTTCAAGTAACGCATAGCTTCTTAGGTGGCTGTAAGCTTTGCCATCGCCACGGTAGTACCACTGGCCTAAGCGACACTCTGAGTGGCTATTCACCGTTTCACCGAATGCGCCGCTTTGTAGGAGGCGGTAAACGTTGTTTTTCCAGATGGCGTGGTCGAGTTTGACCGTATCTAAGAAAGCACGCGTTGAAGCAATGTGAATCACTTGCTTCATGTGTTCTGACTTCACCACCACTTCATTCACGATGGTGCCAATTTGAGCCGAAGAGGCAGAGACTTCTTCCGCGCAAGTTTGGTTTTCGTCGATGGAGTTTTTAATTGCGCTGACTTGCGTGAGCACTTGGTTAACCAACGAATCAATTTTCTCACTGGCTTCGCTCGCTTTACCTGCAAGTGTTCTCACTTCGTCTGCGACCACGGCAAATCCACGTCCGGCTTCACCGGCTCGTGCGGCCTCAATGGCGGCATTGAGAGCGAGCAAGTTGGTTTGGTCAGAAATCTCTTGAATAGTAGATACAAGGTGCGAAATAGAAGTGGCGGTGTTATCTAATATTTGAACAGATTCAATGCTTTGTGAGGCTTGAGTGCTGATTTTTACAGCTCTGTTATCAAGTCGTGCTAAGGCCTGATGTGTCTGCTTAAACATTTCATCAAGCTGTTGCAGTTCTTGGTTTTCATGCGCCATAGACTGAGCACTTTCGACCATTTCAGTTCGAATGGTTTGGAGCATATCGCCCCCTTTCAAGCTGCTCGACATTAACTCATCACAGTTGTGGTGATCTTGTTGTGCTGAGCCAACAAGTTGTTGGGCTTCTTGGAGCTGATTTTCTAGAACGACAACATCGGTTTGATACTTCTGCTTAAGGTCTGCTAACTCTTGCTTTAGCGCCTCATTTTCTGCTTTGATTCGTTTTAATCCAAACATAGGTTTTATAAATATTACAGAATATTAAAAAATCCATGTTAATCGAGTTGAGTATCGAATACACGATGACTTTCATATCTTTGCTCGGTCGAATCACACTTTTTCTGTAAGGTTATAACCAAGCAGAGGCGTCAGTTCTTAAGAAAGATCTGACAGCCTCTACCTACTTACACTTAGTTGTTATAGCTTTAGAGCTCTTGCATCAATTGGATGTAGTTTCCGCAAGTATCATCTAGCACGGCAATCATCACTGTGCCCGCCTCTCTTGGCTCAATAGAGAACTGTACGCCAAGCGAAGTCAGTCTTTCATACTCACCATTGAGATCATCGACAGCGAAGGAAGTCCACGGAATACCCGCTTCTTTTAGGGAGGCTTGATACACTTTCGCTGGACCAAATGCCATCGGTTCTAACAATAGCTCCACACCCGATTGCTCTTGTGGAGAGACGACGGTTAGCCATTTATGTTCACCGATTGGTACCTCGGTCTTTTTGATAAAGCCAAGAACGTTAGTGTAAAAATCGAGGGCTTTGTCCTGATCGTCCACAGGTATGCTGGTTAGGGAAATTCTGATCACGGGTATTTACCTTTGCTGGATTTGGATGAGGAAAAGATACTGAAAGTGAGGCTCAAAAACTTATTCTAGATTGCTTTTCTGCATTTTTTGAAACGCTTTGGGTGAGTAACCTGTACTCTTTCTAAAGACACTCGAAAACGTGGTTAAGCTCTCATAACCAACCTGAAAACAAGTATCCGTGATTGAGTGACCTTCCCTGAGTAGCGCTTTGGCTTTCTTAATCCGCATATCTCTTAAATAGCTTCGTGGCGTTACGCCATACATCTGTTTGAAAATTCGCACATAGTGAAAGCGCGACATAAAGGCGGCTTTAGCTAAGTCGTTTAATTCGATGTTTTCTGAGTGATGCTTTTCCATAAACGCTTTCGATTGCCTGATCAGGAGAAACTGCTTTGGACTCAACGACATCTCGCTGTATATGCGGTCAATTTCTTGTTCATAGAAGGTCTTTGGGCGAGATGACATCGTATTTCCACATTCTGAAAGCATCGTATTGAGTCTAACACTGCTTCGGCAAGATTGGACATAAGTGCTCGACCTTGCGCGAAATACCTTTCATGCCTCACCCCAACCTCCTTCCTAAATGCGGATTATTTGATGATGATTTGCTCGATCTGATTAAAAATAAATCACTCATTAACGTAAAGAATGTAAATGAGATTAATTATCATTAAGTTCATGTATTATGCTGCGCTCCCTCGTTATTGTTTATAAAATATAAGTAGTATTATGAAACTGAAGTCACTTTCCGCAGCCATCACCTTTGCGATTGCCTCTTTTGCTGCTCACGCTTCTGACGAAAACATCGTCGTTGTCGGTTCTGCTCTTGATCAACTTGTTCAAACTGAAATCAACTCAGAGACATTAGAACAAAAACAAGCGTCTGATATTAAAGACATCCTGAACACCATGCCGAGTGTAACGGTTGACGGTAACGCACGTTACTCGCGCAAGGTTTACATTCGCGGTATGGAAGACAAATACTCGGTTGTCACCATTGATGGTGCACGCCAAGAAGGTCAGTTATTCCACCACTCTGGCGATCAGACCTTTGACCCAGCCATGCTTAAATCTGCTGAAATCACCCTAGGCGGTAACTCGGTACTGTCGGGTGCGGGCGCGATTAACGGCTCATTCAGCTACGAAACGAAAGATCCCAGTGACCTCCTTGCAGAAGACGAAAGCATCGGTGCTCGCGTTAAAACGGGGTATCAAACGGCTTACGAACGCTTCACGACGAACGTTGCGGTTTACGCGAAACTGAACGATGAACTCCAACTGATGGGTATTGCGAACTACTCAGATGACGGTGAGTTGTACATTCCGGGTAAAGATGATGTGACTTCTAAGCAAGGTAAGCTGAAGTCTGGCTTGGTGAAAGTGGTGTTCGTACCAAACGACGCGAACGAGTTCAAACTGTCTTACGACACGTACCAAGACGGTGGTAAACGTCAGCTATCGGGTGAGAAAGCGGGTGCGCTGTACGCACATGATGAGCACAACTACCACTCGATTAACCGAGATACTGTGACGTTCATGCATCGCTACGACAATGGCAGTGATTTGGTGAATCTAAAGACGAACCTATACTACAACCGTCAGTACATGGATCGTGATGCGCTAACTGAAGAGTATGGCGATTGGAACCAAGTGAATGGCGCTTGGGAATTCACCAAAGACGGTGACCTATCAATTCCTTCTCGTGAGTACAACGTGACGACAATTGGTGGTGATATCCGCAACATCTCTTGGGTGGGCGAGCATGAGTTGACTTATGGCTTCGAGGGTTACAAATCAGAGCAGTGGGTTGATTCTGGCCTTGGTCATTACACGTCGGGCTCGAAACTCGGTGAGACGAAGAACTACGACATCGACGGCGGTACAGTAACGGCTTACGGCATCTACGCGCAAGACGCATTCGAGATTAATGACTTCCGCTTTGTTACCGGTCTTCGTTATGACGTGCATGAGCTAGGTGGTGTATTTCAAGGTAAATACGACCAGCTGTCGCCTAAGTTCCAAGGTGAATACCAAACCACAGATAACCTGAGACTGCGTGTTGGTTACGGTCGTCTATTCAAAGGCGCTTCACTACCTGAAACACTGACAATGAAAGCGGCGGCTGACGTAACTCAGGCAGACACCAAAGCCATGACAGGTAACAACTACGAAGCGGGCTTCGATTACGACATGTCTGGTTTGTTGATGGCGGATAATGCGATTCTTGGCTTCACTGCATACCAGTACGATCTGGATAACCAAATGCACCCAACCAAGAACAACAGAACCTTGGCTAACCAAAATGATGTAGAAGTCTGGGGTGTAGAAACCGTATTTACTTACAGCATTGAAGATTTCGACCTTTACGCAAACCACTCATACTCTGATGGTGAGCAAACCAGTCTAGAAAGCGGCAAGACGAGCCACATGAACAAGACGGGTATTCACAACATCAAGGCGGGCTTTAAGTACGACGTAACCAGTGAAGTGGTGTTCGGTTGGGATTCACGCTTCGTTCCGGGTAACGATTACACAGACGAAGACGGCGAAAAAGTGGAGCGCCCTGGTTTCGCAACGCATAACCTTTGGGCTGTGTACGTACCAGATTTCGCGAAAGACCTATCAGTTAACCTAGCGGTTGATAACGTGTTCAATAAGCTATATGCAGAGCACACAGGCTTTGGTATCTCTTGGGGTTCAGAGAAATACACCAGCTACGAAGTGGGTCGTAACTTTAAAGCGTCTGTGGCTTACAGCTTCTAATCACGTTTAACTAAATCACTCCAAAAAACAAAACCCCGATAATTGGTGATCAACTATCGGGGTTCTTTTTATCTCACTTTGCCTATCAAGGCGGAACCAGCATTATTTGGTATGAAAAATCTGCTCAGTCTCTAGCGACGTCATTGCGCGAACTTGGCGCCAGATGTAGTAGAAAATACCAAACATCATCAACATGCTCGGAATCGCAATCATTGGGTAGCTGTACAGCGTTAGTTTACCCAGTTCTTCATTGAACGCTGCTGTACCTGCTGGGCTGGTTACAATCCACGTTGCAAGGAAGTAGTTCATCGCTGAAGAGAATGCGAACGTACTTGCGAACATGTAGTTTGAAGACATTAGGCAGCGGTCAAACGCTTGTGTTTTGCCATTCTGAGCCAGACGCTCGTTAATCAGCGGCAGGTTCAAAATCGTGTCATTCAACAGCATCTTTTGCATCAACGGGTAGCGAGTGAAGGTTGAGCCCAACACTGCAAGACCGATCAAGCCTGGGATTAAGGCTTCTTTCAATGCCAACCAGCGCGTGTCTAGCTCTAACAGGCCAATACCACCGGTTAAGAGCACGCTGATAAAGCCCAGTGCAGAGATGAAGTTAAACTTTTTGTTGCGGATAAGATCCATACCGCCGTACACCAAAGGGAACATCAAAGCGACAACCAATGCCAATGCTGTACCTAGGTGCTCTTCACCACTGAACTTCATCAAAATGAATGAAGGAATGATGACGTTAAACAGGATCTCGAATAATGGATTCGACTTTTTCGCCGTCGTGTTACTCATAATTTTACTGACTCTACTATGTCGGCTGCGATTTTACTTTGGTGGGAAGTGTTCATCTCATTGCGCCAGATGTAAAGCCCTAAAGCCCCGAGTTGTGTAACGACTTATGAAATGAACGCCCAATTATCCACATATATGGGGATCTCTGTTCTTATTTACGAGTGGTGGGGCAAAAATGTGCTGCATCGCGATCTCAAAAGTCGTGTTCGCTTAAGACGCTAAATTTGGCAGTGTTCACCAAGTACTAAAAAGCGCATTCTAATCGCCCTATATTGAATTGGGTTACAACCTCTCGTTGATGCCGCGCCTTATTCAGGTGATGCGTATTTATTTGTTCGTCATGACATGGGCAGGTTGAAAGACCACATTACATCACCGCCGCTCCCTTCGTAACTTATTAAGCTTCATCACTAACTTGAGAGCCTCTTCGCGAGTTTCCCCTGCTGTAATGCTCTTGGGAGTGGCAAACGTGTATTCATCATCCAATAAAACACCTGCTTTTAGGGCGCCTTGTTTCATCATGGCGAGGCTTCTGGATTTTCCATGGCAATGGCCAGATACCAAACCGACCACCTGTGAGCCTTTTGAGGTGATGATTTGGCAAGCGTGTTCTATCGCGCCGGAGGTATTAAAACCACCACTAACGGTGTTGGTTGCTACGTCGTGTTTGGTGTAGGTTTTCTGGTTGGGGATAGGGCTAGAGGATGAGTGCCCCGTTAACGACAAGACGTAATCTCTACTGCTGTCTATCATGCCTTTTAGAGCCGCTTCGCTATCTGGGCTAAGACGTCCATCTTTTTGAAAAGTAGGGACAATATCCACAATATCTCTATGATCCCGTCGAGTGCCAAGATGAAGAGAAGCGACTTTTCTCACAGGCACTTGGGCTGCACCTGTTCGTCGTCTTTCAGCGTCTACTCTTGTTCGATTCGCTGCCCACCTTTGTTGGTCTGCATCGGTAAATCGAAGCTCTTCTGCTCGCGCTCGCCTTTGTCTGGTCAAGCGAGCGGACATCGTATCTTCTCTCCGAGGCTGACTGGTACTCTGATGCACTGCGGGATGCTGAGATTGATACGCACCGCCCGAAGAAGTGTGTGGTCTACCGTCTCGCCTTGTTGGGTTTCTTCCATCCATAGTTGCCTCGACTGAAACAATCAAAGACTAAGAGTGTAGACGCCGTTAGAGCTTCGGTTATGCGTGCCAATGAAAAGGCTCGTTCTGACTATCAAAAAGCGCGTTTAGTCGGCGTATTGAGGCGCTTTCTCTCTCTTCAGTACGATGGTTTTAACTTTTGTTAAGGCCAATGCCACACAGATCGGTTAGCATCTCCAAATACATAATCGAAAGAGGCAGTCGCATGGCAAATAACATAAGTTTTAGATCCTTCTTACCAAGTGATAAAGGGGATTGCCTGCGCATTTTCGATGAAAACTGCCCTGAATATTTTGCAATCAATGAAAGAGAAGATTACGCGGAGTTTCTTGATAGTGATCCTCAAGGTTATGAGGTGTGTTTTCTAAATGGTGAACTCGTTGGTGCTTATGGTTTGAGTGGCAAAACACAGGCATTTCATAGTTTGAACTGGATTTTAATCTCACCAAAAGCGCAAGGAATGAAGATAGGGCATGAGTTTATGAGCCGAGCTATTGATCGTGCTAAGCGCTTAAACGTCCCGCAAATCAAAATTGCTGCAAGTCATTTGTCTGCGCCGTTTTTTGCCAAATACAGTGCCGTAGAACTGAACCACATTCTCGATGGATGGGGCAAAGATATGCACCGTATTGATATGGAATTGAACCTCCCAAAGTAGCCAGATTCGGCTATTGAAAACGCCACGTGAGTATTTGGTCAAAACACTCTGCACCATATGGCGCTCAAATGAATTTTTGTTAGGTTATTGATCTTGGTTATCGAAAGCGTATTTTGCCTTTCGTTATGAATATAAGGACAGACAATGCCAACAAAGATCTTAGTGCCAGCATTGGCGCTACTTCTCAGCGCATGTGGCGGCGATGGAGACTCGTCATCACCTGCAGACAGCGGCTCACAATCCCCAGATACACCACCGACAGAAACCACTTTTGCCGAGCAGATGCTGGCCGCCGTAAACGATGCTCGATCTAAAACTCAGCAGTGTGGGTCTAAAATAATGCCACCAGTTGGCGCACTGACTTGGAGCTACGATCTCGAAAGCGCCGCTTATGGGCACTCCAGTGATATGGCAAACAGTGATTTTATGAGCCACACAGGGTCGGATGGCAGTACGCTTTCAAGCCGAGTCAACGCGACGGGTTACGCTTGGAGTCGACTGGGTGAGAACGTGGCTGCCGGGCAAAGCTCAATTAATGCCGTGATGAACTCTTGGCTGTCAAGTGAAGGCCACTGCCTCAATATTATGAATGCCAACTTCGACCAGATGGGCGCCTCCATGGTTGAAAACCAGTCAGCAAGCTATCGCTACTATTGGACTCAAGTGTTCGCTAAGCAGCGTTAAGGCTTAACGTTGGGTGAGGTGCTTGCAACCTTCTTTCACTTTTGTTTGTTCGTGTTCTTGCTAATCATTTTCGATCGAGTTTGTGGTGAGTAGATTCCCAGTCTCACTTAGGTTTGCGGGAATGACTCGGATAGAGCGGTATTCATACTGCGTCATTCTGAAGGAGCCTAAGCGATTATTCAGAATCTACTTTCAGCGCATTGTGATGTTGCATTGTGAATTGAACTATCTGCGAACACGAAACCAGTTCCTCCCCTTTGAGCTCAGCGTGTTGAAAGCTTCGGAGTTTGATACAAGGGGAGGTTAGGTGGGGTTGGTGGTTTGATGCTGAATGTTGGGTTATGTGCTTGCAACCCCCTCCAACTCCCCCCTTTTCTCGACTTGGTTTGCCAAGCATTTGGATGCGGTTATCAAGGGGGGAGGGTATTTTTTTGCTGCTAGCTCAGTGCTTTCCCATCGTCATTCTGAAGGAGCCTAAGCGAGTATTCAGAATCTATTTTCAGCGCGTTGTGATGCTGACAGTGCGAATTGAATTATCCATGAATGCAGAACCAGTCCCTCCCCTTTGAACTCGTTGTGTTGAGATCTTCGGAGCTTGATACAAGGGGAGGTTAGGTGGGGTTGCTGGTTTGAGGTTCAACGTTGGGGGGATGTGCTTGCAACCCCCTCCAACTCCCCCTTTTCTCGACATGGTTTGCCAAGCATTTGGATGCGGTTATCAAGGGGGAGGGTTTTCTTTTTTGCTGTGAGTTCAGTGCTTTCCCACCGTCACTCTGAAAGAGCCTAAGCGATTATTCAGAATCTACTTTCAGCGCGTTGCGATGCTGACAGTGTGAATTTAAATTATCCGCGAGCACAGACCAGTTCCTCCCCTTTGAGCTCGTTGCTTTGAGAGCTTCGGAGTTTGATACAAGGGGAGGTTAGGTGGGGTTGCTGGTTTGAGGCTGAATGTTGGGTTAGGTGCTTGCAACCCCCTCCAACTCCCCCTTTTCTCGACATGGTTTGCCATGCATTTGAATATGGTTATCAAGGGGGAGGGTTATTCTTCGCTGCTGTGAGATCAGGCTTTCCCACCGTCATTCTGAAGGAGCCTAAGCGAGTATTCTGAATCTGTTTTCCGCGTGTTGTGATGTCACATTGCGAACTGAACTATCTGCGAACACGAAACCAGTTCCTCCCCTTTGAGATCGGAGTATTGAGAGCTTCGGAGTTTGATACAAGGGGAGGTTAGGTGGGGGTTGGTGGTTTGAGGCTTAACGTTGGGTTATGTGCTTGCAACCCCCTCCAACTCCCCCTTTTCTTGACTTGGTTTGCCAAGCATTTGAATGCGGTTATCAAGGGGGATAGTGTTCTTTGCTGCTGTGAGAACAGTGCTTTCCCATCGTCATTCTGAAAGAACCTAAAGCGAATATTCAGAGTCTACTTGTAGAGTGTAAGAGATCTATTTGTTTGAAATAGATTACCGATCTTTGACTCAATTAATTGAAATCTCATAGTATGCAGCAATAGACCTATCGTGTTGAAGGTTGTTTGTAGGAGTTAATCATTGAAAACTTTATTCGCTAGTAGCTTGACTGCTGATTTGTCTAAGGCTTTCTTTTACTGTCCAGAGAATGGGTTTCCATCAATTCAGATAGGGAATCCTATGGATGGAGACCTCATTTTTTGGCTCAAATATAACGAAGAATGTATTAACAAATGTGCTAGTAGATTGATACAGGAGCTAGGTCATGAGTTAGGTATCAGTAATATTCAAAGTGCAAAGGAGATGCTTCTACAATTCTGTTCGTATGTATTTAATATCATCGATGCGGATTTTTCATTGTTAACCAGTTTGGATGAACCGATAAGTATCGTATTGTCACCACAACATAAGAAGAACCTAAGTGCGTTGTTCGTTGATTACATCGACTCTCAGAAAACTCTTAAACCTTACGTTTATACTATTCGATATGTGAACTCTATAGGTGTACATAGGCTCAGCAATGAGTTGTGTATTTATGGATCAGGCCAGATAGAAAGCTTACTGGATGATATGCGAGTTAGAACAGGAATAAACCTTCCGTTAGAAGCACTTAATGACACAAACTTACGCCGAAATCCTATCGTTAAATATAAGTCATTGCCTGATAGCTCCGCTGTTTTGATTTATGCCCGCTCAATAAATGAAGCTGTTGAAGAGTTAGACAGGTTGTTTGGTGCATTGTGTACGACAATTAGTGCTCCTTTGAGAATCAATCAAGATACGGTTGATTGTAGGATAAACTCTTTCGACTCTACGCATATCACCATGCGTGAAATAAGGTCTAACCTTCCTTCTGTGTACGAGATAAACTTGAATGATGAAGTTGTTGGTAACCTAAAGAAGATTTTTTCTTCTCCAACCAAGAGAATGAAATCAGCGCTCTCGTTTATCGCACATGGTTGGACTCACGACAAAAGAGAGAGGTTCTTAAACCAGTTTATCGCCTTAGATTCGTTGTATGGTTCAGAGAGAAGTAACAAAGCTTCTATTGTTGGTGGGGTCGCTAGAGATGCAAGTGATATCATCGGTATTGAATCAAAAATAAAAGCTATCTACGAACTAAGGAGTAAGTTTGTACATGGCGAAATTTCAACATTTTCAAATCATGGCACGTACCCCAAGTTTGTTAATGAACATGGTGTTGACCCAATAGAATCCTTGTTTGAAATCGTACGCGCGTGCGTTCTGAACTATCGAGGGGAGTTTAAGGTAAAACAATCCGATACCATTAATCTTCAAGTACCCAAAGAGCTAGTTAAAGAATTTAAAACGAAGATAAGCGAATACTATAGAGAATAACCCTCCCCCCAAAACCAAAAAAGCCAGCAGTTAATACCTGCTGGCAAAGTCTTTGGGCTTCTAGGTTTTTTGATTTTATTTCTTGTTACTCATCGCTGTCACGGTGCCCCGATTGGTTTTCCGGGGAAGAAAACACAGCACCGTGCGCTTTGTGCTCAAGAAATTGGAGATTAACCTTGTTTACGGATTAGGTAGTCAAATGCGCCTAAGCTTGCTTTTGCACCTTCACCCATCGCAATGATGATCTGTTTGTAAGGAACGGTTGTTGCGTCACCGGCTGCGAAGACACCTTCTAGGCTAGTATCGCCACGGCTACCGACTTCAATTTCGCCGCGCTCAGATAGCGCTACTTCTGAATCTTTTAACCATTCTGTGTTTGGTACTAGACCGATTTGAACAAAGATACCTGACAGTTCAATCTCTTTGATTTCATCTGTGTTGCGGTCTTTGTACTTCAAGCTTGTTACGCGAGTACCGTCACCCACTACTTCTGTTGTTTGCGCCATCGTGATGATGTCTACGTTTGGTAGTGAGTTCGCTTTGTCGATAAGTACTTGGTCTGCGCGAAGTACGTCTGCGAATTCAAGAACCGTTACGTGTTCTACGATACCAGCGAGGTCGATAGCTGCTTCGATGCCTGAGTTACCACCACCGATAACCGCAGTTTTCTTGCCTTTGAACAGTGGACCGTCACAGTGTGGGCAGTACGCGACACCTTTGTTACGGTACTCTTGCTCACCCGGAACGTTCATTTCACGCCAGCGTGCACCAGGGCTTAGGATGACACTCTTACTCTTCAGCGTTGCGCCGCTTTCAAGTTGGATGTGAATCAAACCATCTTCTGTGTGTGCTGAGCCCATTAGCTTCTCAGCTTGTTGTTCAGTTACTACGTCTACGTCGTATTCTTTTAGGTGTTCTGCTAGGTCTGTTGCCAGTTTTGGACCTTCAGTACGTTTTACTGAAATGAAGTTCTCAATTGCCATGGTGTCCATAACCTGACCACCAAAGCGCTTAGCAACAACGCCAGTGCGAATACCTTTACGAGCAGCGTATAGAGCAGCTGCGCTACCACCAGGACCACCGCCGACAACAAGTACGTCGTATGGGTCTTTTTCGCTCAGTGCTTTTGCGGCTTTCTCGCTTGCTCCGTCATCCACTTTGTTCAGGATTTCAGTCAGAGACATACGACCTTGACCAAATAGCTCGCCGTTCACGAATACACTTGGTACTGCCATGATGTCGCGTTGCTTCACTTCATCTTGGAACAAACCACCGTCGATCATGGTTGCTTTTACTTTCGGGTTGATCGCCGCCATCATGTTGAACGCTTGAACCACGTCCGGACAGTTTTGACACGACAGTGAAATGAAGATTTCTACGTCTAGATCTTTGTCTAGTGCTGCGATTTGCTCAATCACTTCTGGTTCTAGTTTGATTGGGTGACCGCCAGAATGAAGCAGTGCCAATACTAGAGAGGTAAATTCGTGACCCATTGGCAAGCCTGCAAAGCGCAGTGCTGTGCCTTTTGCTGGGTTAGTTACCGCCATCACTGGTTTACGTGCGCTTGCGTTGTCGTCACGTTCAACGGTGATTAGGTCGCTCATCTCTGCGATTTGGTTCGCTAGAGACAAAATGTCATTCGATGCTTTGCTTTCATCTAGACTAACCACTAAACGAACTTCTTCTTTTACATTAGCCAGATATTGTTTGAGTTGTTGTTGGATCGCTTGGTCTAACATAGTTGTTACTACCTTAATTAAAACTAAAAAGTGGTTACTGTAGATAAAACCTGAGGGGGAGAGAGCAAATCAGGCAGAAGGTCGTCAAGGTATCTAACCTGAAGTGCTCTCTAATTCAGTTCTAATCAGAAAAAGGAAATCGGGAACTGATTAGAACTTAAATTTCAGTGGCTTAGATTTTGCCAACTAGGTCTAGTGATGGAGCTAGAGTCTCTTCACCTTCTTTCCATTTAGCTGGGCAAACTTCGCCTGGGTGTGCTGCTACGTATTGAGCTGCTTTCACTTTGCGTAGTAGGTCTTCTGCGTCACGACCGATACCTTCAGCAGTGATTTCCATTGCTTGGATAGTACCTTCTGGGTCGATTAGGAACGTTGCACGGTCTGCAAGACCTTGACCTTCACGCATCACACCGAAGTTGTTTGTGATGTTGCCTGTTTGGTCACCAAGCATGTAGTACTGAATCTTACCGATTGTGTCTGAGCTGTCGTGCCATGCTTTGTGAGTGAAGTGTGTGTCAGTTGATACTGAGTACACTTCTACGCCACGTTTTTGTAGCTCTTCGTAGTGGTCTGCTAGGTCGCCCAGTTCTGTTGGACATACAAACGTAAAGTCTGCTGGGTAGAAGAAGAATACTGCCCATTTACCTAGAACGTCTTGTTCTGTTACTTCGACGAATTCGCCGTTTTTGTACGCTGTAGCTGCAAATGGTTTGATTTGAGTATTAATCATAATTTACTTTCCTTTGAATGTTTTAAGCTGAGCTGTTGTTGCTTTCGGAAAGTATATTCTCATCGGAGTGTGTTTAAGGAAAATCGCTTGTAGCTATCCTATTGATAGCCATTTCCTATTTCACTTGATAGGGAAATCCGATGTAAGTGAGTTTGCTTTGATAGGTTTTATTGAAGATGAAGGCAGATTAGCAATAGAGAATACCGATGATGACCTTAAGTGGATCGTCTGGCTAAGATCGAAAGAGCCTGCATCTCGGCAGGCTCTTTCTTATCGGAAGTGGGGAAGCGGATGCTTCTATCTTGTTAGCTCAGATTGTCGAGCACTTTGCCACACAACTTCTTCAGCATGATCATTTCATCTATCTCTAAGGTGATTTTACACATCATGGCGTTTGGCACTGACTTGGCTTGCTCTTTAAGGTCACGACCTTGCTTGGTTAGGTTGAGTACGCGAACGCGTTCATCGGTTTCACTTCGGCCGCGCTCTACATAGCCTTTTGCTTCTAAGCGTTTAAGTAGTGGCGTGAGTGTGCCTGAGTCCAAATGCAGTTGAGACCCCAATTCTTTTACGCTGGCACCGTCTTTTTCCCACAGCACCATCATCACTAAGTACTGCGAATAAGTCAGATCAAGCTCGTCCAGCAACGGGCGGTAAGCTCGGATCACTGCATTTGCTGCGCTGTAGAGCGGGAAGCAAACTTGGTTTTCGAGTAAGAGTTTATCGTCGTCGGTCATGGTGTTGTCGGTGTAACACTGGCTCATTGGTGTTGCCTACCTGCTTACAGAGAAAGAGAGTTATAAAATAAATTGCGCACAATATAGTTGCAAACTATCTTCACTTCGATATAAGATTGCAAGCAATTAAATTGTGCGCAACTTAAATTAAGAAGGACACTCGCATGACTACTCTATACAAAACTCAAGCTACCGCTTTGGCTGGTCGTAATGGTCAAGTAAAAACTGATGACGGTCTTCTCGATCTAGAGCTGTCATACCCGAAGGAAATGGGCGGCACAGGAGCAGCAACTAACCCAGAACAGCTTTTTGCAGCGGGCTATTCAGCATGTTTTTCTAACGCGATTTTGCACGTAGCGCGTGAAGGTAAAGTAAATCTGAAAAGTGCACCCGTAACAGCGGAAGTGGGCATTGGTCCGAACGATAACGGCGGCTTCGCTCTAACAGTGAGCCTAGCGGTAGAGCTAGACATGCCACAAGAACAAGCGCTAGAGCTAACGCGCATTGCACACCAAGTTTGCCCATATTCAAACGCAGTTCGTGGCAACATTGATGTGGCAGTAACGGTAAACGGCGAAGCAATTTAAGCGGTTCTTATCACTGCACAAAGATAAGAAAGCCTGCAAGTACGCAGGCTTTTTTTGATTGGTATGAGTCGAGAATACTTAACGCGACTCTAGCGGGTAAGAGCGGTAGCTCCACATGCCGTAAGTACGCAGTGCATCGCGGTAGATACCAAGCAGCTCGCCTTCGCTGGCTTTGGCTAATTCTTTCAGTGGTTTGTCTGGGTAGCTCACAGTGTCGAAAGTGATGCCTTGTGGGCCAGTTTGCCAGCTTGCGATTTCAAACAAGGTTTGACCACGGCGTACATGGCTCGCTGAGCTTATGATGGTCGCGTTTTTAATGTTATGACGCGCCAATGCGTAGCTGCTAAATAGAGCGTTACCTACCGTACTGGTGGCGTAGTTTTCTTCAATGATGCGATCTTTGCTGATGCCTTTTTCGATCAGCCAATCCGCCATTAACTTGCCTTCGGTTTTGTGGTTCTTCGGTACACCACCCGTCAATACGATCAACGCGTCTGGGTTTGCTTTCGCCATGGCTAGCGTGGTTTCCAAACGCTCAACCAAGATTTGGTGCATTGAACCATCTGGGTTCAGCGCGTATCCCAATATGACGATTGCGCCTCTGTCATCCAGTTTGCCTTTGTCGGCTTTCTCTTTCAGTGGCGTTGCAAGTACGCGGTCTACGGTGTCGAAGATGCGTTGGATGTCTGCGGCTTTACCTGCATTGAGCTTAGTGAGTGTCGCCATGTGTTTCGCTGATTCTGCTTGGTTTCCCTCAAAGCGTTGCCATACCGCTAAGTAAGCGTGCAAATCCACATCGTCTGGCGCGACAGAAAGGGCTTGTTCAAACAGTTCAATCGCGCGGTCTGCATTCTTGTTGTAGATCTGCGCGTTTGCTGCAGAAATCAGTAGATCAGTACGATATGGCTCAAGTTTGTAGGCTTCTAGTAAGC
Organism: Vibrio sp. CUB2; assembly: GCF_001557945.1. Lineage (NCBI taxonomy): Bacteria > Pseudomonadati > Pseudomonadota > Gammaproteobacteria > Vibrionales > Vibrionaceae > Vibrio > Vibrio sp. CUB2. The sequence goes on along the minus strand of NZ_LNRB01000008.1, from coordinate 87,548 downwards.
GGTCGGTAACAATCTCCATGTTGCTCGGCATTTTGGCGGTAAAACCCGCATGCGAGATACGCGCAGGGGATTTGAATGCCTGTACCGCGTCACTCAGCAGTTGGTCGACAACCTGACGTTTGGTGACGATCTGTGAGTAGTCGGCGGAAGATTGGACGGCAGCATCGTTAGCCGCGATAGAGTATGGGGCAGCAGTCAGCGCAATCACGCTACCAAGAGCAATGGCAAGTAAGTTCTTCTTCATGGAATGTCCTAGAGGTGCTGTAGTACCTAGTTTTTATTGTGCCTAGCGTTGTAGGTCGAACGGGGTCGATAGAATTTTTTCAGTCTAGGTTCGCTTCATGAATAATCTGTGAAATGAATCCCAACTCAGCCGAGCAAATGAATGCGCGTGGTCAAAACGCGAAGTAGGATCACGAAAATACTGAGGTATTCGTTCGTGTTCTAAGTAATTGGATTAAAAGATAAACAGCGTTTGGAAGAACGAATTTAAGCAACCAGAGTAAGAAATGAAAAAGCCTGCAACGATGCAGGCTTTTGGTTTATTTGATGGCAGTGCAGAAGCTAACGTCTGCATGGTGCGTTTGTGGGTCAAAGCTGTGGTAAAGCTCAAAGCAAGGGCGGTCGTCGTTCTCAATACCGGATTCAATTATCTTGCTCATGACATCATCCCACGCTTTTGAGTATTGGCTCGGGTCAGTAATGTGCTGGCGCATCACCGCATATTGACCGCCGGGGAAGTCTTGCAGCTCAATGCCTTTCGGAACTTCGGTATCTTCTGGCACCATCAAGCAGATATCAGTGCGACACTTCTCGTCTGGCGTGATTTCTGGGTTGTCATGGTAGATGAAGATGCAGGTATTGCCCGCCAAACCTTTCATTCCTGCCCATTGATACAGGTGACCTGATGGCTCTTCATAGCCTTGGCCGTAAGGGCCGTTTACACGAATGTAAGCCAGTTTTGCTTTTTCAAAGTTTTGCGTTTCCATTGTCGTGCTCCATTTGGTGAGTTCAGAGCCAGTATATGAATCGCTTGGTGTTACTTCGTTTCCATTCTTGCGCAACGTGTGTCCAATCTTGCTGTTTCGTGCTAATTCAGAAAACTGCTGATAGTTTTCGCAGTCACGAAAGGCTGTAGGTGTGACGCCATAATGTTGTTTGAAGGCTTTGGCTAAGCTCTGTGAGCTAGAAAATCCGTACTCTAGGGCAATGTTCAATACCGGTTGTTTGGATTTGAATAAGTCATCGGCGGCGGCTTCTAGACGCAAACGTCGAGTGAAATCGGCTAATGTCTCGCCTTGCACGGCTTTGAAGGTGCGATGAAAGTGATAAGGGGAAAGGTTCGCCAGCGCGGCCACTTCTGGCAGGTTGAGTGGCTCATTAAAGTGTTGTTCTAGATAACGAATCACAGGAACCAGTCGTTGGTGGTAGTCGACGCGCATCGTGGTATTTCCTTGTTCTGTTCAGCTTGTTTTCTCTGCTCAAAGCCTACCGCAATCCAACAAGCTTGCAAGGGAGCAGGGTGAGAAATGCGTGGCGAGATGAGCGTCAATCAGTCACACTCAACGAGCAGATGTTTAAGCAAAAACGTTGCGCTCATTATCTTTACTAACCGCTAGGACAATCATGATAGCTTGGAAACACACTCTGCCAGAGTACGAATGGCTCATTCATCAAATTTGGTACTTGGAAGTGCCAGAGGGTGAAGTCATTGACCCCAAGCCGCACCTTATCCCAAACCCGCGCGCTCATTTACTCTTTACGCCATCAGAGCAAGGCTACAGCTACGACACGGGAGACACAAAGCTTACTGGCATAGGCTGCCATTTATTGACGGCTAACGAACACTTGCTGCTGTTGGAAGATACGGCTCCCATCAAGCGTATTGGTATCACCTTTCGCCCAGAGGGTTTGTATGCCATTGAGTCACGGTTTCGTGATGCATCCCAAGTTAGCGCAATTAACCAATGCGAATGGTTTGATTGGCTCAGCGCGGTGTTTGATGAGCGCTTTCAACAGGGCCTATGGCTGCTAGAGTTGCAAGATTCACCGCAATGTTTGCTGAACTACATCAAACAACATCTAGATGCGTTAGATATCGAACCTTGCCGTACCAAACCGTTTTTGGCATCGAAAAAAGCGGTGTCCGTGATGGACGCTCAAGCGCTACGTTCACCTGAGTTAGCGATGGATATTGATGAGATAGCCAAACAGTGCGCCTGTTCTCGCAGAACGCTTGAGCGCAGTTTCAAGCAGGTGGTGGGGTTGAGTGTTAAGCAGTATCAACAAATGGTACGTCTGGAGCAGATGATTTTGACCCTCTACAAGCAACAAGAGGCGATTGATTGGGCGAGCTTCTCACAGCAATTTGGTTTCAGTGACCAATCGCATTTGATTCGTACCCTCAAACAGCAGCTAAGAAAAACACCGAACAAGTACTTGAAAAAGCGTGACTTAACCATCGATATCTATGGCGACTTTGAGTCGTAATACATTGCTAATCAGCCCGAAAGTTGTCGCAAAAATCCAATTTTTCTCTTTTCCGCTGGGCTACTATCTTCAGCAGATAACGAGGTAACACATGTCATATCAAAAACTAAAACAAGGCGAAGCCATCCCATTTAATGAATCGTTGACTATCCAACTGATTCAAGGCTCTGATCTACAAGATATTATCGAGATGTTGAACGACGATAAGGTCAATCGGTATCTGTTCTTCGCACCTGCTGACAACAGCCTATATGAGGGTTTCTTTGGCCCTATTATTGAAAATACGGCACAAGCGATCAAAGACGGTGTTTGGCCAGACAGTCCAACGTTCGTGATTCGTGGCCAACAAGGTCAGTACATGGGAATGTGTGCAGTGACCGCAGTGATGTTCTTAACTGGCAACTACGAAGTGGGTTATCAGTTACCTACTTGCGCATGGGGCAAAGGCGTTGCGACTCGCGCTTGCCAAATGATGACCGAGATTGGCTTTACTGAGTTAAACGCCCATAAAGTCAGTGCCGATTGCTACGCTTCTAATGCTGGCTCTTACAAGACGTTAGAGAAAAATGGTTTTACGCAAGAAGGCCGTCAGAAAGACTACTACAAACTAGAGCAAGGCTTTGACGACAAGCTTTACTACGGCATGACCGCAGAACAATTCGCGTTTTTAAATCGCTAATAATTAGCTAACAAAAAAGTAGCTAACAACAACGTAGTGAACAAAAAGGCCGCTAACCCACATGCTTGGGTTAACGGCCTTTTCTATATTCAGCGCTAGATGGCTAAGACTTAGTTGCCTTGGTTTTGGCTTTGAAGCTTCTCTTTTGCTTCTTCAACCTTTGAGAAATCCAATCCCAACTCGTCTACGGCTTCTTTGATTAGCGCAGGGTTTTGCATCACTTGCGCCATCAACATTTGTAGTTTGTCTTGTGGCAAACCTAGTTGGCTGATTGTTGCCATTGCCGCTAGAGGGTTTTGCGTCAGAGTCTGAAAAATCTCGTTGATTTGTTCGTCGCTGATGTTGTTCTCTTTTAGCAGCGCAATAATCGGGTTCATCGTATTTCCTTTTAATCACAGAATGAAATAGAACCCGAGTTTATCATTTGGCTTTGCTTGGTTGAACTAGCAACTGCGCTTGTTGTTCGATGTTTGATGCCATGGCTCTGCGACGATAAATCAGCAGCATGCTCAAACTGATCACCGCAGTGAGTGCTTCAGCAAATACGATGCTTGCCCAAATACCGTCTTGTGGGAACAGTTTAGGCAGTATCAGTACGCCCAGTGCAACAAACACAAATCCGCGGCTCAATGAAATCAGTGTGGCTTGTTTTGGTTTTGCAATCGCTTGGAACAAGTTCGCAATCACCATGTTAAAGCCCATCAAAGGCACACCGAGAAAGAAGAAACTGACGGCAGTTGAAGCCAATGTGATGAGACCATCATTGCTGCCAAGATACGCTGCGGCGATGTTTGGAGCGAACAGCCAAACTATAATCAAAAACACGCTTCCACTACCAATTGCGGCTTTTAATCCCAGCTTTAAGATGTCATCGATACGCTCAGGGCGTGCAGCACCGTGGTTAAAACTGATGATTGGCTGACACGCTTGTGCGATGCCGACCATGACAAACAGAGCAAGAACGCCAACGTTGGTGGTTAAGCCATAAGCGATGATATGGCTCTCGCCGAACTGTGTTAGCAACACATAGTTGAACAAAACGATGGTCATAGCAGACGTCACTTCGATAAAGAAGGTTGGAACTCCAATGCTGATGATCTCTTTGGTTTTGTCCAGACCAATGCCTTTCAAGCTTAACTCTAACGACCCTTTCTTACGTGCAAAGTGGCTAAGCAGAATCACCGCGATGACGACTTGAGAAATCGCTGTCGCGTACGCAGCGCCTTTCATTCCCATCCCCATTTCAATAATGAAGATGTAGTCAAAAAACAGGTTAGCAACCGCACCAAGTGACATGGCGTAAGTTGCCAGTTTTGGGTTGGCATCGTTACGTACAAAGCACGACAGCACCCACGCTAAGGAGTACAAAACAAAGAATGGCAGCAATACGACCAGGTAATCATGAGCCAGTTGCGCCATGTTGCCTGAGGCACCCATAAAGGCGATCAACTCATCAAGCCAAGTTAACGCAGCAACCACAGTGATGGTGGAAAGGATCGCGGTAAGCAACATGGATTGGCTGAACCAAAGTTGGCTCGAATCCATGTTACCTTTGCCTATCTCTATCGACATTTTAGCTGCGCCACCAATGCCAACCATCATGGCAATTGCGGTGAAAATGGAAAATGGCGGAATGATCAACGAGATCGCACCAAGGCCATCTGGCCCCACGCCCATGCCGATAAAAAAGGCATCGCCCATGATAAAGAGTGACTTTATCACCATGCCTGTTAATGCTGGCCACAGGTACTGATAAAAAGATTTTGAAATGGGATCAGTTTTGAGATTGATAGCCATAATGTGCAAATAAAACCCGTTTGTGGTGAATTGATTGGCGGGTATTATCAGTACATATCGGTGCGGCTAAAAGGGATTATCCGCCTATAGTGTTGTACTATCTACACATCTTAATCGGAATTCTGCGGGTGATTCGCTCATTTGCTTTCGGTAAAAGCGGCTAAAGTAAGCGGGATCGTCAAAACCTAACTCAAAAGCGATGGTTTTGATGGTTTTGGCTGAAAACACCAGATCGCGGTTAGCCTCAAGCATGATACGATCATGAATCAGTTGGGTGACGGTTTTTCCTCTCTCGGCTTTTACAATTTCGTTGAGTCGTTTGCTGGTGAGGGCGAGCTTTGATGCGTAGAACTCACATTTTTTCTCTTGTTTGTAATGCTGGTCGATAAGCTCGACCAGTTGCCCCACGCGCATGTCGCGTTGTTCGCCTTTTCGGTCAGACGCTTTTGCATGGCGAAGTAAGTAGCGCAAAAAGCAATTGATGAGTGATTCCACCAACCCCCAGTCGCAGTCTTTTTCTCCCCGCTCACACTCTTGCTTTAACATGCCGAATAGCGGCTCTAGATGTCGAATCCCTTCTTCGCTGCAATCGATGTAAGGAGGGCGGTCACTGTGAGTGGCAAAGACGCTTTCGACTAATTGCGTGCTGCGTTTGTTGGTTTCAACAAAGCCAGCAGCAAACACAAGTAAACGAATATTGTTACCCATAAACTCAGATAGGTGCACCTGCCCCGGCGCGATGGTGAATAAGCGATTAGCTCGGTTTTCATATTCGACAAAATCGATGCTTTGTGTGCCTTTATCTTCTTTGCACCAAACCAGTTCCCAATACTCGTGACGGTGAGGCTCTAGAAACGGGTCGTCTTCATCGTCAGTAATTTCTATCGCTCGGCAAGGCTGACCAAGGATTAATCGCACTCTGGGAATGATCGGTTTGTTGCTGTTCATGATAACTGTCGAATTTGCTCTGCTGGTGGACCTATTTATTATGAATCGAACCACTGAAATTCTGCACGGATTTTTTACTTAGCCTCTCACTTAGAGGGTTTAATACCCTGTTAACTCCATATAACCTGTACCTGAATGAGAACCCTCAATACGTATAGGGCCTTCCCAATAAGGTACCGAAAGCGGCATTTTCGCGTTCGGGTTGAGTGCAGAAACCGTAAGCTCGATTTGCTGACTAGGAATCGATACTTGCCACTGGGTTGGATACTTTCGACCTTGGATTTCTGTTTGCTTGGTCGCCTCTAACTGAATGTCTTTTTGTGAGATAGCGATACCAGAACCATCTTGCTGCATCAGCCTTGCGCTGGAGTAACTGGCTTGTCCGGTTTTGGAATCACGCAATTGGAATACCACTAAGCTGGTTTCGTCACTCAACCTTAAGGCAAACCAGTCCCAGCCTTGTTGTGAGTCGAGTAAGAATTGCGAGCTCCACTCTCGGTCTATCCAACCTTTGCCGGATACTTGATGGTTTTTGCCGTCGATCGTGACTTCACCGGAGACTTCAATAAACGGTTGGCTGTAGTAATACGAAGCCACCTGACCATCGGCACTTTTGGTGCTGTACCCTTGTTCGCCTTGCTTTTGATAAGGTGCGCTACTGGTAAGCGTCAGCGAATAGCCAAACTGTTCGGAGTTCGCCTTCAATGTGGCAGGGAAGAGGTCGGTGGTTGAAGAAGTCCACTGCCAATCATCGAGGTAAACACGAAACGGTGAAGTGTCGACGCCGGCTAGAGAGGCTTGAGCGCGTGACCATTTTTCATCGGCGTAGTGTTTGTCCGTTGTAGTGACCGCGCTGTGCGCCATGTAGATTTGTTGAGCTTGCCATTCGGTTTTCTTTACGTCATCTTCGCCCGTTGGCGGCGCAGCAGCAAAGCGAAATTGTGTCCACTGGACGCCAAGTGGGTTGCCGTCTGCATCGATTAAGTTGGCGGTTAAATACCACCATTCATGACGAAAATTCGGGTGTGCTTGATGGTCTGCTGGGAAGGTGAGTTCAACCCCTTTTTCTACGGGTGTGAATGGGTTGCTCTCGCTTTGCGTATCTCCACTGCCCAGCAAAGCGCCCATATTTTGCGTACCCATATTTTTTTGTTGGGGATCTTCACAACCGAACAGGAATAAGCTGCTTATGAGTAGAGTAAGCTTGCTTGCTAATCGAACCATCACAACACCTCGCTTTGCAAACTGGACACGACAGGCTTGCTGACTAATCGCCACAGCGGAATCAAGGTCGCAATCACTGCCACCAAGATGGTGATCGCCGCAATGCTGAGGGCGTCACTCCAATTCCACAGATAATTTAAGCTCCAACCAAAAGCTCGTAAGGTGACGATGTCTGTCAGCACATAACCCACCATGGCTCCGAGGGGCAGGGCGATAACCAGAGTAAAACTGACCAGAGCAACGATCTGTCCGACCACCATGGTCATTAATTTGCGACGACTAACACCAAGTGCGTACAGCCTTGCAATGGCGGCTTTGCGCGCATCGAGCAACATGAAACAAGCACTGAACAAGCCAATCACCGCGACCATCAACGTCACGCCGTTGAGCGCACGCGTTATGGCGAAGGTCTGCGAGAATATATCCAACGCGATGGATTTGATTTGCGCCTGATCGTAAAGCTGACTTGGATGCAGATTCAGTTGCTCGCGCAGTTGCTCGTAGACGATTTGTGGGTCCCCCGAGACTTTAATGCCAAGGCTTGTCGGCAAGTCCGTAAAGCCGCTCTCTTGCCATAGCTTTGGTGCTAATAAGACTTCACCGTTAGGTGAGCCGTAATCATGGAATATCGCACCCACAAGCAGGCTCTTATTTGGAATGGCATCAAGCGTGAGCGCGCTACCCAGTGATAAACCCAGTTTGACCGCGGTTGGCTCACTGATAGCGACTAACTCACCTTGGTAAAAGCGTGGCCAGAAGTTCTCCAAATGCGATTTGAACACCATGGTTTGTTCTAAGGTGTCTTTGTCTTTGGTACCAAGCAAAATCGGTAAACCTTGCAGGTTATCGTCGACGTAGTATTGCTTGTAGACGGTCTCAACCTTGTCGAACTGCCCTAACGCGCGCTCTACGTCAGCGATTTCTCCTTGGGCAGGGCTGACGTAAATATCGGCGTGCAGTCTTTGTTCTAACCACTGTTTTAGGGTGGACTCGAAGCTACCAACTAGCGTGTTCATCCCCATATTGGCAGTAACGGCGAGTAGCAGTGCCATCATGGCGAGAGAAAGCGGAGAAATCAGCTCGCGCAGCTCTGCAAACAGATACTGCATCAAACCGGAACTGGTGCGTTTTTCACACCAATTGGCTAATACGCTGAGTGTTTTGGGTAGATACAAAGGAATCGACACCACAAGCACGCCGAGCCACGCCATGGTAAATCGGTGATGTTCACTCAGCCATAACCCTGCAAGTGCGAGAGTCGTCAACGCAGCACCCATCACGAACAATTGGTTTTCGTTAGAGGCTTCAGGTGCTTGATAAAATCCGCCATGAGAAGAGAGCGGTTGGCGCACTCGTTGTTTAAAGTGCTGCCAACATGCTAATAGGGTGGCGGCTAACGTGAGCAGCAGCGCTTGCGCCCACCATTGCCACTGCCAAGTGCCGGGCAGAAGTGTCGCGCCATAAAGTTGTTCTAGAGTCAGTGCCACGGTCGGGTGTAACCAATGGCTGAGCTGCATGCCCAATACAAAACCGAGGGAAGCGCCGATGGTAACGAGAAGAGTGAGTTCAACTAACAGTGCAGAGAACACAATGCTCGGCGCAACACCCGCCTGTTGAATCTGCACTAACAGCCGATTGCGTTTAAGCAAGCTGTACTTTACGCCGTTGTAGGCAATGAACAGCCCAACTAAAAAGGCGAGTAAGCTCATTGCCGTGAGATTGAGGTGAAAGCTGTCGGTCAGTGAGCCAAGGTCTGTGCTTTGATTATTGGAAATCCATTGTCCTTGCTCGCCAATCAGTTTCTGCCAATTTGCTTGCGTGTCTTTATTCCCTTTATCACCCGAATGGAAAACCGCAATGTAACTGAGCTGTCCTTGTTTATTGAGCAGTTGCTGCGCAAAACCAATGTCCATCAACATTCGGCTACCTAACTGCCATTCGTCAGGTAGCACCACCACTTGGGTTGGGATGTCGTCCAGAGTTAGGGTTTCTACCTCTCCTAAGTTTTGATGTTGAGATTGGCTCATCATCACGATTGGCTTGCCAGCTAAAAGCTCAGGCAAAGGTAAAGCACTGTCGAACAAAGACACGTTTTGCTCACTATCCGATGAATAGCGCGAACGTGAAGAGATGGCGGCAATTAACTCGCTACCTTGTACTGACCAACGACGACCTTGTTCGTCTCTGACTCGCCCTTCGATTACAGGTAGTGTTGCACTGAGTCCGTTTTGTCTGAGGGTGAAGTAGAGCGATTCGGGCAGATAGTTTTGCCCTGCGGGTGGAATAATTAAGTTCTGAGCTTGTGCGCTAAGCTGCTCGGTAGACTCCGCATAACTGCGCTTGGCATTGAGGTTGATGGCTTGTACCGCAACAAACAAGGTCACAGCCAGCACGATACCGATCAGAATTGCGGCGGCTTGCAGTGGCGCCTGTCGATAGTGCGCCGCAAATAGATTCAGGGCGAGTCGAGTATGCATGAATCTGGTATTTGGTTGCTTAGCTTGCTTCATGGCGAAGCTCATGTTTGTTTTGGTGATGACTGTTCTGTAGCTGACTATTATCCAATCGCAGCCGTGTTTTCATAAACTCCGCGCAGTCAGGACTGTGGGTGACTAACAGCACTGCCGTATTGCCTTGGGTGGTGATTTCACTGAGTAGCTTCATCACTTCTAAGCCGGCTTTTTGGTCGAGGTTACCTGTGGGTTCATCAGCAAGTAGCAGTTTAGGTTTGTGTGCCAATGCGCGTGCGATAGCGACTCGTTGCTGTTGACCGCCGGAAAGGGCAGAAACATGTCTATCGAGCAGTTGGCTGATGCCTAGAGTCTCGACCAAATAATCGCACCAGTCATTCCATTTCTGTTGATTCAAATGCAAAGGGAAGGCGATGTTTTGCTGCACGTTGAGCGGCGTTAACAGATTGAATTGCTGAAAGATAACACCGAGTTTTTGGTGTCGAAATCGGCTCCATTGTGGGTCTTTCCAAGCCGTTGTGTTATCACCATCTAACCACAACTCACCATCGGAAAGTGGCTCAAAGCCAGCGATGACATTGAGCAGGGTACTTTTGCCGCTGCCACTTGCGCCCGTTAGCGCAACACTCGCTCCTGTGTTCAACGTAAAGTCGACGCCTTCTAACACGCGATGTGTCTCTTTGCCATCGACAAAGCTTTTGCTGGCGTGTTTGAGTGTGACAAGTGGGCTTTCCATTTCCTCTCCCTGTATTAAAAAGGTGTCGTTTCTTTTGGCAATGGTTATTGCAGTTAGTCCTTTAGAAACTTTAGACAACAATTAGATAAAAACAGCGATTTACATCGATTTCTTAATAACTTGTACTGAAAAGAAGAGGGAAGAGATTAAATGAGGAAGGGATATGACAGGCATTAAAAAAGCCCGAGTTAAACTCGAGCTTTCGAATACATTCAGCGTGGTCAGCTTACACGTAGTACGCTTCAACTTCGCCTTTAAGCTTGATTAGCATTGGGTTACCGAAACGGTCTTTTGCTTTAGGAGAAGCAATTTTTACCCAACCTTCGCTGATGCAGTATTCTTCTACGTCAGTACGCTCTTGGCCGTTGATACGAATACCGATTTGGTGCTCGAAGCATTCTTTGATGAAGAATGGGCTACGTGGGTTACCCGCTAGGCGATCTGGTAGAGCTGGTTTAGCTGTATCTGTCATGTTTGTGACCTTGAAGTCATTAAAAAAAGTGCGCCATTGTAGTCAGTGCAAGGCGAGTGTTCAAGGATTCTCATCGCGTTTAATGACATCCTTCCTTAGGCAACACGGTGTATGTTTTCGATCAAGTAGTCAATAAGCAAACGAACTCGATTGGGTAAGTACTGCCTTGAAGAATAATAGACCCAAATGGTGGCAGGTTCTCCCCAATAAGGCTGCAAGATAGGGACGATGGTCTGCTGACGCAATTCCTCTTTAAATAACCAACTGCCTAGCATAGTGATCCCTGCTCCCGCCAGCGCGGCTTGTTTCGCTGCGGCGAAGTTATTCATGATCAGCTTGCCACTGGGCTCATAGAGCTTTGCGTTGCCCCCTTCGTTGATTCGCCAGTAATGGAAACGTCCAGTTGTGAGTGAGCGAATAGGTAAACACTTGTGGTGGCTTAACGCCTCTATGCTCTTTGGCTCTCCGTACTTTTGCAAATAATCTGGAGAGGCATAGATACCGACATCTTGAGTAAGTAAAGGACGAGCAATCAAGCGTGAATCTTGGTTTATGGCTGTGCCGATACCGAGGTCAAAACCATGCTCAACCAAATCAACATTCCTATCATCAAAATGCAGCTCACAGGTCACCTCTGGGTAGATTTCCATGAATTCGATTACCAGCGGCAAGATATGCTCTCGCCCTATTGAGCTTGCGGGTAGGTTCACTTTCACCGTTCCGCCGGAACTTTGCTCAGTATCGGAAAGCTGTGTAATGGTGCTTTGAATCGCCTCCAAAGAAGGGGTTAACTCATCGAAAAGTTGTTGGCCTGTTTGCGTCAAACTCAATGAGTGAGATGAGCGAAAAAACAGTTTCACTTGCCACTCTTCTTCGAGCTTGGTGATCGCTTTACTGACCGCCGGTGCAGAGATCCCCAGCGCTCGGGCTGCTTTGGCAAAGCTGCCGTTTTTCGCGACTTGAATGAAGATAGGAAGTTGGGATGGAAGTGATTTCATTAACTTTTACTCATCTTAAAAGTAACCATTTGCAATCTACAGGTTAATGAAATTTTGTTCAATACTATCCCCATTGAAGCAAAGCGCAGCAGCAACGGGGTCATCATGAACTTACCAGCATTACATCAAAGCATTGTCGATAATCACTATGAGCAGTTTGTTGGATTGATTGAGCAGGGGGCAGACGTAAACCAACTCGATCCTGTGATGGGGAACGCACCACTGCATATTGCCGCGCAACAAAGCTCAACGCAGTGGGTAAGCAAGTTGTTGGAATCGGGCGCGTTTATCAATCTTCAAACACCAAAGCATGGCGTGACACCTTTGATGGTGGCGGTTTGGCATCGTAAACCAGACATAGTGAGAGTGCTGCTCGCGCAACCAGATGTGAACACCGAGATTGTCTCTACCTTCGGAGCAAAAGCTGCCCAACTCGTCGACTTTGGCGCGAGCCGAGGTGATGTTTTTGGTCAGCAACAAGCCAAAGACATGGGGGACATATTTGCCGACTACCAACAAACATTCGCAGCCAAGCAAGCCCAATTGTCTGCTTATCAAGTCGTGACAGACGTGCAATCTAGCGATGAGCAAATGGCAGCGGCGCTTGACGCTTTGCAGGACTGGTCGACACTCAATGTAGCATCACCAGTCAATGCGTCGGGGAATGACGAGCACACGGCGGTAATGGTTGCTGCACGTGATGGCCATACCCAGAGCTTACGTATATTGATGGAAAAAGGGGGTGACCAAACCATTCCCGATCATTACATGAAGGCGATCCCACTGCATAAAGCCGCCTACAACGGTCGCGCTGATGTGATTCGAGTGTTGGCTAACTACGCTGGATTCCATGAAACGTTAAACGCACAGGGGCCAAATAACGGCTACACCCCTTTGCATGATGCGGTTTGGCACGGACATACCGATGCGGCGAAAGCCCTTATTGAAGCAGGTGCAGAGCTGGAATTAAAAGGTTTTGACGGCAAAACACCACTCGACCTCGCGAAAGAATACCACTACGCCGAGATTGTTGAATTATTGGAGAACAAATAATGAATGTACTTGTTGTTTATTGGCACCCAGAACCTAAGAGCTTTAACGGCGCAATGTTCCAAACGGCAATTGAAGCGTTAGAAGGTGCAGGGCATAAGGTCAAAACATCGGACTTACACGCGATGAACTTTGATCCTGTTTCGGGTCGCCATAACTTCACGACGACCAACGATCCGGAGTTCTTCAAGCAACAGTTAGAAGAGATGTACGCGACCGGTAATGATGGCTTCGCACCTGAGATTGAGGCTGAAATTCAAAAGCTCGAATGGTGTGATCTGGTGATCTTCCAATTCCCACTTTGGTGGTTTGGGATGCCAGCTATGCTCAAAGGTTGGGTGGATCGGGTGTTTGCAATGGGGCGCACCTACGGCGGCGGTCGCTTCTATGAAAATGGCGTTTACAAAGGCAAAAAAGCCATGGTCAGTGTCACCATGGGTGGCCCAGAAGAGTTGTATGTTAAAGACGGGTGGAATGGTGATTTAGATGCGATTCTTCGCCCAATTCATCGCGGTGTGTTTGAGTTCAATGGTTTCTCGGTGCTTGAGCCGCATAAGGTGTTTGGCCCAGCAAGAAAAACGCAAGACGAACGCAAAGCTGAACTAGACAATTACGCGCAGCGACTCACGTCCATCTTTGAAGAACCTTCGATCAAAATTGGTCAGTACTAATTCCTTTTGCACACGGAAGTTGGCTTTTTCAACTTAGTTGGGAGTCCACTATGAACTCAGAAAAAACACATCAAGCCCTGATCGCGTGGGGGGCGAATAAGAACCAAATCGCCAAGCTTTTACCAAGCGATATGGATGAACAAGAAGCGCTGCAACGTGAGCAGCATATCTTGGCAATTGAAGAGTGTTTGCAACTGCTTTTTCGTCAACCAGAAGCGCGCAAAACCTTTATGAACAGCGCAAGCAAAAGTGTGTTCTTTGAAGGTAGAAAGCCACTAGAAGTCATCGCATCTGGCAGTCTCGACGACTTAGCAGAAGCACACAGAATCATTCGCAGTATGTTGTGTATTTAAGAAGAGAAAGGGTGACATGAAAGTCACCCTTTGTTGTTATTGAGGTAGTTTGAGTTTTAGTGCTTTGCTGTAGAGGGGCTAGATTACTCAGGACAAGTCGCTAACTTCTCTTTTGTTCTTGGCGTCACTGTGACATTTCCATATTTGTCTGTTGGGCAGTATGGAACAAACACTTGAGCCATAAACGGTACATTATTTAAATCTTGCAGCATTTTGCTCTCAAGTTTGTAGAAAGAGGTGACAATCCAGTTACCGCTACCGCGTACTTCTCGTAGAATCAGGTCACTTTTATCTTTGCCGTCATAGATGATCGACCAACCCAGTTTTGCATCGCGCTTCATTGAACCACGAGTAAGCTCAATACCAGCTTGGTTTTCGATGCTCTCAACGCTGAGTATTGGGAGTGCTTCGTTGAGTGCTCTTTTCTCGTTTCTGCCTTGTACTTTTAAAACGGGGGCTTTCGCTCCGCCAGCGTCACGAGTATTTGAAACGGTTAAGGTCGATTCCATGTTGTTATCGCCTTTTAAAACCAAACCGCCATCAGATTCGACATCCCAGCCCACACGAGCGCCTGCAACATCATTGGCTTGATCGATGGTGTTAAAATTTTCGCCTTGAAGTGCAAAGGCACTTGTCGATAGGAAGAGTGATGAAATGACGATTGTAGTGATTGAATTTTTCATTTTTCGGATTCCAAGTTCCGCAACCCGGCTGTCTTAATTCCTTTTTATCTTGAACAGATAAGACCCGTGGCTTTCCGTCCTCACCTCACGATGAGTTTGGCAATGAAGTTACTGATATGTGTGTCATATCGCATCTACTACTTTAGGATTAATTAATGTATGCGCAATGAAGTGGACTGAAATATCGCTTTTATGAAGTATGCATACTGTTTGTTTTGGGTGCTTGCTCACGCTATGTATGGGTGTTTTAAATGTTAAAAATCAACGTGATATAACTATTAATAAAAATGTTAAAATTAGGCTAGCGAAGCAATTTTAACGTGTTTCTGAGCTTAAACTTGCTCTCGCTCTGACTCAATTCCAGACAGTTAGCAATAAAGTACAAATCTTCAGGCAACAATCTTCAATCCTCCTTCTCCATGCGTTGCTAATCTTATTACCAAGCAATCGAGGTGACTCGAAACACACACAAATCGCGTTTTGTTGCTGAGGTCAGCAGCAAGAGAATTGGAGAAGAATCATGTCAAATGGCAACTTTGCAGCAATCAAACAAATCGGTTACGGCGCAATGGGTCTTGAGGGGTATTACGGTGAGAGTGATGACGCAGTGGCGGTGCAAAATCTGGTTCATGCTATTGAACAAGGCATGATGATCGACACGGCTGACGCTTACGGTGCAGGACACAACGAAGATTTGATCAAAAAAGCCATCGCGCAAACCAATCAAAAAGCGTTTATTGCGACCAAATTTGGCATCGTGTTTGAAGAAGGCCAAACAGGCAGCACGCTAGATACTGGTTGGGGGTTTCCTTTAACCATCAATGGTACAAAAGAGTATGTTGCTCGTGCGATTGATAACAGTCTAGAGCGTTTGGGTGTGGAACAAATTGACTTACTTTACGCACACTACCTAGATCCACAAATTCCGCTTGAAGAAACGGTCGCTGCAATGGCAGACGCTGTGAAAGCAGGGAAAGTAAAAGCGATTGGTCTGTCTAACGTTACAGCGGAGCAAGTGTTGCGCGCGAATGAAATCCACCCAATTTCGGCGGTGCAATACGAATATTCACTGTTCCGTCGTGAAGCGGAAACGGACATCCTACCTGCGGTAAACCAAATCGGTGCTGCGCTGGTTTGTTGGTCGCCACTTGGGGCTGGTTTTCTGACTGGTCAGGTCAAAGAGTTGGACGAAAATGATTTTCGCAACAACAACCCAAAAATGCAGGGTGATAACTTCACAAGCAATTTAGCGCGCTTAGAAGAGATCAAGAATATTGCTGCTGAGTATGACATCACTCCAGCACAACTTGCTTTGGCATGGTTGGTCGCGCAAGGCGATAACATCATCCCAATTCCGGGTAGCCGTAAAACATCTCGCATTGATGAAAACCTGGGTGCTCTAAACGTCACTTTGAGCCAAGAAACCCTTGCGAAGCTTGATGAAATTGCTCCGATCGGCGCTTTCAAAGGCGCGACACTGGTTTAAGTCTTTTACTGTGTCCCGCATTTATCCCATCACTTGTTGAATGAGTGATGGGCTTTTTGTTTCCTAAAGAATGGTGTCGTTAAAACAAAAAAGATACCGCCTATCAAGACGGTATCGGATGTTATGAATTTGGATGGTTAACGCTGATTAATCAGACTGTTAAGAACAACTATCAATCAACGTCCAGCCTGAGTATGGGTCGGCCGGAGTCAGCGTCGAGTCTGTCCAACGGTCGGCTTCATACAAGCTGCCTTGGTAGGTCACTTGTTCGCCCGGTTGGTACTGTCTTTGCTCGAACTCTGGGATGTCGGCACAAATACCATCACCGCCACCGCTGTTATCACCAACGACTTTCAATGAAGTTGAATCTGAGGCATTTAGCTCGCCATCAGAAACCTGCACTGAAATTGAGAAAGTGAGGTCTGGGTCTGTGACCGGAGCCGTTACCACTAGCGTGTCGCTATTGGCGTCGCCGACAACTGTCAGGTCAGAAGGAACCTCCCATTGATAGCTAATCACGTCGCCATCCGGATCAGAAGCGTTAGCCGTGATGGTTACGCTTTCGCCGCTGTTCACCTGATAGTTCGGAGACAGTGAAACGCTTGGTGGATTATTGTCGACTGGTGGCTTATCGCCGCCGTCACCCCCCCAAATTGAGCCGTCACAATCGTTGCCAACCAAACACGTTGGATTTTGTGCGTAAGCGTCGACTTTGTTGTCTAGCCAGCCGTTGTCCGTGCCGTTTGAGCCAATGGTAACGACCGCCGTAGTTGAGCCACCACCCCAAAGTAAGGCAAACACGTTGCTCTTCGGTAGATCTTGCATAGCCACATGAGACCAGTCGTAGCCTGCGTCTTTTTCTAGCAATTCTCGAACGTTACTCGCACCGTTGTAAGTGGTTGGATTGAGCTGTTTGTCGAGTAGGCCAGTACGTACGTTGTTGATGTCCGTTCCGATGCGTGCATCACCCATAAAGTAAGAGCCGCCAGACGCCTCATGCTCAACGTTGATCAATGTATTGCCTTCATCTTGAGTCGGCATGTGACCACCTGGGATTTGCCAAATCATGGCTGGAGACTCAACGCCATCACTGATGGTTTTCACATACGATAGGTAACGCGTCCAGCTGGTGGCGTTGTACGCGTAGTTCGCGATCGCTTCTGAGCCGAAACCGTCGCGCTCATACTTATCGAACACAATGTAATCTGGTTGGTAAGTGCCAGTGTAAACATCCAGCGAGTTGACGAAGTTCGCCACTTCTTGGCCTTTGTCAGCTGATTGGTCGTCGGTCTGGTGAATCCAGTTGGCAGAGCCTACCGCCCACAAGTTGATTTGCCAGCCGTACGTTACGTCTTCTGCTAAGCCATTCATGATGAAGTTGAGTGACGCAATGTAGCCTTTCAGTGTGTTCTCGAATTGAGGCACGGCCACTGGTGGTTGATAACCGTAAGTCGTCTTCATGTAATCCAACGCACGAGCGAGTTGGTCATTCACGTTGACTGCGCCCGCTTGGTTTAGGTCATCCACATGGCTCGGGTTTTTCTGTAGTTCACCTAAGAAGTCAGGGTTAAGCACAAACGACATTGGCGAGCTGCCATCGCCAGCCGCGTACTCTTGCGCCGCGATAGCTTGAGTAATGAAAGTCGCGTAATGTTTGTAGAGCAATTCATCATCGACTAAGTCTGTCCAGCTTGCACCACCACTAGCATTTGCAGTGTAAACCACCATGACTGGCAGTACGTGATGGCCTGAAAGATCTGAAGCGCTTTGTGCGTTCGCGTAAGTTCTATGTAGCGGAAGCTCATCTTTCGCCAAGATCACACCCGGATCACCCGAGCCACTTAAGCCCGCGTATTTGAAGATGGCATTGACCTTGGTTGCACCGATTTCATTGGTGGTCTGTTCGCTGTCGTTCGTCACTGTGCCATTTGCTACGTAATCTGGGAAGCCTTTGACTGCAAGACTCATCGCTTCACGAAATGGTAGCGTTAGCAACAACGGAGCATCACTTTGCGTGACAGAGACGGATTCATCCCCGTCATAGGCGTAACGCGTGTCTCCAGCAAACACCGAATCGATTTGGATATCGTACTCACCCGGCTTAACTTCGTCAGGCAAGGTGAATGGCGAGCTAGTAATTTCGTAGCTGTAGCGACTAGAGCCATCTTTCGCGACAAGGTTGAGCACAATTGGCATCGCTTCTTGAGGTAAGTCGACAATGCTTGCTTGAACGGTAGTGAAGTCGTCACTCGCGATCGGCGTGTCAACGATGTTAGTGCTGATTTCTGTCGCCGTGTCTTTGTTGACCAATACATCGAGGTTGTCGCTCGGTTGGTAAAGCACGTTGTTCACCGTAATCGGTGAGTAGGAGAGATCGTATTTGTGGTTATCAAGCAGTTTGCTGATGTCGATCTCGCCGCCAAATGGCACCACTAGGCTGCGTTCAACGTCTTGCGTTCCTGCCGCTTTCACGGTGGCATCTGTGGTTAGGCTTGCCGTAATGCCATCCAGTGCAGGCATTGTGAGCGAGATGGTAGCGTAGTAGATAAACGCATCGTATTGCACGAAAACACTCGGCTGCGTTGCATCGCTATCGACAGTCACGGTTGAGGTTGGCGAGGAGGCGTGGGCAATCCCCATTTCGCTCGTTACATCTTGAGCGGTGACTTGATATTCGCCATCTTGGAGGTGCTCTAGAACGAAGCTGCTTCCCCACGGCACAGACACGGCCTCACTGTAGTTCTCACCCTCGACCAAAATCGATGCCGCGGCTAGGCTGGCGTGTGGTGCACTTGGTGCCTGTAAGGTGATCTTGCCTTGAAGCGCAGGATCATTCTTGATGATCACCTTCTCGATGTGCACGTCGTTTCCATCGATGTAATCACCATTGCTGGCATTAAGGCCAAAGAAGATTTGAGCCGTTTGGTCATCGTTTAGAATTTGTGACGTGCTGTCATGAGTAAAGACAAACGTATTGGGAGCAGGGCTGCTGACATTAAAAGGTGCGCCCCATGAGCTATTCACCGTCGCGTCTTTGTCTGAGGTAACCCAAATCTCTGCGTCCGCCAAGTCTAATTGCTGACCTGAGATATTCTTCAAATCGACCTGCGCTTGTGAGTACCACTGGTCAACCTGTGGCACGGTTATCGTGGCAGAGACTGACTCGCTTTGAGCGGCCGTTATGATGTTTTCTTGTGTTGCGCCGAGTGCAGAGGTGGCCATGATTGGGGAACCCATGAGCACCGCTGTTACCATCAAACTGATTGTTGTTTTCTTCATTGTTGAATCCTCATCACTTGCTTTAAAAAGCTAAGTGACTGTCCTTGTTGATTTTCTATTCGTGGGGGATTTCCGGCGAGGACTTCAAACACTAAGCAAACGTCACAAAGAGAGGGAAGCCCCTTGATCTAACCACTGCCGAAATCACTCATATTTTTTGCTTACATCCAGTTACAAATGAAAAGAAACAACTCAAAATTTGAAGGCCGATTCAGAAAAAAATCACCATATGCACTTAGGTTTATAAACTGAGCTAGTTTATTGATTGGGATGAATATTGATGTCAATTATTGGTGATTAGAGTATTTACTTGATTAATACTTTTGGTTGGGTGGGAGAGCATTGTTGGGGCGAATAAAATGAATTGCTAATACGATGAGAAAAGTGGATCTTGAGCCCAAAAATAGGCTGGTACAGAGTCAGAATAAGCGGGATAAAGTGATAAATTGGACGGCGATTTTGGTGTTCAAACGGCCATCCAAGAGGTAAAAATCAAGAGCAAAATCGCTTTGAAAGGGTTAAGCGCGATAAAACTTACTGTCGTTGAAAACATCACGATCACGCGGATCGTTCGATAGGAACATCCATATCTCTTTCATGCTTTGTTCAAAGAACTCTTCTTCAAACACCACCATAGAACAATGCTCACCAAGCCCAGTCACGAAGGGTTCGAGCGCTTCAAACCCAATGCGTTCGATGTCTTCAATATCAATGAAATACAGCTTCTTATCGGTTCTTTGTGCGCTTTCTGCGGGTAATTCGCCTTTACCAAGCACTGAAAAGTTAAGCTCAACGGTTAAACCCGTACGGTTTTGTTTGAGCTCATAAACCGCTTCCATTTGAGCCATCACGCTGTAGTTCAAATCATCAAAGTAGCTCAGTGTTTCTTGTTTCATTGGGTGCATAAGTCTTCCATAAATTGTGCAGTTGAATCTGATGAGATTCCGTTACAAGCCTTTCAAGTATTGAGCGTTTGCCGTTGGGTGAATCACGGTATTAAGTGCTTCAACATGCTGCTCATTGTGTTCATTCAGAAGAGCGGTAAAGGCATCGATCAATTCAGGTTTGGTCATCGTGACTTTGGTTTCTGTCTGGATGTCGCGCAGGTCGATCAATACGTCAGTTAACAGCTGCGGCAAATCCTGTAGCACTTGCAGGTTCAATACGTTGTGCTCGCTGTAGATTGAGTTGTGACTGCCTTTTTGTTTTTGCACCACATATGGGTTGTCTTTTAGGTTGATGATCGAAGTGCGCTTGTCACAACGCTTCAAACAGCCTTTGTTGACCTTAATCTTGCGGCAACCTTCGGTTTGTTGGAACAAACACTGGCGACTGGTGAGAAGAGTGTTCGGGTGGTAAATACTGTAGTAGCTGCGCATGTTGTGCGGGCGCTTAATGTGGCGCATCTGCTTCATGTTCAGCTCGTTAGAGATAAACGCACCGCTTGCGGCGAACTCTTCTTGCAAACATTTGAACGAGTAGGAGTTCACCGTGTTCATCTGCGGGCCTGCAACCCAACCTAATCCCAGCTCTTGAGCCAACATGCCCACGCCAGAGTTATTGGTGATCGACAATTCTGGCTTCACTGCTTCTAAGAATGCACGTGCGGCTTGGTAATCGTCACCAATCAAAATCGCAGGGAACCAAGGTTTCAATCTTGGGTTTGCTTGGAACAACTCAATCATCGCATTCAGTTCACCCGCCAACCCCATTGGTAGTTGGAAGTACACATCGACATTGCTGTCTTCGCATAGTGCAGTGTCTTCTACTGATGAAATCAAGACAGATAGCTTCGGAGCGCCTTCGCGAATATCTGGTTGAGGCAGCGTTGGCAAAGTCGGTACATCAATCGCGCCTTTTAGGCTGCTGCCAGAGGCTTGCGTTGAAGTCACATCAAAATCTTGAGTCTTCTCTGCAACCTTCTCAATGATTGCGGTTTTGTCGTCGTAGAGCTTTTTCTTCACGCCTTGCACATCATCGGCGGATTCGCATTTGTAGATCTTCGAGAAGTGTTTTACGGCGTGATCGCGAGGGTTGTCGATGTACATCGCTTTACCGAAATCACCTTGCAAAAACGCGTTAGAGAAATCACGGTTAAATACGGTGTACAACTCTGTGGTGTCGTTTGACAGTTCTACGCCATCACACAAGCGGTCAATCTGTTTGCGCCAGTTATCGACCACGGTATAAACGTAGTGAGATTTCTTAATGCGGCCTTCCACTTTCAACGAATACACGCCCGCATCGGCAAGCGCTTCTAAATCGCCAAATGCCGAGTTGTCCTTCATGTTGAGAGGGTAGCTGTTGCCTGTTTTGGTGGTTTCGTATTGCTCACGACAAGGCTGGCTGCAGCGACCACGGTTGCCCGAAGCACCGTTTCGCGCAGAGCTGATGTAGCAAATGCCTGAGAAACCGATGCAGTAAGAGCCATGCACAAACACTTCCATCATCACATCATGTTCACGACCAAACTGAGCCAGATGCTTGATCTCATTGATGTTCAGTTCACGAGAGAGGTTCACGCGGCTCGCCGTCAACTGATTAAGGAACAAGATCTGCCCTTCGTTGTGCGTGTTGAGCTGGGTTGAAGCGTGTATGTCTAGATCTGGGAAATGATTCTTGAGAATGTAAGCCAAACCAAGATCTTGCACGATCACGCCATCAATCGCAGTGGTGTTTAACTGGCTGAGCAAACGCACGATGGCTGGAATTTCGCTTTCCAGTATCAATACGTTCAGAGTCAGGAAGATCTTACAGTTGTGCTGATGAGCTAGCGTCAGCACGCCATTCAAGTTATCTAAAGTGAGGTTGGTCGCTCGGTTGCGGGCATTAAAACGGTCTAGTCCGCAGTAGATAGCATCGGCACCTGCAGCAATGGCTGCTTTGATGGAATCCAGATCGCCGCCCGGGGCTAATAACTCAAATTGATCGCGTGTCACTAGTTAACTCTTACTCAGTAAAATAGGACGCGTATTTTATGTGCTTCACGGTTTTAATGTTGGACTGATTAACGCTTTATTAATCTGAATCAATTTTCACTCTGAGTCGGTCTATTGTTGATAAGGAAAGCCGAAAATCAAACACGTACAAGTCGCGAGTCTGGGTCTTGGCTTCTATAGTTTTTGGGTAGTGAGATCGAAGCATAAGGAATCAGCAGATGGTAAAAGCAATAACGGTAGGATTGGTCGCAGTGTTGGCGTCGTTTTCCTCTTTGGCAGAAGACAGTGTGGTACGAGTTGCGAGTCAACATTCGGTGCAAGATACGGCGAATAAGTTTGTCGAAATCGCGCAAAGTAAGGGCTTAAACGTGTTTGCGCGTGTGAATCACCAAGAGAATGCGGCTAAGGTCGATATGGATCTAAGACCAACCGAGGTGATTGTGTTTGGTAATCCCAAAGTGGGCACACCGTTGATGCAATGTGCCCAAGAGGTAGCGATCGATTTGCCGCAAAAAGTGCTGGTTTATGAAGATGCAGAAGGCAAAACTTGGCTCGCTTACAACAACCCTATGTATTTAAAAGAGCGCCACAAGATTGAAGGGTGTGACGAGGTGTTGACCAAAGTCAGTGGTGTGCTGAGTAAGCTCACAGGCGCAGCAGCGAAGTAGTTTCGTCATGCTGCTCGCGGTCTCTCCATGTGTGAGCAGCATTCTGCAAGCCAACCGTTACGGTGAGCGGCATTGTAAGCACCTCGACAACAGCGCAGCCAATCTCGTTTACTTGAGAAATAGGATGCGCTGCCTTTACAGATCTTAAGCGTCCATTTTGAACGTGCAGAACGCATGTGGGCGCAGCACCTTTTCATCCAATTATTTCGGTGCGCGGCGAAGTAGGCTCCGCTGCATCCTTCTTGCCACGCTGTTCGTGTTTTGTACTCTGCCGCGCTTCTCATGCAGGCATCCAGCGTCCATTTCTTTTGTGTTCTTGGTTCCCCCATATGAGCGCAGCATTGCTCTAACCACCCTCGGTTTCTTGCCGCTTGATAGGCGCTTTTACAATGGCTAATCCATTCCGTACGAGTTTTGAACGGTCGGGCGCTTTGGACACAGGCTGATAAGTTCCACTTCAGTTCGATTGGTTTCATGTGGGCACAGCAGTCTTCCAACCAACCATTACGGTTAGCCGCGTTGTAAGCGCCGCTGCATCCGCGCTGCCAGTCGGAGCGAGTTTTGTACCGTTTGGCGTTTTCTGCACAGGTTTCAAATGTCCACTTTTTCCCTGTCCGAGAAGGGAGCATGTGGGCGCAGCAATCTTCAACCCATCCGTTTTTTCTGGCGGCATGGTAAGCGCTCTTACAACCATGATTCCATGCAGAACGAGTCTTGTATTCAGAGGCGCTTTGTTTGCATTTTTCGTACGTCCATTTCAAGCCAACGCGCTGCATATGAGCGCAACATTGGTCGAGCCAGCCGTTGCGATACGCCGCGCTATAAGCCGCTTTGCATCCTTCACACCACTCCGTGCGAGTCTTGAATTTTGCTGCACTTTGTTTGCACAGCTCTAGGTTCCATTTGCCCCGTTTTTTGGGTAGGTCCATAAGATTCATAAGCGCACCCCTTCAAAGTTTCTGAATAAGGTTGAAAAGCCGTTTCCCTAAAAGTTTTGCCTATCTTGTTCTCTGAGGAACTTACTGATGTTGATAGGCGATAATGTTGATTGTGTTGCTTTTATGTACGGCTATTCGGGGCTTTCGGGTCAAATTAAGCCGAATTTACAGGCGGGAAAAACAACAAACCCCGCAACATGACGGGGTTTGAAATTAATGGTTGAAGTGGGTACTACGCCAGTTTGAAGGTTGCCACTTTCGAGTTGAGATCTTCTGCTTGAGACTTCAACTCAGATGACTGATTCATCGACTCTTCTGCACCGATAACCAAGTGGTCCGTCACGTCTTTGATTGAAGTAACGTTTTGGGTGATTTCATTGGTCACGTGGGTTTGCTCTTCCGCGGCGGTGGCGATTTGGGTCGCCATATCGCTGATCATCGCCACTGCCGAGTTGATTTCATCCAGCGCTTGAGAAGCACGGTCAGCATCTTCTACCGAGCCTACTGCCAGTTCAGAGCTGCGTTCCATCAAAGTAACAGCACGCTGAGTCGTTCGTTGTAGCGTTTCGATGGTGGATTTGATCTCTTCTGTCGATGTATGAGTGCGTTGAGATAGAACACGAACTTCATCCGCAACCACAGCAAAACCACGGCCTTGTTCGCCTGCACGTGCGGCTTCGATCGCGGCGTTCAATGCAAGTAGGTTAGTCTGCTCTGCAATGTCACGAATGGTCGACAGCACGGTATTGATGTCTTGAGCGTGCTGGTTTAGTTCACTGATCACGCCGCTGGCTTGGTTCACTTCCGAAGACAGGTTGTTGATCGAGTCTTTGGTGTTCACTACCAACGCATGACCATTTTGTGTGCTCACGGAAGAGTCCTGTGCCACTTTCGCCGTTTGCTCAGCATGAGAAGCGATCTCTTGCGTCGCAGAAGCCATTTCCGTTACTGCCGTTGCCACAAGTGTGATTTCTTGTTGCTGGTGGTTGAGCTCGTCAACAGATTGGTTTGCACGTTTGGTGCTCAGCTCTGACTGATGATTCAAGTCTTCCGCTTGGTGACGAATGTGGCCGATAAGTTGCTGAAGGCTGGCAACAAACTGGTTGAAGTTCTCTGCCAACTCACCCACTTCATCGCGGTTTTCGACTTTGATGCGCTGAGTCAAATCACCGCTACCATTGGCGATTTGGGATAGAGCATTTGAAACGTTGTAAAGTGGACGGAATAGGATGTTACACAGCAAGTTAAACAAGGCCACACAGATGATCACTACGATCGTTGTCGCGATGATTTGGCCCCAAACTGCGTCGTAAAGTGGGGCAACCAAAGAGTCATTATCCAGAACCGTGACTGTTGTTAGCTTAGTGCCGTCGATGGCTTTCGCGTAAACCACGAAGTCTTTGCCGTTGATGGACACGGTACGATCTTGACCAGAGTTTGCTGCCGCTGTGATATCGCTGTTGTTCAGCCCCAATTTGCTGACAGGCTGGTTAAGCAGTTTGCTGTCATTGTGGGTGAAGATATTGCCTTGGTCGTTGGCGATAAACATGTAACCTTCACCAGGCAGAATCACTTGGTTCAGGCTATTTAGGATGTCACCGATTTCCACGTCTGCACCTAGCACGCTGGTTTGACCGTGAAGTTGCAATGCTTTACCCAAAGACACCACGTTCGCGCCAGTTGCTGCAGCGACAGTAGGGTTGTCCATAAAGACTCTCGAAGGGTTTGCGATTGCGTTGGTGTACCAACCCCATTGACGAGGGTCGTCGTTACCCGGTGGCAGGACAACACCGTTCGCGTTGTCTTGAGAACCGTCTGGATACGCAAGGAAGACGTTATCAAACGCAGCAGAATCACGAACTTGTTTTAGATGGGTCACAATGGCGGATTTCTCTGCGTCTTGTGACAGTGATGTGAGTGCGCGCTCTTTCGACAGCAGCCAATCGCTCACATATTGATTGTAAGATGCGCTGGTACTTTCTAGGCGTTGCGCGACTTCAACGTCAAGTCGCTCTAAAGCATCACGGAAAGACAGCCCCTCCACCAACACTCCCCCGAGGATGATGGCAGCACTGGCAGAAATCGCCAGCTTGTTCTTCAAAGATAAATTCTTAAGCATAAAGGTATCGTTGGCTCTTATATTTATAAAAATGGGTGTTTCGCGCGAACATTATATTTTAGTGGTCAAAATAAATTCCGATCTATGTCGCGTATTTGAGTCGCATTAACTTCAGCGCGCAAATATTAAACAATGTGGTTTGCCTTTTTGCGCTAACTTGATTAATAGCGAAGAGTTATCTAAGACGTTGTAAAACCTTCTCATTTTATAAAATGCGAGCTAGATCTTACTATTCAGGCGTAGTTTTCATATTAAATATCAAGCATATGGCGTGCTCGATATATTGCCTCAATTGATTATTATTAGGGACGATAGTTATGCGTAGCACGTTGTTACTCACCGCATTGTTGCTGTCAGGGTGTGCTCTGACTCCCCAATCGACACCGCTTCAAACCGATCCGAATTGGTACGTTGATCAACTGCCTAATGGGATGAAATACCACATTTATCCAACCCAAGATGAAGAAGTCTCGGTACGTTTGATGATGAACGTTGGCTCCTTCCAAGAAGATGCGACTCAAAAAGGCTACGCGCACTTTATTGAGCATATGGCGTTCAACGGCAGCACTCACTTTTCTGGCAATGATGTTGTAAAGCTGTTTGAAGCATCAGGCGGCAGCTTTGGTGCAGATATTAATGCCACGACCACTTATCAACAGACGACCTACAAGCTTGATCTTGCTAATCCGAGTAAACTGGATGATGCGTTAACGTGGATGCGTGATATCAGTGATGGCATCGAGTTCGACCCAACGCAGGTAGAAAAAGAGAAAGGGGTGATATTAGGGGAGTGGCGCCGTGCGCGACCTGATGATAAATCCCTATCTTTTAACGCGTACCAAGCTTCGATTGAAGGCACGCCTTATGCGGAGCACGATCCGATTGGCACGCGCAGCTCAATAGAGAACACGACATCGCCAGCACTAAAAGCCTTCTATGACAAGTGGTATCAGCCGCAATACGCTGAGTTAATTGTCACAGGTAATGTTGATGTCGAATCTATCTCAAAGATCATTGAGAACAAGTTCTCTAACTGGGAGAGCGTTTCTAATGCGGCAGTAGAGAAGCGTCGTGATATTCGAGTGAATAACGCTAATCGCATTCTACCAAGCAGTAAGATGGAATCACCGAGCCTGCATTTGGTCATCGATCGGGATTCTGTTACTCGACAAACCATGCAGCAACAACACAAAGCTTGGCAAGATGAGTTGAGCGCCCAGTTGATCCAACAACGCTTACTCACGGTGTTGAATGATGCGGCGGAATCGTTCCAATACGCTTATGCGCAACCTTATTCTTCCAACTATCATCGCATGATGTCGGCGGGGGTTTCTTTTGCTCCTGAGCGCCGTGACAACATCCAACAAATCTTCTTGAATACACTGACCTCGCTGCGTGATTACGGTGTGACTCAAGAGGAACTGAATGGTGTGATGTCGGGTTGGTATGGCGAACTGTCTAACCTAGATGCCGATTGGGCGAAGCGAAAGCCTGCTGGTTATGCAGAAGCGCGAGTGTATCAATTGGAGCGAGATTCAGTATCGCAATCCAAACAAGGGTATGAGCAAAGCTTAGCCACCTTTGTCGCTGCCAATGACCTTAACCACGCGAACGATGAGCTAGAAGCCCTGTTATCGGAACCGGCGAATTTTGTGGTGGGGTTAGGTAGAACGGAAAACAAAGAACAGTTCGCAGGTGAGTTTGCGTTGTTAAGCGCAGCTTACGCACAAGCCGGTGAAAAGCCGCTTGAGATGTACACGAAAACTGATGGTTTTATTCAGCCAACTAAAGAAGGTGACATCACCGCCGTTCGAGAAGAGAAGGGCGGTTTCCAAGTTTACTCACTCTCAAATGGCATCGAAGTTTGGTTCCAGAAAGATGAGAAAGCGGCGAACCGAGCCTACATTTACTTGGCTAGCCAAGGTGGTAAGGCTGCACTTGATAAATCACTCTATCCTGCGTTTGAAGTGGCGACCATGGCAGCGGCACGCAGTGGGTTGGGGGATTTCTCAGGTTCTGAACTCGACAGCTACTTGCGCAAAAACGACATTTCACTCTTCCCGATCCTCGGCTCGACGAATCACGGCATTGAGGTCATCACACCCAAAGTACATTTAGCCAGTGCCATGAATGGTCTGTATAACGTGGCGACGGAAATCAAAGTCGATGAGCGTCAACTCGAAGCGGTAAAACGTGAATACGTTCAACAGCGACGTGCTTTCTTTGAATCACCAATGGGCCAGTGGATTAAAGCTGCAAATGAAAACGCATACTTGCCGAACAGTCGCCATCGCCTTTTGTCCATCA
This sequence comes from Vibrio sp. CUB2, assembly GCF_001557945.1. Classification (NCBI taxonomy): domain Bacteria; kingdom Pseudomonadati; phylum Pseudomonadota; class Gammaproteobacteria; order Vibrionales; family Vibrionaceae; genus Vibrio; species Vibrio sp. CUB2. The sequence continues at coordinate 59,240 of NZ_LNRB01000008.1, read as the reverse complement.
ATGGCGCAGAGAACGTCACACCGGATCAAGTGTTTGCGATGCACGAAGCCTTGTTCAAGCATAACTACGGTTACAAAATGATCATCGTAGCCGATGTCGAACCTGAACAGATCACACCATTGCTGCGTAAGTATGTTGCATCGATTGATCTAAAACCGGCCGCGCCTGTCGATTACCATATTGAGTTTGATCCCAATGCGAAGAGTCGTTTGGTCATGGCCGCAGGTAACGAGCCATCTTCGCTGTATTTGCTGCGGTTAACTAATGAGCGTGAGTCACCGAGAATGGCGCGTGACACGGTGGTTGAAGACATGCTGCAACGCATCGCTGCTGCGCGTGTTACCGCACAATTACGTGAAGAAGCAAGCTTGGACTACAGCCCTGGCATCTACCCAATTACACAAGATAGAGAACAGGTTTCTGATTGGTTCTTTGAATCACAAATCGATCCAAAAGACGTCGACAAGATGGACGCTCAGCTGGATAAAATCTTTGATGGTCTAGCGAAAAACATCACGCAAAAAGAAGTCGATACGGCTGCCAAGCAACTTGCGGTTTCTATGAAAGACATGGATGACAATCCGGGACAGCGCAGTTGGTCATACACTCGCTACTTAGTGCATGATTACGGGCTTGATGTCTTGCTAGATGTTGATAAAGCAGCGCAAAGCGTCACGTTAGAAGAGGTGAGGGCGAAAGCGAAACAGGCCTTTGGTAGCAAAGCCAAACGCACCACCATCATTTTAAATCCGCAACAATAATCATCAAAAAGGGCGACATTCGTGTCGCCCTTTGTTTTTGCGCGGTAAGGTAAACTCGATTACCCGTTTTAACCGCACTGGCAAGGTGTGGTTTCGCCTGTCTTTATTTGTTGCTTGTACGCTTTAACGGCTTCTTTTCTTGCTGCATCAAGATCAGGCCGACGCACCACGACTTTCATCCCCGATTTAGGTTTTACCTTGCAAGCGTAACGAGGCTCACCGTCCACTTCCACTTTGCATGCATGGCAACAACCGTGTTTACGTTTGTTCTTCAAGCAAGGTGCGGCGATATTCACTTTGACCTTGCGTGCCACCTCAACCAGATTTTGGTCGTCAGGTGAAAGGGTGATTTGGTGGTGATCAATCTCGATGATTGCAGGTTTAAAGGTAAACATAAGCTCTTAAATTACTGTTATACCCAAGTGACTTCAAGATGCAGGATTCAGAGCGTTGTCATTGATTCGAGGTCAAGGAAAACAACGCAGCGTAATAGCCAGCTCTTTCCAAGTTGTTTGACGCAGAAATCGGGTCAATGACACGCTCCCGAAGGGCGAGTTGACTTGGCTTGTATACTTTGTTGTCGATTCTTGATTTGGACCCACCAAACCTTTAAATCGCCGCCGCGTCTACAAACCAAGTCATTCTCGCTGAACCTAGCATCTCGAGGTTACTTGGGTATAAATAATGACTAAGACGACGGACAAAAGAAAAAGACGAAGGAAATTGGAAATTATTTGTCGTTTTTGTCATATCAGTCTTTGCTTATTTTTGTGACGGAAAGTCTCATATTTGTCAGGCACAGGAAACCATGTGGTATCGATTGAGTCTCACCTAACTCCAAACTGAAGTTAATGAAGGTTCCCCCAATGAAACGCTACCTATTGTCGACGATTCTACTACTAAGCAGCGCAAATGTATTTGCAGAAGCAGCACCAACTCAACCTGCTGCGCCAAAACCATTCGGTTTAGAGAGCATTACGGCTGATCAACAAGCGAAGATTGAAGAAATTCAAATCAATTTAAGCAGCAAACTAGCGGGTCAGCAGGATCCTAAAGCAGTACAAGAAAGCGCGAAGCAGTTCGAGAAGTTAGTGAAAGCGTCTTCTTTTGATGAAGCAAAAGCCAAGCAACTTATCCAACAAGCGCATGCAAAACAGCTGGACACGCAGTTGGCTCAACTTAAAGCACAGCACGACATCTACAATGTTCTAACCGCAGAGCAAAAGTCGACGCTAGAGAAGCGTCAACAAGAGCAACTTAAAAAGTTAGAAGCGATGAAGCAGCAACAAGCGCAGTAATCGAAACCACTTTTTACTCCCCTGTAGAATGTTCAAGGCTCCCAATTGGGGGCCTTTTTTGTGTGGTTTGCATCGGTTTGAGCATAAAGGTCTGGCTTTCCGTCGGTGATTACTTACTCAGCGACACTTCGAGAACGTGTGTGATGTCGGTTCAATAAAACTGTCATGAGAAGTAGATCACAAAAAATGCGCTACAAAACAATTTCATACCGTTCATATCACCAAATAAACCGCCATCTTTCTGAGTAAAAAATCAATATAGTTATGAATCCAGATAAATTATCGAGTTAATACATAAATTTACTTATCAAATCATCACTGTGAGGGACTTGAATCAAATTGATATAGTGAAAGCGACTGATAAATCACTTGATTGGAATTATTCAATTAATACATCAATTAAATTAATGGTATAGAAACAAATATAACCGTGGCAATTGAGATTAATAACAGTAAGTAATATTAACTCAAATGCTTATTACTGCTTGAGCTATATTTAATATTAATAATTATAACGTAATGGAAGGTATGTTCATGAGTACCGTGCAGGCAATTAGCGACAAGCGTATTTTAAAGAAAGCAGAAAAATACCTGAAGCGACACCACGATGAAGTCTATTGGCTAATTTGGCGAATAGGCATTGAAACGGGATTACGAATTACCGACATCACCAAACTGGGCTACGACAACATTAATTTCGAATCGGGTGAAGTGGTGGTGATTGAGAGTAAAGGAACGCTGGCTCGACAAGCAAGAGCGCGACATAAAGTCTTAAAAAGCATCAAAAATGAATTGCTCAACTACTACAAACGAGATCATACCAAGTTGCTCTCAGTGTACGTGTGTGATTACCGAAACGTAGCGGGGTTAGTGCCTCGTAGTTGGAAGAACAGCGTCCAAGCACGCTTAGAAGAAGCAACGAAAAACGCGCCGGTGAAAAAGCGCATCGCTTATCTTAGCCCGCGTACTTTAACCGCACTGAAGAAACGCCGAAGAATGTGGCAAGACAAGGATAACGGTCTGATTTTTTCGCGCTCTACCCTAGCCAGTAATCGAGCTAAAAGACAGCGAGGCGTTATCTCGCGTCAGGCTTGTTGGAGTGTCTTCTCGTGCTTATCTCGATGTATTGATGAGCTGCGTCAGTACAAAATCGGCTGTCACAGCCTAAGGAAAATATTTGCACGTCACCTTTATCACTCAAGCGATATGGACATTGGCTTAGTAGCGACCATTATCGGCCATCAGTCTGTTTCGACAACGCTAAGATATATTGGTATTTCAGATGAAGATACCAAACGGGCGCAATTGCGGCTGTTTGACTATTTCTTCGCGTAGCGAATAACACAACGACCTTTTCGTTTATAGGTTGAGGAAGCCAGCGCGACCTCAGGCATCCCAGTATCTCAAGCCCCAAACTCTCGCAATGAGAGGCAATTTTTGACGTCTGTTAGTAGGTCGATTGCACGCTTTTGCCCTCATTCCTGTAGGAATGGTACTACGTGCTACACACCTTTTTCTGAAATTGAGCAATTGTTCTTTACCATTGAATCAAAATGCCGATTTTAAGCGTTTCCCTTTATTTTTCAGGAATATAACCTCGCTCAATTCGGGGCATATTCTACCCTTGTTCAAATTCAAACCGACAGAGCATGCCCATATTGCTTAACTTTGTTATGCCTATTTAACTGTTTGATTCATAAGTCAATTAAGGCATGTGGAGGTAAAGGTGGAGTCGAACTTTTCTCAACACCTTCGAAAGGCACGAAAGAGAAGAGGTTGGTCGCAAAGAGAGCTGGTGGATCGGTTACGCCATTTCCCTTTCTCTTTGTTTGTTGGGCTCGATGTTAACGCGCTCTCTCGGTGGGAAAGTGAGAAAGTCCAACCCACTGCAGAGCGGATGGTTCAGATTCTCAGAGTGCTTGAAAACAGTGTAGATGAACTCAAGGCATGCTGCTTTCCGACCAAGCCTCAATTGATCAAAAGGTTCGAGCGTTATCGTCATGGCAACTTTGGCCTTGTCCCGCTTCCTGAAGGAAAGGGGAAGTGGCGACGTTTGAACGAAAAGGGCAGTGGTCGTCAGTTTTTAAGACAGCTTTGTTCACTGACAGAGTATGAGCGTTTTCTCAATGGCAAAGAGTCGACGGAGCAATGGTCCGTTGGTGGGAGTGCCTTGGCTTCTTTGACTTACCGAGTCGAAGGTGATGCGTTCATTCTCATGCATACCGAGAGTCTCAGTTATTCGGCTTTGCTGTCTAGCATTGAGCGATTGATTGAGTTGTTGTACGCCAGTCGGGCAAGGCTTTTCTTAATGGTTGCGCCAGAAAAGAAAACCGTTAAGCAAGTACGAGTGTTCCAACTTGAAGAAGTCGGAGCGAGTACCGGTGTTTATTCCGCGGGGGCCGATTATGTATTGGGTGAGCTGCTTACGATTCGTTCGTGGAGCCACTCAAATCGCGCGTAATGTTCACGGAGCGTACACCCAATAATAACTTTACAGTTCGGGTCAACGTTTAATTGGATAAATCTCATTAGGAACAGGTAATTAAATATATAGGCTCATAACAAGAATGCATTATTTCTTGATGAAAATGAGCGAATAATTTAGGGAGAATTAATGGTTTAGAACTTAATAACATTCACGCTAACCAAAAATCATAACGTTTGTAAAACGATACAAACACATCGAGTTGGAAATAAAACTATTCCATCCACACATTTATTAAAAACTAAATTGCAATGATAAGAAGTCATCACTTCTTGTCTGCATTTATTCGCTAAAAATACACGGGATTTAAAAATGAAAGCTAAATTCATTCGCTCATCAATCGCAGCTACTTTTCTTTTTGGACTGATGTCTGCAACCCCTGCTTTGGCAGAAAACACGACCAACGTTTACTTCAAAGGTGAAATCGTAGAATCAGCATGTGGTCTATCACCAGACAGCATCGATCAGACAATCCAACTTGGTCAACAGCCAACACACATCTTTAAAGCAAAAGGTGACCGCTCTACACCAGTGCCTTTCCAAGTGAAGCTGACAGATTGTGATACGACTGTAGCAACAAAAGCGGAATTCACATTCGATTCTAACCCAGACACTACTGGCGACCTATTCAGCGTTGAAGGCGGTGCAACGGGCGTTGGCGTACGTATCCTTCACGATGGTAACCCAATCGACAACGGTGACGTAGCGGCAAGCAACGTAATCGTAGACGGCACAAACATCGCGTCTTTCTCTGCAGCGTATGAAGCAAACGTAGACGTAACAGCAACACCTGTTACTGCGGGTGTTGCAGAATCTTGGGCGCTACTACGCGTAACGTACCCATAAGCAGTTGCCGAGAGAGCTTTGGCTGTTTAGCCAAAGCTCTCGTTCTAATAAAAAACACTGGTTGATAAAATGCGTCGTCATTTACTCGGTTTAATAATTGTACTTTCCTTTCCTTCTTTTTCTTACGCGACCAGCTTCAATGATTATTTTATAAGAAGTAAAAATAGTGTCGATTTAAGCAAATTCTCGAATGCGAACTTTGTGGAAGACGGTAAATATGAGCTAGAGGTTTATATTAATGGGGAGTTCTTAACCAAAGAAAATATTGTATTTAATAACAATAAACCCTGCATTTCTGATGCATTAATGGACAGCCTTCCTCTTAGCGAGCGTGGTTATAAAGTCTACAAAGAAAACGCGATCTCAGTTGATGGTGGTGTGTGTTATCAGTTTGAAGATGTCGGCTACACCAAAGTTACGTCCGATCTCGGTAAAGCACGTTTAGACATCACGACGCCTCAAGAATACATCGCCAATGAGTACAAATATGGTTTTGTACCTGATCGTTTATGGGACGATGGCATCGCTGCTCTCTATCTGGATTACAACGTTAACTATTTTTCCAGCCAACAAGACGATGAAAACGGTTGGAATGACGATCTATCCACCTATGGCATTGTTGGGTTAAATGCCGGAGCGTTTCGCTTTCGAGCAAATTACCAAGCATCCAACAACTACTCGGGTGACTTTACGTCATTGTATGGCTACGCGCCGATCCGCAGCATTAAATCGAAATTGACGTTCGGTAACACCCAGTTTGGTTCGGACGTGTACGACTCGTTCCAAATGACAGGTGTTCGTCTGCAAAGCGATGACCAAATGTTGCCATCTAACTTGCGTGGTTACTCGCCAGTGGTCTCTGGCACGGTCAATACCAATGCGGTGATCACCATTCGCCAGCAAGGCAACGTACTTAAAGTGGTGAATGTGAATGCGGGGCCGTATCTGATTGATGACCTATCACAAGCGTCTCAAGGTACGTTGGATGTTGAAGTAAAACAAGCAGACGGGACGATTCAACGTTACCAAGTGAACGGTGCAGATGTGCTGTACCTAACGCGACCTAATCACGTGCGTTATAGCGTTTCTGCGGGCGTACCGGACAGTGATGCTTATGAGCACACGCCAGAGTTTTTCTCCGCCGAAGCGTCCTATGGTGTTAACAACTACCTGTCGTTGTTCTCTGCAACGCTGCTTTCTGAAGATTACCAATCTTACACTTTCGGTAGTGGTATCAACCTGAATTACTTCGGGGCGGCTTCATTCGATATTTCTTCTGCGCAGGCGAAATTAGGCGACAATACGGATGCCTCTGGCTTGTCTTATGGCTTTACCTACAACAATACGCTGACCGACTTTGGCTTGGGTTTACGTGTGGCAGGGTATCGCTTTTCGGAAGAGCAATACTACGAATTTGATGAGTATTTGAAGTCTTATGATGACCGCACTTCTTCCATCGTCTATGCCGCGAACAACAACCGCAAAGATGAAAAGTACATTGCACTAACCCAGAGCTTTGGCTCGACCAGTGCGTATTTGTCTTACACCTCAAACAACTATTGGGACAATCGCCGCGACAGTTCTCGTTACGACGTCAATATTTCGCATCCGTTGAAGATCAACGGGATCGATCTCTACTTAACGATGAACCTGTACAAGTCGAACGATTCATACATCAGTTACGACTACGAGTCGGGCATTAATGAATACTCGCCAAGCATTGACGAAAAAGGCTGGTCATTGGGGATCTCTATTCCTATTGGTGGCAGCAACACTGTCTCAGTTCAAACCAATTCACGCAGTAGCGACTACTCTCAAAACCTTGCCTACTCGGGATACAACAATGATGACGGTTCTAACTATCGCGTTGCTTACGATGTTTACGAGGGTGAATCCAACGGCGTAAGTGGCAACTACAATCGCGATTTCTCATTCATGTCGACGTCTGTGGGTGGCAGCTACAAAACCAACTCGTACAGCCAAGTAAACGCCAATGCGATGGGCACGGTGCTGCTTTCAAAACATGGCTTGGCTTACAGCGCACTTAACTCTGGTACGTCGCGCATTCTTATCGACTCGAATGTACCGGACGTCACCATAAACGGCAGCAACAACGAAGAGACCAATGCATTTGGCTTGGCGCTGATCAATGGCGTGACGCCTTATCAAAAGAGCTACAACACCATCGATTACAAATCACTACCTGATGATGTTGAGGTGCTCGGCAGCGTTAAGAGCATGGTGCTGACCGAAGGTGCGATCGGCTATCAAAAAATCAAGGCCCGCCAAGGCAGCAACTTCATGGCGCGCTTGCAAGGCGAACAAGACATTCCGTTTGGTGCATTGGTGTTTGACGACGAACTCAATCAAGAGATTGGCATTGTTGGGCAAGACTCGACGGCTTATCTGGTCGGCGTCAATCTCGATTCAAAAATCAGTGTGAGCTGGGGGGATAACCAAAGCTGCCACTTAATCATCGATGACTCAATTCTAAACAGTAAAGAAGTCATCCGTTCCGTTCATTGTGATAATTAATCAGTAGTTGAGAAGTTATGAAAAAATCAATTCTAGCCGTCATGTGTTGTTTGATGGTCTCGGCATCGGCGAATGCGGCATTGGCTTTAGACCGAACTCGTGTGGTTTATGAAGGTAACTCAAAGGTAGAGACCGTCAAAATAAAGAACCCCGCTGACATTCCATTCTTAGCGCAATCTTGGTTGACGGACATGGACGGAAAGGATGTAGAAGACAAATTCATCGTTGTTCCACCCGTGTTGAGAATCGAGAGTAAAGATTACGCCATGTTGCGCATCAAATCTTTGCCAACCGCTTCCCAGCTTCCGCAAGACAGGGAAACGGCTTACTTCTTACATGTTCGCGAAGTGCCGCCTTCGGAGCATGACAAGCACGATGATGCTGTCGCAGAGACCGCCAGTGGTTCTATCCAAATCGCAATTGAATCGGTGATCAAATTTTTCTATCGACCTACCAGTCTGGACAAGATTAAGCGCGTCGATAAAGCGGTGGCGAGCGCGACCAAAATTAAGCGCACGGGCAACAATAAGATCTTGGTAGAAAACGGTTCGCCATTTTACGTGACTTACTCTGAGTTGATGGTGGGGAAAGCGAAGAAAGACGCGACAGGTTTCACCCCTTTGATGCTTGCGCCGTTTACCAGCAGAACATTGAAAGTAGAAAAAAGCGACCGATACACGTTAAGCCACATCAATGATTATGGTGCTACGGTGAGCAACACCTATTTCTGCAATTCAAAAAACATTTGCACGGCCAAAGACGAAAGTGAGGGGTAATGATGAGAGCGTTATTTCTAACACTTTGTTTGCTTGTCACGGGGCTCTCAGTGGCTCCCAATGCGTGGGCATTAGCCTGCTACAGCACAGAAGCCGGTGGTAGTTTTGGTGGCAGTGGTCCTGGCGGTGTAAGCAGTTTCTACATTGACCCTTCTGCATCGGTACCCATTGATGCGCCTGATGGGCAAGTGGTATGGCGTGGCCCCTCTCAAACGGTGAATGTTACTTGCTATAAAGATGCGACGAATTTCCCTCACCTGAAGGACTTCCCCGAGCAAGTGTTCTTTTGGCCCGGTAAAACGGGTGATACCGTCGTCCCGAATATTCCTGGTATTAAGGTGGGGTTTCGATATGAAGGCCGAGATATTTATGGCGTAAAAACGGCGGTCGATGGCTTCAGGGTCCCTCAATGTAGTGCTAGTGAAGACAACAACGCTTGTGAATCACGCACTAAAACATCCAAAACCATTACATATCAGCCCATTATTGTTACGGGGCCGGGGGACTTCTCTGGATATAGCGCGCCGGTCAACATTTTCCAGTTAGATGGGGAGTTGGGCTACAACGGTGCGTATGCGAACTACCGCAGCGTGATTCAGAACATGGACATTCTTAAGCCTTCTAAATGTTTGGTTGAGCTGGAGATCAAGAACAATAACATCGACTACGGGCGCATTGGTGTGGACGATATTGTGCAAACCGAGCCTCGACCTCTTACTATTATCGTTCGCAACTTAAAGTACGGAGCCGATTGCCCATCCGTTAAGCTGCGTGGCTACTTTGATAACGTGCGTGATCTGACCAACCGATCTTATGTGCCTGTCTTTGACGAAAGCGGCAAAGAAATCAAATCCTACGGCATCAAGCTTTACACCCCAAGTGGTGAAGAGGTGCAACTTAATGAGCCTGTCGGTGATGGCTACGAAGTAGAGCAAGTCGGGTATGATCGTTATCTTGCCAAACTGGTGCCTTTTGACCCTGACAATATCAAGAAAGGGAAATTTGAAGGAATGGTGGTGTACACCGTTTCTTACTTATAGGGGAAGGCTTGTGAATTACAAACAAATGATTTTGTTCGCGATTTCTGTTTTTGCACTCTCCCCAGTTTTGGCACAAGAGGCTCAGCAAGTCGACGAACCCGAGAAAGGCGTTATCGATACTTTGGTATCCAATGGATTGTATTTTCAAGTGGGAGGGGGACTTGCTCAGTTTAAAGACGATCCTTACAAGCACGATAACGACATTACCAGTTTGAAGTACAGCTTAGGTATCTCGACGCAGCCTTTTGATTATGAGTTAGGCTATCGCAGCTTATCGGACGGCAATGGTTTTGACATGAAAGGTTTGGACATTCTCGCCAAACACAAATGGTCACTGTGGCGCGATGGTGGTTTGTTTGCTGGTGTGGGTGGTTACATCTATAACGCCGACATGGACAAGCCGCAGTTGGACTCGCCGACGGAAACCAGCGGCGTGGCACCGTACCTGTCGTTGGGTGGCTACTATGCCTTGAGTGAGTACATCGACGTCTCGTTGCAATTCGACAATCTGTTTAATGTCAGTGTGCTCGATCAGTACTACGACAAAAAAGACACCAAACAGCTGCGTCAGGTGAACTTATCTCTGGTGCTTCATCCGTGGTCGAGCAGCAGTTACGATCCGCAACCTATTGAGTACATAGAAGATGCGCCAGAAGAGCAAACCGTGATTCTAGCGGAGAACAGCCCGGTTTATAGCTACGACGATGCAGCGCTCAACCCACAGATGGAAGCTCAATTGATGCAGTTAGCCAGTCGAATTACTGAGTTAGAAAGCTATGAAGTGGTGGTAACAGGAGGGGCAGATAGTAAGCCTGCTTATCTGGAGTACAACAATCACTTAGCGAGAGAGCGAGCAAAAGTCGTGGCGGATTTCTTGATTTTGCATGGCGTGAAAGCGGACAACATTCGTCTTGAGACGTCAGTCATTGAACAAGAACATCGCGAGCAAGCCGCCCGCAAAGTTGAAATTACGGTCAATGGAACCGAATTGGTTGCGCCAGAATAAGAGTCTTCTTCGTTTCTGACCAAAAATAAAAATCCCTCGCCAATCGACGAGGGATTTTTGTATTCGTAGAGAGGAGGTTAATTCTCATCCCTTTTAAATGTCGAGATCAGTAACGATTAATCGTTCTTCTCTTTACCGTAAACGCGTACGCCCGCTTTAGAGCCTTCTGAGTTACCGTATACTTCGATGTTTTTCACACAGCGACGGTAACCGAAGTAACGCCAATCGGTCATCTTGTCTTTCTTTAGATCACGGTGGAAGCGAATGGTTTTCTCGTCACCGTTTTGGAATCGCACAACGACCTTTCTTAGTTCTAGGTCTTTCTCTGCTTTCACTTTGATCGCGTTGGTGTTGCGGCAAATCACCATTGGGATTTTTGCAGCTAGGTTACCGTGCTCAAGCAAGATAGTACGACCTAAAGTGAATTTATCGTCTGCGTGTGCAGGAGCGATAAGTGTTGTTGCAGCCAATGCTGCCGTGATAATAGCGGTATAAATTCTCATTTAAAAAATCACCAAAACACAGGAGCGCGAATCATAGTCGAGAGGAATGAAAAACAGCTAGCAATATTTTCTGATGTGGATGAAGTTTCACAATTCGCTGACTTTAGGCGAAGAAAGCATCAGTTGTATTAGGGAAGGGGCTGAGACTGGTATTTGGCGGTTTTCATCGCCCGCAGATAGCCCAATAAGGTTTACGTAAATCGATTTACGTAATTTCTTAACAGGCAGTGCGAGAAAAACATCCAGTTTCTGAGTGCTTTCTCGACGTTCGTTATCAGTCTGTTGTGCTGATATTCATCTTGTTTCTATTCTAACTGTCAGATTATTCGATGTTTTTATAAAAGAATGGGCCTTGTCTGTGCTTGTGCTTATTGGTTTTATACAAAATGTGACATATGAGTCATAAGTTTACGCTTTGCTATCGTTTTACGTATTTCTCGCTTGCTTTTTCTCTGTTTACTCACATAATGAACGTAAATTTTACGTTTTGCCGTAGGAGAGCGCCGTGAGTGCACCAAAAACTGATGCGGAACTGAAGAAAGCGACCATACACGAAGCTGCAAAAATTGCTGGTGTATCAATCGCTTCTGTTAGTCGAGCTCTAAATAATAAACCGGGGATCAGCGAAAAAACACGTAAAAAGATTCTCGATATATGCAAAGAGTTGGGTTACGTACCAAGCACGTCTGCACGTGAATTGACTGGTAGTCACAAAAATACCATCGCAATTTCGCTTGGTCCGCACGATTTTTACGCTTCTCGTTACCTCGGTATGCTATGGCCTTCTTTGTCTGCTTCCATCCGTAATTCTGGACGCAACTTGTTGCCAGTAAGCTTTGGTGAAGTGGATTTAGAGCAGGTTGGCGGCGCGATTTTACTTGGTATTACCCACAACGACCCACGCATCGAAACCTGTAAAGAGATGGACTTGCCTTACGTTTGTATCGGCATGAGTGAAGGCTCTTTTTGGGTAGCTCCAGATGATTTCAATGGCGGCCGTGAAGCTACGCAACACCTTGTTGATAAAGGCTTAACAGATATTTGCTTCGTGACGCCAACGACTTATGGCGACGGTTATCAGTTCCGTCATCAAGGTTACATGTCAGTGATGGCAAGCAACGCACTTCCTGTTCGAGAGCTTAGAACGGGTGCTGATCCACTGGGTGAAATCGCGGCTTATCGCTACTTCATGAACATTGATAAAAAGCAGCTTGAGGGCTATCAAGGCTTTGTTTGTGAGTGTGACGAAACGGCACTTGGTGTTATCGCGGCACTAAAAGACCGCGGTTACACGCTACCTGATGACTTCTCTGTGGTGGGTTACGATGGTTTACCTGGTATTTCACGTGAACTCACGACTATTGAACAAGACACGGACAAGATCGCGGCGCGTGTTGCGAGCATGCTAGAGCAAGCCATGCTGCGTGAACAGCCTGTTGGCTCCGTTGTACCTGTGTCTCTGAAGCTAGGTAAAACCAGCTAACTCGCATTCCTCATATTGGTAATCGAAAGCAAAGAGCATGGCTTAGTCCATGCTCTTTTTGTTTACGGCTTTCATCCTCTTTACCCATTTCTTTGTTTCTCCGTTTCGTATCTCCAATCGAGTTTTATTAATCGTTATCTCTGTATCTGTTTTACGTAAATTTTTCGTAAGAATGAGATGGTCTTACGAATCATATTTCGTTACATAACGGCCTTTTATGGCGTTTTTCTGAATTTACGAGCGAAAAATGCACCATTTTTGTAAGCGAGATCACCATTCTTGTGCGTTCTGATACGTAACTGAGTTTTTTGTGATCATCTTAACGTAAGCGCTTACGTTAATTTCGCATAATACCCTCAGATTTTGAAAGAAATGGGATTTGAGGGCGAGATGAAAAAAACAATATTGGCAGTATCCCTACTAGCTGCTGGCCTATCTGCAAACGCAGTTGCAAATACAGAAGTCACGATTGCCGGCTGGGGCGGTAATGATGTTGTGGTTCTGAACAAATTGGTGAACGAGGTACTTGCTGACGATTTTGATAAAGAAGGTCTTACTGTTAAATATCAAGCAGTTGAAGGTGATTTTTCTCAATTTATCACTAACTCTCTTTCAGCTGGCACTGCACCAGACGCCTTCTACATCGACGTTGTATTCGCTAACACGTTAGTTAACTCTGGCAAAGTTTCTCCAAATAACAGCAGCTTAGAAAAAGTCGCCACCAACATGATCCCAAGCTTGAACTCGGCGTTTACGTTAGAAGGTAAACAGTACGGCGTAGCTAAGGATTTCAACACAATTGCACTGCAGTACAACAAAGATATTTTTGATGATGCTGAAGTCGCTTACCCAACGAATCAAGATTCTTGGGAAGATTTACGTAAAAAACTACTGGATGTGAAAGATGCGCTAGCAGATGAAGTGTCTGGTATCTGCGTTATGCCTGATTACGCGCGTTTCGCACCCTTTGCACTCGCAACAGGTTGGACGCCATTCAACGCTGAAGGCAAAACCGTTCTGGATGAGAACTTCGAGCGTGCATTTAACTTCTACACTGGCTTAGTTACCGAAGACAAAGTGGGCATTTTGGCGACTGACCTTGGTCAAGGTTGGGGTGGCGGCTGTTTCGGTACGGAAGAAACGGCAATCGCTCTAGAAGGTAACTGGATCAGTGGTTACTTACGCGATAAAGCGCCAAACCTGCCTTATGGCACAACGTTGATGCCAAAAGATCCAGTAAGCGGTGAACGTGGCAATCTACTGTTTACTGTTGCTTGGGGCGTAAATGCAGATGGTAAGAACATCGAAGCGACGCAAAAAGCGGTAGAGATCTTAACTAGCCAAAAAGCACAAGAATGGGTGTTGGATTCAGGTCTTGCTCTGCCAAGCCGTGAAGCGCTTGGTAAGTCAGAGTTCTTTGCACAGCAAAAAGCAGAAAACGAATTGGCAAAACAAGTGTTTGAAGGTGCTCTTGAAGGAAATGTAGAGCCATTCGCATTTGGTAACTACGGCACAGCATGGATGACTCCGATTAATGAAGCATTGAACTCAGTGTTGCTTGGTCAGATGACGCAGAAAGAAGCGATCAAGATGGCGCAAGCTAAATACGATGCACTGATGGCGAAATAACGGGGCGAGGGATGAACTCTTTACGTTTACGCCAACAAGTTTACGGATGGCTCCTAGCTGGGCCATTTGTACTGACTTTGGTGGTGTTCTTTCTATACGCATTGATCAGAACGGTTTACTTCAGCTTTACCGAGTACGACTTGTTCAGCGATGCAATCTGGGTTGGTTTAGCGAACTTTAAAGCTCTGCTTACTGACGATTTATTCCTGCTTTCACTGGCAAACACCATTTGGTTCTCTTTAATTGTGACCTGTGTACAAACCGTGTTAGCACTTGGCTTAGCGATTTTAGTGAACTCTAAAATTCGCGCAAAAAGCTTCTTTAGAACCGCATTTTACTTACCAAGTATTTTGTCGAGTGCAGCGGTGACATTGATCTTCATTTGGTTCTACCAAAAGAACGGCTACCTGAACGGCTTTGTCACCGATGTGGTGAACCATTACCCACACTTGAGCTGCTTTGTGCTTGTCGCTATCGCTACTCAGTTTGTGTTGGTAACCAAAGACCGTTTGAAAGGCTTACCGGTAGGTTGGTTGGATCCAGCATGGGGCATTCTCTCTTTCATCGTTGCGGGTGTGGCGACTTTCGTAGCCAGCGCAATGGGCTGGGTCGAAGTGACAGACCAAATCGTGGAAGTGAACTGGTTGAACACGCGAGACAATGTGGGGCCGATGCCTTTAACACTTTGGGCTATCGTGATTCAGAACATTTACACCACTATCCCGACCTTCATGCTGTTGTTCCTAGCGGGCTTGCAAGGCATTCCGGGTGAGCTTTACGAAGCGGCGCACATTGATGGTGCGAACAAGTGGCAACAACACTGGAACATTACAATTCCTCAGTTAGCACCGGTGACGTTCGTTGTCGTGACCTTCTCGATTATCGGTACGCTACAAATGTTTGACCAAGTAGCACTACTTGGCTCGGCAGCACCGTTGGAATCACGTATTACGCTGGCTTACTACGTTTACCACAACGCCTTCCCACCGGGTGGCACGCCACAAATCGGCATGGCAAGCGCAGCAGCATTGGTATTGGCATTCATCACGTTGGCAGTGGTTTATCTGCAGAAAATCTTTGGTGTGAAGGAGAAAGCAGATGACTAATCCCGTTTCAACCATGAATCACGATGATGCGAAACCTATGGCATCAATGGAAGAGATTTCCAAGTTCCAAGCGCGTCGTCGCTGGGCAAAAGTGGCGTGGGTTTACAGTGCTTTGCTACTGGTTGCGACTGTCATGCTAGGTACGTTCGTGGTGGCTTTCTTAGCGAGTTTGAAAGATGACCCACTAGAGCAGCCATTTAAGTTCAACTTTGCACAGGTTCAGCCAAGCAACTGGGGTGCTGCTTACCAACTCGGTAAAGAAGGTAACGATGCGCCAATGTTCGGTGGTTTTGCTCCGGGCGCAGAAGTGAACTTCACCGTAACTTACGCGGTGGAAGACGGCAAAGAGCTGACAACGCCAGAGATTGAAGTGCCACGCCGTCGTCCAGGTACAGGTATGGCTGCGGCTATCGTGACCGACTTTGCTGCCGATTACGCGCAAGTCAGCGAGCCAGTGCTGGTAGACACCAACGACAACGTGACGTTTGTAGAGAAGCGTGGTCGTCGTGAACTGACTAAGCAAGGTCACAGCCAAACGTGGGCATTTTCCATCAAGTATCAAGGGCAAGGTCCTGAGATTGCAACGCTACCCCTAACGGTAGAAGTGCCGCGCGGCCAAGTGCTGATTGATAGCACGCTAGCGCCAAGCAAGATGGAACGTCGTGGCCGTGTCGCGGCATGGGATAACGCAGCGCCGGGTTTGATTGGTTATGTATTTAAGTCTTACGTTCGCGTGTACACCGAGTCGGTGAGCCTAGATACAGGTAAGAGCTTGTTCATGAGCTGGACCATCAACTCGTTCTTCATTGCGATTGGTAAGGTGATTCTGACCCTGTTCTTTGCATGTACTGCTGGTTATGCCTTAGCTCGATTGAAGTTCACTGGTGCGCGTGCTGTGTTCGCTTTCATGTTGTTCAGCATGATGATTCCGGGCCAAGTAACGTTCATCTCTAACTACTTAATTTATAAAGATATCGGCTTATTGAACACACCATGGGCGGTCATCACTGCGGTCGTTGCTTCGGGTCAGGTTCTGATCATGAAACAGTTCTTCGAGAACATTCCGAAAGAACTGGAGGAAGCCGCAATCGTAGATGGCGCAAGCCCTGCTGTGATTCTTTGGAAGGTATTCATGCCACTGGCGAAGCCAGCCATCTTGTCAGTCACCATCCTTGGTTTCCAAGGTGCTTGGAACGACTTCTTCTGGCCGCTTGTGGTGATTAACAGCCCAGCTGACGCATTCACGCTTCCTGTTGGTCTATTGAGTTTACGTAACGCCTATGGCGTAGCAGGTGACTGGAACCTGATCTTGGCGGGGGCTTTCCTGTCAACAATCCCAGTACTGATTGTATTTATGGTTTTCCAACGTTACTTCGTGGGTAACGACATTTCTTCCGCTGTTAAAGGTTAAATTTCGGGGATATTTAAGATGTTTATGAACTACAACGCTGGTCAAGGCGAACTAAAAAACTGGATCGTTGAAGAGACGGCGTTTGACTCAGCTTTCCAAGGCAAATGTGAAGTGGTAATGAGCCAAGGTAATGGCTACATGGGGGCGCGTAGTGCAACGGAAGAAAAATACGTGGGCCAAGTTCGCAACCTTTTCGTTGCTGGTACTTACAACAAGTTTGATGCAGACGAAGTAACTGAGCTGCCAAACTCTGCAGACATGAGCTCGATTGAAATCTTCATCGATGGTCGCCGTTTCCACCTAGAAACAGGTGAAGTGAGCAACTACTCTCGTCGCCTAAACGTGAAAAACGGTGAGCTAATCCGTGAATTCACATGGACAAACAACGAAGGTAAGAGCTTTGAGATGCGTTTCCGTCGCTTCTTCTCGCAAGCAAACCTTCACCTAATGGCATTCGACGTTCAAGTAAAAGCACTGAACAGCGATGCGAAAATCGAAATCCGCTCTGGTGTGGATGCGCAGCTTTCTAACTCAGGTGCCCAGCACTTCCACGAAGGCGAAAAGCGTATCTACGACAAGCGTTTTATCGAGCTACTACAGCACACAACAGAGAGCAAAGTTGACTTTGTATTCCTAACGTCTCACCGCTACCTAGTTGACGGCCAAGAGACAGAAATCGACCCATCACTTGCGATGGACCGTCGTAAAGTATGGGTAAACATCAACTACGATCTGAAAACGGGCGAAACGTTCGGTACAGAAAAAGTCGGTGTGGTTCATACGTCTCGCGACAAGCAGTTCGATGTGGAAGGTTACGAGCTTCAAGCACTTCGTGACCATGCACTGACGAACCTAAAGAACAACGCTGACCGCAGCTTTGATGAGCTTCTAGAAGAGAGCGCAGCAGAGTGGGATAAGCGTTGGGCAGGCATGAACATCACCATTGGTGGTAGTGATTTCGACCAACTTGCAATTCGCTTTGCTCAATACCAGTTGAACATCTTCACGCCAATGCACGACTCTCGCTTCGGTATCGGTGCGAAAGGTCTATCTGGCGAAGGCTACAAAGGTCACTCGTTCTGGGATACAGAAGTATTCATGCTTCCGTTTTTCATCTACACCATGCCAGAAGTGGCGCGCAGCCTACTTGAGTACCGCTTTAAGACGCTAGATGGCGCTCGTAAGAAAGCGAAAGACAACGGCTACATCGGTGCACAGTTCCCATGGGAATCGGCACTAACGGGTGAAGAAGTAACGCCTGTATGGGGCGCAGTAGACATCATCACGGGTAAGTCGACGAAGATTTGGTCTGGCTTTATCGAGCAGCACATCACGTGTGACATCACTTACGCATTGTGGCAGTACTACCAAATCACGGGCGACCAGAAGTTCATGGACGACATGGGCTACGAGATCATGTTCGACACAGCAACGTTCTGGACAAGCCGCCTAGATTGGCTAGAAGACCGCAACATGTGGGGTATCTGTGACGTCATCGGTCCTGATGAGTACAAAGAGCACATCGACAACAACGCGTTCACTAACTACATGGCGGTAGAGAACATCAAACTAGCGATTCGTTACTACGAGGATCTAGAAGCGTCGAACCCAGAGCTACTGGCTAAGCTGTCTGACAAGCTAAACCTAGTGGAAGCTCGTCAAATGTGGCTAGACCGCGTAGACAACATCTACCTACCGAAGCCACGTGCTGAAGATAAGGTAATCCCACAGGATGACACTTACCTACAGAAAGAAATCATCGACCTGACTAAGTACAAAGAGCAGCCATTCGTTGGTGGTCTGTTCCAAGACTACAACCTAGAACAGGTTAACGACATGCAGGTTTCTAAGCAGGCGGACATCATGGTGCTGTTCCTACAGCAAGAAGATAAGTTCGACCTAGAAACCAAGCTGGCTAACTGGAACTACTACGAGCCGAAGACGCTACACGATTCGTCGCTAAGTCTGTCTACGCACTCGGTATTAGCGTCAGATGTTGGCAACCCAGAATTGTCTTACGACCTGTTCCAACAAGCCGCGTCTATCGATATCGGTCAGAACATGAAGAGCTCCGATCACGGCATTCACGCGGCGTCTATCGGCGGCATGTGGCAGTGTGTGGTTTACGGCTTCGGCGGTGTTCGTATGCTAGGTGGCAACCTGCGTATCAACCCTAACCTTCCTAAGCAATGGGAAAGCCTGAACTTCCCGATCTACTGGAAAGGTGAGCGTCTAGAAGTGACCGTTGACCAAGAGCAAGTTCGCATCGATCGCCCTGAGTTCAACGGCCAAGTGCTAAACATCGAAGTTGCAGGTGAGCCACGTGTTATCGATTCAACAGAGGTGACGTTCAATGTGTACGGCATTTATTTTCGACCTAGATGGCGTTATCACCGATACCGCTGAGCTGCACTACCAAGCGTGGCAACGTATGGCGAACGAAGAAGGTTACTACTTCGACCGTGAAATCAATGAGCAGCTACGTGGCGTATCTCGTCAAGCGTCGCTGAACATCATCTTGAACGGCAAAGAGATCAGCGAAGAGAAGTTTGCTGAGCTAATGAAGCGTAAGAACGATTACTACGTGGATCTGCTGAACACGATTTCTGCGAAAGACGTTCTACCGGGTATTGAGCAATTCCTACTTGAGCTAAACGCACGTGGCATCAAAGTGGCACTGGCGTCAGCAAGTAAGAATGCTCGTCCTATCCTGCACCGTCTTGGCCTAACACCACTGTTTGATGCTATCGGTGATGGTTGGTCAGTTAACCGATCTAAGCCAGCGCCAGACGTGTTCATCCACGCGGCAGGCCAAGTGGGCGTAAACGCTGACGAGTGCATCGTAGTTGAAGATGCAGAAGCGGGTGTAGACGCAGCAAAAGAAGCAGGCATGCGCGTAGTGGGCATTGGTCCTAACGACCGTGTTGGTCACGCGACTTGGCGCTTCGATGACACCAAAGGCATCAACTTGGGCGAGATCCTAGGTTAATCCAAAATAAGAAGTGTGGTGGGGCAGTCGTTGATATCGGCGTGCTGCCCCCGAATCACCTAAAGCCCAGACTCTTAAAGAATTATAGGTAGAACAATGGCACGTTTAGAACTGAAGAACATCAACAAAATTTATCCTGATGGTGCACACATCATCAAGGATGCCAACCTGACCATTGAAGACGGTGAATTCACGGTATTCGTTGGGCCATCAGGCTGTGGTAAGTCAACCATGCTGCGTATGGTCGCAGGTTTGGAAGAGATTTCATCAGGGGACATGTGCTTAGACGGTGAGGTGGTTAACAACCTTTCACCAACCGATCGTGGGATTGGCATGGTGTTCCAATCTTATGCGCTTTACCCGCACATGACGGTCTACGAAAACATCGCTTTTGGCCTAAAACTGGCGAAGAAAAGCAAAGACGATATTGATTCAGCAGTGCGTCAGGTAGCGGAAATGCTAGAGCTGACAAACCTTCTGAAACAAAAACCAAGTCAACTATCGGGTGGTCAGCGTCAGCGCGTGGCGATTGGTCGTGCGATCGTTCGCAATCCGAAGTTGTTCCTACTTGATGAGCCGCTATCTAACCTAGACGCATCCCTACGTGTTCGTATGCGTTTGCAGTTAGCGGAATACCACAAAAAACTCAAATCTACCGTGATTTACGTAACCCACGATCAGGTTGAAGCCATGACGCTAGCCGACAAAATCGTGGTACTTCGTGCAGGCGTTGTAGAACAAGTTGGCTCGCCTCTGGAGCTGTACTACTTCCCTCAAACATTGTTCGTAGCAGGCTTTATCGGCTCTCCAAAAATGAACCTGCTGCCAGCGACACTGGTTTCTGCTTGCGATGAAAAAGCAACGGTAGAAGTGGGTGACTACACCTTCCAAGCGGACGTAAACGCAAAAGGCGCAACACAAGGCGCATTGATGACGCTTGGTATCCGCCCTGAAGACATCCACCTTGATGAAGAAGGTGTGGGTGTAATTGTTGAGGGCTTCGAACGCCTAGGGACAGAATCGCTGCTTTACACCACGCTAGTACGCGGTGGTCAGGAAGTATTGGTTCGCGTGCCAGGTACTGTGCATGTCGAAATCGGCCAGCGTTTGAACATCCGCATTCCGGCTGAGAAATGTCACTTATTCGATAGCAAGGGTCACGCGTTCCAACGTGGTATGACGTTGGACGATTTGATTACGCCTCCGCCGCAAGTCAAACAAGCTATCTAATTCGGCGTACGCCGACACCATTCTAAAAACAATAAAAAAGCCCGCTACAGCGGCGGGCTTAGGATTACTGCATTCAAAATTCGGGTTCTGGATGAATTTTGAATGTGACCTTAATGCCTGTTGGCGCAGGCATCAAAAAAACTATCCCGTTGGCGCGGGACAGACAGTAACGACGAAATAATAAGGTAAACATCATGAAAAAAACAGTAGTGGCTTCTTCCATCCTCTTTAGCTTGACCCTTTCAGGATACGCTTTTGCCGAAGAAGAGAAGAAAGAAACGCAGGACGCTGAGCTTGCTGTAAAAGTGGAACAACTGAAAGCGGATTACTCAACCGCAGAACTGCTCACCGCATTGGACGTGCCAAAGCAGGAAGAAGCGAAGTTCCACGGTACACTGGGCACCAACGTGGAAGTGGAACGTGTGATCCGCGATGACGGCGTGAACGAAGGTAAAGTGAAATACACTTTGCTGCAAGGTAACTTCCGCCATGATGATTTACCGGGTTGGGACTTCGGTTTCTACTCTGGCCGTGAAGAACTGTTCAACGGCAACCTAAAACACGCAAAATACGACAAAGGCGTGAACGCAATTCAAGAGATCTTTGTGAACCGCAGTTACGGCCACGACAAAGGTCACATCGGTTGGGGTGTAAAACTGGCGGGTGAAAGCATTGATAAACGTACCACGCCAGAAGCGAAAGTATTCGGTTCTTACCAACTGACCAACAATTTAGAAATGCACGGCTACGCGCTTTACCACGTGGAATACAAACGCGGTACGGGTGAGTTCCCTTACTGGGAAGTGGAGCCGGGCTTTGGCTACAAAATCTCTGACAACTCAGGCGCATGGCTAAACTTCCGTTACCAAGTCGGTGAGTGGAACGCAAAAGACGGTTACGCAGAAACGGAAACCGAGTGGATCATCAAACCGGGTATCTGGTACAGCTGGGGCAAACTGTCGGCGTCTCTATGGGGTGAATTTGGTTCATTCGAGAAAGAGCGCAACTCAGACAGCGCACACCTATGGACTGAAGATTACTCAAAAATCGGTATCTCAGCGAACTACCCACTGTCTAAGAGCTGGCGCATGTTCGGTGAGGCAAGCTACAAGAAACTTGACCTAGAAAGCGGCCCAGAGCGTGATGCGTTCGATGGATACATCCCACTGTTCATCCTAGGTGTGAACTACAGCTTCTAAACCCCAATAGCTTTCTCCTCTGGGGGAGAGGAGAAAGCTATTTGCTTATGAAGTGCCCATTCAGATTGTCTTTTGGACGTTAACTTTTCCTTTGGGGCTAATTTGTTCCGCGAGGCAAGGTTATTTGAAGGGTACTTAGAGTAAGCCTTGTTTTGGACGCGCTTTGGCAGCAACGACTTTGTCCGGGAGTTCTATGGGACTCCTTTTTTCTTCCTGCTGGTTCGCTCAAACCAAGTTTTACTTACAACGATCAGATTTGCTATGACAGAAAAATACCGCCCATACCTTCACATGACACCGGATTCGGGTTGGATGAACGATCCAAACGGATTGGTGTTCTTCAATGGTCATTATCACCAGTTTTACCAGTATTACCCAAGCGATACGGTTTGGGGACCAATGCACTGGGGACACAAAATCAGTACCAACCTGATAGATTGGCAAGAGCTTGAGCCTGCACTGTATCCAGATGAATCTGGCATGTGCTTCTCGGGCAGTGCGATTGTCGATTGGCATAACACCTCAGGTTTATTTGAGACCGACAAACCAGGCTTATTGGCGTTCTACACCTCGTTCATTCAACCTAAAGTGACATTAGCTGATGGCACTGAAGTTGAAGATCCAATCCAACAGCAGTCTCTCGCTTATAGCCAAGATGGCATGACGTGGAAGAAGTTCGCCAACGGTGCACCGATCATTACTGCACGTGGTAATCCGGATTTCCGTGATCCCAAGGTGATTTGGCATGAGCAAAGCCAAGCGTGGGTGATGGTGGTGTCTTGTGGTCAACATATCGAGTTCTACCGTTCGACCAACCTATTGGACTGGCGTTTAGTGAGCGAGTTTGGCTACCGTCATGGTGCGCACAGCAAAGGCCCGTGGGAATGCCCAGACTTGTTTGAACTGCCTATCGAAGGTTCACAAGAAACACGTTGGGTATTGGTGGTTGGCATTGGTGAGGGTGCGCACTGTGGCGGTGCTGGTACGCAGTATTTCATTGGCGACTTTGATGGCGAAACCTTCATCAATCACAATCATCCAGAGACCGTATTGTGGCTCGATTTCGGTCGTGATTACTACGCGACTCAGTCTTTCTCTGACATCCCAGTTGAAGACGGTCGCCGTATCGTTAGTACATGGATGAGTAATCATCAGTACTCGCTTGAGTTACCAACCCAAGAGTTTCGCAGTTCGATGGCTATGCCTCGTGAGCTCTTCCTGTTTGAAGGGAAAGCAGGGTTACGTGTTGGACAACGTTTTGTGAGAGAGCTTAATCAGGCGTTAAGTCTTGATGTGCAAACTCCAGAGCCAAGTGACGAACAAGCGATTAGTCTTTACAGCCAGCAAGAAGTCATGAAGTTCAGCGCTGATGTGACGCTACAAGACACACAAACGTTGCACCTGAATGTGTACCAAGACAATCCAGCTTACTTTGAGTTTGTTGGTGTCGAACAAGGCATAGAAGTGCGCTCTGTACGTCGCGGTCAGTTTGGCTTGGAACGCATTGATGAACACTTCCCACATGACTACCGCGTGACCTTACCGATTGAGAATGAATTCCAAGTCGAAGTGTTGATCGACAAAGGCTCAGTCGAGTTGTTGATCAATGCTGGTCAATTCAGTTTTAGCAACCTTGTTTACGCCAAAGAAACGCAAGCAAGTGTCGCCTTGAATGTGGATAGCGGCTCGCTGGCACTGCGCAACGTTCAAGTATCTAGCTTGGCAGGAGAGAAAACATGTTAAACGAACGACAAACCCAGCAAGCACTGCAGCAAGTTCTTGATTCGGTTGAATTGCCAAAGCTAACCAAGAAAGATGAGAAGGTGTTTCTTGAACGTCTGGCGCAGTACTTTCCATCTTTAGTTGGGCAACTGCACACGCTTTATGGTGAGCGTTATGACTTCTTCTTGCATCTACAAAAGTTGGTGGTTGTGCTTGCCAAAGCCTTTGCAGGTCGCAAACGCAAATGGAAGAACTTGGATGAGAAGCGCCTCGGTAATCCAAGTTGGTACCGCAGTGAAAAAATGCTCGGCATGGCGGTGTATGTCGACTTGTTTGCGGGTGATTTGAAAAAGCTACAAATGAAGATCCCGTACCTCAAGTCTCTGGGGATTAACTATCTTCACCTGATGCCGCTTTACAAAGCACCAGAAGGGGACAGCGATGGCGGTTATGCCGTGTCGGATTACCGCAAGGTCGATCCAAAGCTAGGCACAGAGAAAGATCTGGCGCAGTTAGCAGAGGCATTGAGTGATGAAGGCATCAGCCTAGTGCTGGATTTCGTGTTCAACCACACCTCAGATGAACACCACTGGGCAGAGCAAGCACGTAAAGGCAACCCTGAGTTTGAAGACTTTTATTACTTCTTCAGCGATAAGCAAGAAGTGGATGAGTACAACCAAACTTGCCGCGAGATCTTCCCAACCGTTCGTCGTGGCAGCTTCACTTTCTTAGAAGATGTAGAGAAGTACGTTTGGACGACATTCAACAGCTTCCAATGGGATCTCAATTACTCAAATCCTGCAGTATTTAACGCGATTACTGATGAGATGCTGTTTCTAGCTAACATCGGTTGTGAAGGTCTGCGTTTGGACGCCTTGGCGTTTATTTGGAAAGAGAAATGGACCCAATGTGAAAGCTTGCCGAAGGCGCATACTCTGATTCAGTGTTTCAACACCTGTTTGCAGATTGCAGCGCCTGCTGTGTTATTCAAATCAGAAGCGATTGTGCACCCAGATGAGGTGGCACAGTACATCGACAAAGATGAGTGTCAGTTGTCCTACAACCCACTGATGATGGCGCTGATGTGGGAAAGTTTGGCAACACGTGAAACCAAGCTACTGACAGCATCATTAAAGAAAAGCTTTGAGATTTCAGACCAGTGTTCATGGGTGAACTACATTCGTTGTCACGACGATATTGGCTGGACGTTTGATGATGCAGTCGCTGAGCAGCTTGGCATTAATGGCTATGAGCATCGCCGCTTTTTGAATCAGTTCTACACTGGCAAATTCGACGGTTCATTCTCTCAGGGTGTGCCATTCCAAGAAAACCCAACTACGGGTGATTGCAGAGTATGTGGCTCTTTGGCCTCTCTTGCTGGGCTAGAAAAAGCGATAGAAGCGGATGATTCACAAGCGATTGAGCACGCATTGAAGCGTATTCGTCTGCTTAATAGCATCAACTTGAGCATCGGTGGTATTCCGCTGATTTATCAGGGCGATGAGCTAGGTATCTTGAACGATCACAGCTACTTGAATGATGAGTTTAAACGCGAAGATGCACGCTGGGTTAACCGTCCTCAAATTAGCGCAGAAGCCGTCGCACTGGCAGAAACCAAAGGCAGTTATCAGCATCGTATTCACAGTGACTTGCTGCAAATGGTCAGTTTGCGCCGTCAAAGCCAAGTCTTTGGCGCGGCGAAAACCGAGATCTTAGAAACTTATCGCCCACACCTGTTTGCTTACTGCCGACAACATGACAAGGGCGATAAACTGCTGGCAGTGTGCAACTTCAGCGAACATGAGCAACGTATCCCAATGTCGATTTGTGATGTTCTAGGCTCACGCCAAGTCGTAGACATCCTAACGGGAGACGAGAAAACTGGCGATGAACTGGTCATGGGCGCATACGACGTCGTCTGGCTGAAAGCCAAGTAACTTCGACGGTTCATCACCCCAAAAACGCCAAAAGGGCACGGAATGTGCCCTTTTGGCGTTTTTTAGCCAAGGTAATCCTCACTCTTATAGTGAATGCTAAGTAAATAATCACTCGGAAATAAAATAAGGTGCGCGCATTCTCTATTTTGCTTCTAAGTTTCGGTATTTGGATTATATTGATAAGTAAAAGATGGTATAAATCACCCATTGTCGATAATAATTGAATGCTTATGAAGAAATACGAAGAATTAGTTCAAGATATCATCAGTAAAATTTGCCAAAACGTCATCGATGTGAAGTTGCCGTCTGAGCGTGAATTGGCGGAAAAGTATGATATTTCTCGTTTTTCGGTACGAAAGGCGCTGTCCAAACTTGAAGCGATTGGTATTGTGAAATCCAAAGTAGGTTCGGGTTATTTCGTTAATACCTCAATTATTGGTTCGCCACTCATCTATAATTCGGTCACTGAAAATAAATTTGGAGAGATTTCATACAAGAAAATAAAACTGAATAAACGTCTACCGACTACGCATGAAATGCAGATGTTTTATATCGAGGAAGATGAATATCTGTGGAATATTAAACGTCTGCGATTAATTCAGGGTAAAGTGACACAGATTGAGGAAACAAAATTACCCGTAAGTATGTTTCCTAAAATTACCGAAGAGATTATTGAGAGTTCATTACAGAAACACGTGTTGTCTTTAGGTTTAGAAATCGACAGTTATTTAACCACTTATCAAGCAATTAATGTTTCTAAAGAAGATGCGGATTTATTGGGTTGTAAACGTAATAGTTCCGCGATGAATATTACTAATCGAGGATTCTTAAAAACAGGTGAAGTCTTTGTGGTGAGCGATATTATTGATATTAATTACCAGTGTACTTATCACACCAAGTTTAATCCCGAGAGTCTTAACTACCGAGATCAAAACGACCGCGAGTAGCGGTCGTTTTTTTAGGTCTGCATTTAACGCCATCGCTAGGACAAATGAGGCATTAAGGCGTGTGAATACTGCCGTCTGGTAAACGACTTTGCGTCCATTCGTGTGGGCGGTATTCAACAGGGAAGTCTTGTGCCGCTTCGCGATCCATCTCCACACCGATACCTGCAATTTCAGATGCGTATAGGTAACCGTTGATTGGCTCTGCTGCGTTCGGGAAGACGCGCTGTGTATTGGCTTTGTATTTCACATGTTCTTGAATTGCAGCGTTGTGTAGATGCACATTTAAGTGAGTGTTCACTGCGGCTCCAATAGGCGTCATATCTGGTGGGCAGTGCCAAGCAATACGAACGCCAAAGCTCTCACAGAAATGACCGAGTTTCAATGCTGGTGTGATGCCACCGATTTGCGACACGTGGCAACGGATGAAGTCGACACGGCGATTGATGATCAACGCTTTCCACTCTTCAGGGTTGTTAAACAACTCACCCAAAGCCAAAGATACGCTCGATTGGTTGCGAATATTATCCAACCATTCTGTTTGACTTGGCGGCAAAATATCTTCAATAAAGAACGGGTTATACTGCTCGACTTGCTTCGCGAATTGAATCGCTTGGTTCGGGAACAAACGCTCGTGTACATCGTGAAGAATATGGAATTGCTTGCCATATTTTTCACGTAGGTTTTTGAACATTTCTACCGTGTTTTCAATATATTGGTCTTGGTCGTAGTAAGAACCTTGGGTTGGGTTTTGCGCCGTTTGAATATTTTCTGGCACACCACCATAAAAGCCTAACTGACAACGAATATGTTGATAACCCTGTTCTAAGTATTTATCGACTTGCTCATACAAGCCTTCCATCGTATCGCTGGTGGCATGCGTATATACTTGAATAGCATCACGAGACTTACCACCAAATAATTGATGAAGCGGCATGTTGGCTATTTTTGCCTTAATATCCCAAAGTGCCATATCAACACCAGAAATAGCATTGTTGATCACTGGGCCATTGCGCCAATATGCATTGACCATCATCATTTGCCACAGATCTTCAATATTATTTGCATCTTTACCAATTAATAATGGCCTAAGATATTCATCAACCATGGTTTTTACTGCCAATGGTCGTTGTTGGAATGTCGCACAACCGTACCCCGTTACACCAGATTCTGTTTCTACAATAACAGTAATCAGGTTATGTCTGTCTGGCTTGGTAATCACGCACTCAATATTTGATATGGTATTTTTGTTCACTTCAAACTATCTCTAGTTAACAGGATTTATTTTATATAAGCGTGAAAAAATACAAATTACAAGCGGTAAATTATGCTTAAATTTAACTGGTTCGTTCCTGTTTTGAATTCGGCAAGAAAAACGAACCAATTGGCGAAAAAAGCCGAAAGTTTAATTTTTAGCCGTTTTAATGTGAGTTTAATCACTAATTTGTCGATTGGATAAATACCTCCAGTAGCTAAGATGAGCGCAGTGAATGAGCAGACAAAGCACATAGGAAAGTATGATGCAATTGACACAAACAAACATGGCAACTGGCGATGCGTCGTCAGGTAAGGCAGACAGCTTTAGCATGAAACTACAAGAATTGGTCGCGGCACTTGGCGGCAACGAGAACATTGCTAACATTACCCACTGCATGACCCGCTTGCGCTTCAAGCTGGTGGACGAATCGAAAGCCGACAAAGCAAAACTTGAAGCAATTCAAGGCGTAAAAGGCGTGGTGCTTGGACAAGGTCAGACGCAGGTGATCATCGGTGTCGACGTTGAAAAATGGTACTTAGCCTTGTCCGGAGCAAGTGCAGCACCAGAAGATGCAGAAATCGAGCAAGAGAAAGGCAAGCTATTCCAAAACGCAATGCGCGTGGTGGCGGGCATCTTTGGCCCTGTCGTACCGGCGATTGCGGGTTCGGGCATGTTGATGGGGCTGCTATCGGGCTTAATTGCGACCAACGTGATTTCAGAAAGCTCAGATACCGTTTTCTTCTTCCGTTCGATTTCTCTCGCGGTGTTCTTCTTCCTACCTATGTTGGTCTCTTTCTCTGCGGCGAAAGTGTTTAAAGTGAACGAATACATTGCGTTAGCAGTGGCTGCGGCGATGATGTCGCCAAAACTATTGGAAAAAGCGACCATTCTTTCTGAAGCTGGCAATGCACCGGAATTGAACGTATTTGGTGTGATTCCAATTGAGCTGCTTAACTACGGCGGCGCGATCGTACCTGCGATTCTAGCGGTTTGGGTTCTGTCTAAAATCACCCCTATGGTAGATAAGTTAGTTCCTGCTTCTGCCAAACCAGTATTCACGCCGCTACTTGCTTTCACTGTGACGTCGACTCTCGTACTTTCTGTTGTAGCCCCTGCGGGGATGTGGCTAAGTAACGGCGCAGGTTGGGTAGTGAGCTCATTATTAGAGATCTCACCAACGCTGACGGGCTTTGTGTTTGGTCTAACTCGTCCAATTACCATTGTGTTTGGTATTCACCACAGCATGACGCCAATCAGCTTGAACAACTTCGCGCTGTACGGAAAAGATTTGCTGATGCCAATTATGTGTCTGGGTAACCTAGGTATTGCAGGCGCGACGATGGCGATTTGGTACAAGCAACGTAAATACGCAAGCAAAGAGCAATCTTCAGTAACCGTAAGCTCGGGTGTGACCGCAATCCTTGGCATCACAGAGCCAGCACTATTCGGCGTACTGACTAAGTACACTAAAGCACTATTCATGGCGAGCTTGGCAACGGGTATCGTAGGCGCGATTTCAGTGACTATCGATACTCACCTAACAAGCTACATCCTATCTTCGGTATTCAGCCTGCCTGCTTACTTGGCAAGTGGTACTCAGAACTTTGTTCAAGCGGTATTGGGTGTGATTGGCGTGTTCACGCTGTCATTCGCAATGACCATGATGTTTGTACGCATCGATAATAAATAATCCCTTTCTTCTCTCTATGTAGATCTGTCGTGTCCATTTACGACAGGTCTCTTCAGCATGCTTAAAAGAACTGTTATGAAGACAATCGCAATACTTGGCGAATGCATGATCGAGTTGAACGGCAAGCCGTTTGGCGACATGCAGCAGACGTTTGGTGGCGACACCCTTAACGCGGCGGTTTACCTCAGCCGTTGCAGCCAAGCCTTAGAGGCATCACCGCAAGTGCAGGTGCAATACGTCACTGCCATGGGGACAGATCCACTGAGTGACGGCATGGTGGCGCGTTGGCAACAAGAAGGTGTGGCTACGGAGCTAGTCTTGAGACACGAAACGCGCACGCCGGGCCTATATCTGATTCAGTTGGATGACCAAGGCGAGCGCACTTTTCTTTACTGGCGTAATCAATCGGCAGCGCGCTACTTGCTGCAACACGCTGAGTTTGAACGTGTGGCGGAGTCACTCAAGCAAGTTGATATGGTGTTTGTTAGTGGTATTAGCTTAGCGATTCTGCCTGAGCAAGATCGTATCCAACTGCTTGCGCTTTTGAGTCGTTTGCGAGCTACGGGTGTTGAGATTGCTTTTGATAGTAACTTCCGCCGAGCACTTTGGCCGCAAGACCAAATGAAGACCGTTCAAACATGCTACCAAGCCATGTATCAAACCACAGATTTGGCTTTGGTCACTTTCGATGATGAGCAGCTTATTTGGGGTGATGCAACGGCGCACGACACAATCACGCGCTTGCAGATGCAAGGAGTGAAAAATGTGGTGGTTAAGCTCGGTGCAGAAGGTTGTTTAGTTGCGGATTCAAATGCATCTAAGCCTTACTCTGTGGCAACAACGCCCATAGACAATGTTATCGATACTACATCGGCAGGCGATTCATTTAACGGTGGCTTCCTCGCGACTTACTTGTCGGGCGGCTACATCAAACAAGCGTGCATGAATGGTAATACCCTTGCAGGCACCGTTATTCAGCACAAAGGCGCCATCATCCCACAAGCGGCAACCGATGCGGCGATTGCCCAGTTCAAGAAATAGATTTACAGGAAACAACATGTCGAATTTAAAAGCTCAATTGAAAGCGTTAAAAGTGATCCCAGTGATCGCCATTGATCGCGCGGAAGACATCGTCCCACTGGGTAAAGTTTTGGCAGAAAACGGTCTGCCAGCAGCCGAAATCACGTTTCGCTCCGATGCCGCTGTCGAGGCCATTCGTCTATTGCGTGAGGCGCAGCCAGACATGCTGATTGGGGCAGGCACAGTGCTCAATCGTGAACAAGCTACTGCAGCTAAAGAAGCGGGGGCAACCTTTGTGGTTTCTCCGGGATTTAACCCTAACACCGTTAAAGCTTGCCAAGAGATTGGCATTGATATTGTACCTGGTGTGAACAACCCAAGTGCAGTTGAAGCGGCGTTAGAAGTGGGACTGACAATATTGAAGTTCTTCCCAGCAGAAGCATCTGGTGGCGTCAATATGGTGAAAGCACTGTTGGCTCCTTATGGTGATGTGGAAATCATGCCAACTGGCGGTATCAATCCTTCGAACATTAAAGACTACCTTGCCGTACCGCGAGTGCTAGCGTGCGGTGGCACGTGGATGGTCGACAAAACACTTATCGAAGCGGGCAAGTGGGAAGAACTGGCTCAGCTAACGCGTGAAGCGGTGGAGCTGGTCGCGCAGCAATCTGCTTAATTCTCAATATTCCAAATTTTCCTAACCTCGAGATTTTCGACGGTTAGGGGATACTCAAATAACAACAATAAATCTTACTAAGTCTTTCTTTTTTAATAAGAAGGGGCGGGGCTTTCTGTCTCTAAAATCAGCACATTTACACAATAAAATCTAATACATATAGGGTTTAACATGAACAAAGCACTGAAACTATCTCTGAGCGCCATCGGCGTATGCACGGCACTATCGGCAAATGCGGGCATCAGCATTATCGACAACGAAGACGGTAACTTTTCTATCGGCGGCGACGTTGAATTGAACTTCAACTACCAAGATCGTGAGTCTAATGATTCTGGCGATCAAGAATTCAACCAAGATGGTCGTGTACTGATCGAGTTTGCCGGTGAGAAATTCACAAGCAACGGTCACTACGTTGGCGTGAAAGCGCAGCCTTTGTTTGAAAGCACGGGCGACGTAAATCTTGATGACGCATACTTCGAGTTCGGTAAGAAAGACAGTTGGGCAATCAAAGCGGGTCGTTTTGAAGCTTATGATATGTTCCCTGTTGGTTTGGATGTGTTCCTAGAGTACTCAGGTGATACCTCTAACGAGCTTTACACTGATGGCTCGGCTTACACCTATCAGATGAAAGAAGCGCGCGGCCGCGGATCTGATGGTCAGCTGATGTACAGCCAAAGCTTCGGCAATCTTTATCTGGAACTGAGCACCATGATTGGTGACCGTTCGGATCTTTTCCATGAAGGTACCGATGGCGGAACATACCATGGTCAAGCCATTACAAGCAGCAAAGACTCCTTCTTAGTACGCCCTGTTGTTGCTTACCAAATGGGTGATTTCAGCCTAGCAGCCTCGATGGAAACCAACCTCGTTTCTGATGCGGTGGTGACCGACCAAGGTGTTGATATTTCTGACCGTACTGGTTACGGCTTAACAGGTAACTGGACCAGCGGTGATTGGTCGGTGAATGCAAACGTGGCTTACTTAGATGCGGTTGACGAAAACAACTTCTCGACAGGGGTTAACGCACTGTGGAAAGGGCTAGGTATTGGTTACGTTTACGCGCTGAACGAATACGAAAACAAAGAGATCAAAGACTGGGCAGAAGGCGATGTGAAGGTATCGACGCTTTACGCTTCTTACGAGTTCACGGACGTGCTAGAGGTAGAGAACTTCTCAGTGCTACTGGGTTCTTACTTCACAACCGTTACCAACGATCTTAGCGCGAACTCACCAAGCGAAGCGTTTAAAGAAGAAGACGATTTCGGCGCACGTGTTCGCTTGTTCTACGAATTCTAATTTGGTTTAACGTACGAATCGCAACAACTCAAAAGGGCACAGTCAGTGCCCTTTTTGATATTCTTAATTACGCGCTTTTGCGAGCTTGTGACTTGTCCGTTTTATTGGTTTCAGTGGACTTGTCTTTTAGCGTCACCACTTCTTTTTCTGGTAGTTCTGCAGCCTCTCCGAAGAACTTACCGCCCGCTTCGATACTCAGGTTGTTACTCCAGATTTTGCCACTGACACGGCCTTTTGCTAACACTTGGATGTGCTCTGCATGGCAGTTACCATCAAGCAGGCCATTGACGATCAGTTGTTTGGCGTAGATGTCGCCTTTAACACGGCCACTCTCTGCGACGACCAATGTGCCCTCTACGTGCAATTGGCCTTCGATGATGCCATCAACCTGAATATCGCTTTCTACTTTGAGCTCTCCGCTAACAGAACAGCCTTTGGCGATGAGAGTTGAAGCTGATGAGCCACTCGTTGTTCCACGGTTTTGATTAAAGATTCCCATCGTATTCTTCGCTCCTTGGTAAAGATGTCTTCAAAATTATTGAGGTTCCAATCCACGAATGGCCTTGGGTTTACGGCTCTTCCAATAAATCTCACTTCATAATGAAGGTGAGGACCAGAAGAGAGCCCGGTGTTACCAGAAATGGCGATGAGCTGGCCTTTTTTGACGAACTCACCGGTTTTGACTTTGAACTCTTTCAAGTGGGCATAAGCGCTCGAAAAGCCAAAGGAATGCTGTATACGCAATAAGTTTCCATACCCTTTGCTACTTCGGCGTGTGGTCTCTATTACGCCATCAGCAGAGGCATACACTTTGGTACCAGTGTTAACCGCAAAATCTAATCCTCGGTGCATTTTTGTTTTTTTGGTAACCGGATGAACGCGCTTGCCAAACCCTGATGAAAGCCGTGCTTTACCGACTGGAGAGCCGTTTGGGATCTGGTTGAGCATTACCATTCGAACATTAGACGTGATAGCTGCAGTATCAAAGCGCGCATCCAAACTTTCAGTGTTGGATTCGTTGGCGACACCGAGCACTTTCTCCAATTCACCTAAACGCTCCGAGACCAATTGAACGCGTTCTTCTCGCTCTGAGAGGTCATTCTCAAGCTCTGATTTCAGAGCCTTTAGCTCACTTAACTCCTGACCCATACTGCGCGATTGCTCGGTTAACTTTGCTTGCTCAAGTACGGCGTCATCGACCTGAGAGTAAAGATGATTGATCAAGATAGCGGTTGCGGTTAATCCCAAAATAAATGCCACCAAGCCCGTTTTAAAGTTGCGCTGCATGGCTTTGCTGAAGTACCAATGCTTAGAGCCATTGATGTTGGAAATAGAGATAGTCAGCTGATCTTTCATGGTGATTAATGGCGCGATAGACGTTCAACATTCGTTATTGATAGCTCTGACTTTAAGTAAAAGTACGACCGTCTTCTAGAGGAGGAATCGACGAAAATGTCAGGTCGTGAGCTGTTTTCAGACAATAGAGAAAAATCGGTAATTGGATTTAATATTGCGTGGATTTTGGCCGATAGGGTATAGCATTTATGAAATTTTATTGAGTGACTTGCTAATAGTGTGGTCGCGCAATTTAACCCACTTCACGGTTCATCTTATAAATGTTGGATATCTTAAGAAATTGGCATTCAGCAAATTGATAACTCTGTTAGGCCGTTTATCATGGCATTGCAGATGAATAAATGCCGAAAATTGTCATCCTTCCTAAGCATTTATTCGGGGCTTAATGCTCACTCAAACCAATCTGTTGGTTTGAGGAAATAAAACTAAGACAACGGAGTTGGTCGTGAAAAAACTATTATTAGCTACTGCAGTGGTCGCAGCAGCAGGTGGTGCCGCGTATGTGTACCAAAATAACCTTGCCCAAGGTGAATCTTCAACCTCGCTACTTTCCCAAGTTCCAGCGGATACCTTGTTGATTACCTACCAAACGGAACCTTTTAATCACTACGAATACATGAACGCATTCGGCACGTCGCAGCAGCCACCAATGGGAGAACTGTTCGCAGAAGAAGATCTGACTCCTGGTTTAGAGTTTGCGGTTAACTTCTTGGATGCGTACATGGCAGCGGCGTCTTCTCCTGAGAGCTTAAAAGCCTTCTTGGGTACGGGCGATATGGTGAGCCCAATTATGTACACCCTAGGCCTTGTTCCTGTTTACAAGGTACAGCTAGAGAACCCTGCGGCACTATGGAAAACCTTGGATGAGCAAGAGCAACTTGCTGGCATTCAACACGAATTTGTTAAGTTAGATACGGTTGAGTTCCGCCGCTACGAGCTAACAGATTCGCAAGACCCACAATTGGGTATTGGTCTGGCAGTGGCAGTGGTTAACAACGTGCTGACCGTAACTTTCGACATTCCTGAACTTGGTGTTGAGAACCCACTTAAACTGGCTTTTGGTCTTGAATCTCCGAAGAGCAGCATTGTCGATTCTGGCCGCCTTGAAGCGGTACAAACTAAATACGGTGCGAGCAACAACTCATTCGGTATTTTCGACATCCGCGAAATCATTAAAGGTCTAACGACACTTGATGGCAACAGAATGGCGCGCCAACTGAAGATGGCCGACTCTGACCCAACGCTAGAGCAACTGCGTTCTCCTGCGTGTCACACTGAGTTCACTCAAATCGCTGAAAACTGGCCGCAAATGGTCGCGTTTGCCGAGTACAGTGCGGGTGACGATAAAGCTCGCATCAACGGCAGCTTTGTTGTTGAATCGAAAAACCAAGTGATTCTTGAAGCATTACAATCAGTGCGCGGTGTCTTGGCGGAATCAAATGGTGAGCAGAGCATGTTTAGTGTGGCATTAGGTCTAGACGTTGCAACGTTGGCTCCGGCGATTGGTAAGATCTGGACAGATTTAACAACCCCTGAGTACCAGTGTTCAATCCTAGCGCAAGCGCAAAATGACATGCGTGGCCAAAACCCAGCTCCGGCGATTAGCATGGGCGCGGGTATGGCAAATGGCCTGAAAGGTTTGAGCATGGAAATGTTCGGTCTTGATGTGAACATGAATGGCCAATACGGACCTGAGCTAGGTCAGCTGGATGCGATCTTCTCTATCTCAGCGGACGATCCAAACATGCTGCTGCAAACGGCACAAATGTTCATGCCAGAGTTGGCACAGATTCAAATCCAACCGGATAACCAACCAGTGAACATCGGTGGTCTGCTTGAACCATACGCGGGTAAACCAATGGATGTATTTGCTCGTCTAAACGGCAGCCACCTAACGCTTTATAGTGGTGAGGCAGCAGCGGCAGCAAGTGAGAAAGTCATGGCTCAGCCGCTAACGGCCAATGGTCTATTGAGCTTCACTATGGACTCAGACCGCGTACTGGAAGTGATTGAAACAGCATCGGAAGTGTCTGGCGAGCCAGTGCCGGAAGACGTGAAGATGAGCCTGCAAGGTGAGCTTATCGGTGGTATGGCTTTGGACGTAACCAAAGATGGCATTGTGTTTGACTTCGATTACACAAGCTCAACCAAACCACAAGCGACGGTAGCGCAACAATAAGCGTGATTCACCGGCTTCAATCTCGAAGCATTTCTTCATAATCAAAAGGCGACCTCGGTGTCGCCTTTTTTGTTTTTCTCGCGATAGCCCTCCAACTCCTCCTCTTTCATCCAAAAGTGGCCATCAAATAAGATCGATAAAAATCAGTGAGATGGATCTTTTCTTCTTATCAATGATCAAATGTATCTTTACTAAAACTGTACGGTACAGTACAGTTTGTAAAAATCATTAAGTTGGGTTTCAAAAATGAAGAAGAAAGTCATTGCGTTGTCGCTTGTTATTGGTTCGTTAGTCGCTGCAGGTTGTGCGTTATACCAACCAAATACGGTGACCACTGATAACGCTTATGTTCACTCGGATGTGACGGCGATTTCTCCGGAAGTCGGTGGGCAGGTAAGCCAACTTTTTGTCGAAGATAACCAGTGGGTCAGCAAAGGTGCGCCACTGTTTTCGATTGATGATGAAGACTTCGTTGCCAACCAAGAAATCGCGAAGTCAGCGTTAGATGTCGCAAAAGCTGCGCTGACCGCAAACCAAACCAAAACCGAAATGCAGTTGGTAAAGATTGAGCAGGCGAAGCAGGGCATTCACAGTGCAAGTGCGAACGCGGAACATCAAGCGGCGGAGTTCAAACGTCTTTCACGCTTGGTACAAAAGCAGTCGGTGAGCAAGAACCAATTTGAAGCGCAAAGAACGCGTTCTATTGAAGCGAGCAGCAATCTTGAAACTGCCAAGCTAGCACTAGCCGCTGAACAGAAGCAGCTCGATGCGCTAGTAACAGAAAAGATGCAGCTAACCGCGCAACGTAAGCAAGCCGAAGCGAACCTGAGATTGGTGAATATCGCCCTTGAGCGAACCATCGTTCGAGCGCCATTTGATGGTTATGTGGCAGACAGACAAGTGCAAGTCGGTAAGTTTGTTCAACCGGGCATGGGTTTGATTGTGATGGTGCCGGATTACGTTTGGATTGAGGCAAACTTCAAAGAAACTCAACTAGAGAACGTCGCACAAGGGCAAGATGTAGAAGTGGTGTTAGACATGTTCCCCGATCATCCGTTGCATGGTCGTGTATCTTCTATCACCCCTGCAACAGGCGCGCAGTTTAGTTTATTGCCACCGCAAAATGCGACCGGTAATTTTGTGAAAGTAGTACAGCGTGTGCCAGTGCGTATCGAGTTGGATATCCCACAAGAGCTTAAACAGCGCATCTATCCTGGCTTGTCGGCTGAAGTGTCGATTGAGACCGCAACGCAAGGTTAATCGCCATGAAAACACGTTCACCATTGCTGATTTTTGCGCTGTTCGCCATTGCGGCTTTTGGAATCAATTCGGTGATGTTTACCGAGTTGTCCCACGAGATGGCAGCCACATCCGGTTTGTCCGCAGATGAAGTCGAGTTAGTGAAAATCGGCTTTATGATTACTCAAGTGTTGGGGTTTATGTTTACCCCTATCTTGGTGCGTAAGCTTGGTACGTCACTGCCATTGCATTCTGCATTGCTGGTGGGTTTGGGAACGAACCTTGTGCTCTATTGGACTGGTCAGCATGCTTTGTTGTTTACGCTAACTTGGCTAGTAAGCGGCTTTTTCATGAGCATGTTATTGGTGGTGGTGAATCTTTATCTACTCAATACCTTTGAGCAGCGTTGGTTGCCTGCGATTATTGCGCTGACACTGATCTTCTCAACACTGTTACCAATGGGCGCTTATCCGTGGTTGGTGGCTGAGATTGTCGAAGTGTTTGATTGGTCGTTTTTGAACGTTGCCTCGGCTTGGTTGTACTTTTCAGCTCTAGTGATGATCGGCGTGTATAGGCCTCAGGCGATTGAGATTGAAACTAAGCCAAAGTCTTCAGGTTCGGTGTACCTTGTACTCGCGTTAACGATGAGTTTGGTGGTGTTCCTACTGATGCGTGGCAGCTACTACAACTGGTTGGATTCAGACTGGTTTGTACAGGCTTCTTCAGTGGCTGCGGCACTAGCTTTGTTGGCGGTGTATCAGTTGGTGAAAACGCGCCAATTGGATACTGCGTCGATGCAATTGCACGGTAAGTTAAAGACCAACGTGTTTATGTATAACGCCTTTCTTGCGGGCTTTGCCGTGATGGCAAGTACAGTGCTGTTTGCCAACTTCCTAAAAATGGCGATGCACTACAACAGCCTCAATGCGGGTTATGCACAATTACCGTCGTTTTACGCCATGTTGGTCGGCATGCTGGTAAGTGTATTGGTGTATTACTTCCGCCGCCCTTTAGCGGATGCAGTGGTGCCTTTTGGTGTGCTGATGATTCTGCTGTCGGTGCACGAGTTCAGCCAACTGCCAAGCTTTGTTGGCACAGAGTCACTACCCATCCCAATGCTGCTGCGCGGTTTTGGTGTTGGCTTGTTGAATGTGTCGGTGACGATTGCGGTGCTTATGTACTTCCAAGTAGGACAGCGATTAGAAGGTATTGCTAACTTCTATTTGTTCCGAACCATGGGCGGAGTGATTGGCGGGGCGTTTTTCTCTCGTGTGATTCAAAGCCACAGCGCGCAAGCCTCGGGCGAAATCGGTCGCACTCTGGACGGTTCAAACCATGTGTTTGCGGCGTATGAACAGGCATTGAGCAGTGCGATTCTGACTCATGGTCGCTTACCTAATCCGGCACTTGGGATGAGCCAAATTAGTGCGGTTGTGAAAGAGCAAGCTACGACATTAGCACTGAGCAATTCGTTGGTGATGTTTATTGTCTCTATTTTTGCTCTTGCGCCAATCTTGTTGATTGGTAAGAAGCTAGCCGCAAAACAAGAAGCGCACTGAGGTTATGTAAACAGAGCAAATTGCCAGCCAAACAACTCGGTAGCTAAGCCGTAAAAAAACAAAGGGAGCCAATGTGCTCCCTTTGTTTTTTTAGTTTTGAGGTTCTTATCGCTGATAAAGCTTAAGGAATGCCGCCACGGCTTTTTGGGTGTGCGAATCCAATTCCTCATCGCTTAAGAAATCAAAGCCCATCAGTGCCATGTTCTGGTAATCCATTTTGATCAGCGCGAGTAGTTGACCGCAGGCTAAATCAGCATCGTCAATGTTAAGTTGCTGGCTGATGGTGTCGGTTTTTAGAAACTCAATTAAGTACTGGTGAATGCGCTGCGGCCCAGTTTGCCAAAACTGATTTGGAACCGAGTCATGTTTATTAAAATCAGCAGAGATGATGCGATAAAGCGATAGGATTGGGTTAGAGCAAATACCTCGTAGATACTTCTTCGCGAAGTCTTCTAAGGTTTCTCTGAGTGGTTCATTCTGTTTATCGGCAAGTTGGAAAACGGACTCTAGGCTGATCTTGGTGTTGTGCGCGAGCACTTCAACAAACAACCCTTCTTTGTTGGAAAAGTAACGATACAGGGTCTGTTTTGAACCACCACAAATTGCAACGATTTGATCGAGTGACGTGTCCTTGTAACCCTGTTCAATAAACAGTTCGGTTGCCACTTCGATGATTCGAGTTCTTTTCTTTTCAGTAGATGCGCGCATAACTAAATCAACCTAAATAAAACTGTTCAGTACAGTATCATTATTGCCGCCGAGACACACCGCTTTTCCGTGTTTAGCGCTTCTTCATTGACCAAAATTAAAAAAGGCGACACGAGGCCGCCTTTGGAATCAGATTGGTTACGTTAACGTCGGTAGTACAACGAAATACGGTTGCCGTTAATCTCTTGCACGATAAATGGAATCTCGTAAATATCGCTCAGCACTTCGGCATCAATCACTTCTTCAACCAAGCCCGCTTTAATGACTTCACCAAGTTTCATCGCCACGATATGGTCAGAGTAACAAGACGCAAAGTTTATGTCGTGAATCACGATCACTACGGCTTTGTTCTTCATTTCCGCAAGCTTACGTAGCGTACTCATGATGTCGACGGAGTGCTTGATGTCGAGGTTATTCAGCGGCTCATCCAAGAAGATGTAGTCGGTATCTTGCGCCACCACCATAGCAATAAACGCCATTTGGCGCTGACCGCCAGACAGTTGGTCGATAAAGCGATCTTTCAAATGGTCGATTTCCAGATGCTGCATCGATTCATCAATGATGCGGTGATCTTCTTCTGTTAGACGACCTTGCGAGTATGGGAAGCGGCCAAACGCCACCAAGTCACGCACCGTAAAGCGCATGTTGATGTTGTTCGATTGGCGCAGCACTGATAGGCGCTTTGCCAAGTCTTCGGTATTCCATTGGTCAAGCGGCTTATCACCAATCACGACGCTACCAGCATCGCTTTCTGTTAGTCGGCTCGCCATCGACAGCAAGGTACTTTTACCCGCACCGTTGGGACCAATAATGCTGGTTAC
Source organism: Vibrio sp. CUB2 (assembly GCF_001557945.1). NCBI lineage: Bacteria > Pseudomonadati > Pseudomonadota > Gammaproteobacteria > Vibrionales > Vibrionaceae > Vibrio > Vibrio sp. CUB2. The sequence goes on along the minus strand of NZ_LNRB01000008.1, from coordinate 18,538 downwards.
TTTACCAAGTGGAAAAAGGGCATCGGCGTTTTTTACCACGTATTTTTCGTTGTATTTTTTGCTAAGACCTTGAATACGGATCATGTGATAAACCCTTAATCGAATTTGTTTTTCATAAGCAGAAGCAAGAAGTAGCCGCCGCCGATAAAGTTGATGATAACGCTGATGGTGGTGTCGAAATCGAACAGGTTTTCAACCACCCATTGACCGCCGGACAGCAGCACAACTGACAGTACTGAGCTTGCGACAATCAATAAGCGATGCTGATAGCCAGTGAAGATTTGGCGAGCCAGAGCCACAACAATCAAGCCAAAGAACAGAATTGGACCAATCAATGCGGTCGAGATAGACACCATCAAAGTGATGATGAACATGACTTGCATGGTCAGTTTGTGGGTATCCACACCTAGGCTTTTCGCGTTATCGACGCCAAGCCACATTACGTCCAATTTGTGGGCAATACGCATTAGGTACGCGCCACATAGCAGCATCGGAGCCACACACCAGTACACCAATTCACTGTTGATGTTGTTGAAGCTGGCGAACATCGAACTTTGGATGAAGGTGAACTCATCTGGGTCGGTGATCATAGTGAAGAAGCCGGTGACGCTATTGAACAAGCTGCTCAGTACGATACCAATCAACAACAAGGTGAAGATGTTGCGCTGACGACCACGGAAGTAGAAGCTGAACAAAGTCATCGCACACACAATCATGATGCCAGTCGACAACACGAAGTTGAGCTTGCTGTTGATGACCAAAGCACTCAAGCCGCCAAACATTACTACGAGCAGCACTTGAATCATCACGTACATGGAATCAAAACCCAGAATCGAAGGGGTGAGGATTCGGTTGTTGGTGATGGTCTGGAAAATCAGTGACGACGACGAAATCGCCATCGCTGCCAAGACAATCGCCAGCACTTTCGGGATGCGACGTGACAAGAAGAACTGGTAGTTATCTGGAGTTAAGCCCTTGCCAATGAACACCGCACAAATCAAAACCGCCGCAATTGCCAGCAGCGTTACTTTCATAGAATCACGCATTCGATTTGTCTCTCAGAACTAGGTAAATGAAGATTGAGCCACCCAAGATGCTGATGATCATCGAAATTGGAATCTCGTAAGGGAAGATGATAAGACGACCGAGGATGTCGCAAGTAAGCACCAAAATCACACCTGCATATGCGGTCCAAGGTAAGTTGCGACGCATGTTGTCACCAATGAACAGTGAGACAAGGTTTGGCACGATAAGTCCGAGAAACGGAATCATACCAACGATCATCACTACCGATGACGACAGCACAGCGACAAGGATGACACCGACCAAAACAATGCGCTGGTAGTTCAAACCAATGTTTTTTGCGAAGCTCTCGCCCACACTCGCCGCACTAAAGCGGTTGGCGTAAGCGTAAGCCAGAACCGAGACTGGCAGAGCGAGATACAAGAACTCGTAGTTACCACGCAATACCGATGCGAAGTTAGCCACCGTCCATGAACCAAGGGTCTGTACTAGGTCGTATTTGTAGGCAATAAAAGTGGTCATGGATGAAACCACGTTGCCGTACATGATGCCTATCAGTGGGACGAGCACGGTGTTCTTAAACTTCAAACGTTGTAAGAAGCGCACGAAGATCACCGTACCAATCACAGAGAACGCGAAGATGGTGATCAGGTGTACCCAACTGCTCATGTCTGCAAACAGAATCAGCGCGACGATGTAGCCGAACATCGCCCAATCGACCGTACCCGTGGTGGATGGGGCAGCAAAGCGGTTTTGCACGATCTGCTGCATGATCAAACCAGCGATACTCAAGCCTGCCCCAGCTAAGACGATGGCCAACAAGCGAGGTAATCGACTAACCAGCAAGATGTTCAAACTGTGGCTGTCACCGGCCAAAATCTGCGAGAGAGAAACGTTCGCCACCCCAACCAGCAAAGAGGCGCAGGCGAGTACGACGAGCAATAAAAAAGCCAAGATATGATGTAATTTCATGGTGTATTTATAGGGTGATAAAAACAACAATGACCTTTCGCACCGTGAAGTGGGAAAGGTCATCGATTAGAGTGAGATTGAACCGAATTTGTTAGTTAGCAATGACTTGGTTCAGCTCTTTAATCATGGTTTGCGTCGATTGGTAACCACCTGCGGTTAAGTACCAAGCCGCTGGGTCCATAAACAGCACGCGGTTGTTTTTCGCCGCTGGTGTGGACTTGACAAGATCGTTGTCGAACAGCTGTTTTGCTTTACCGCTGCTCTGACCAATTGCTTGCTCGCGGTCAAGGATAAGCAGTACCTCAGGTTGCGCATCAGCAATGTATTCGAATGAAATCAAGTTACCGTGAGTACGTGGTACAGATTTCACGTTCTCAGAAGTCGACGTTGCAAAACCTGCTTCTTCATACACGAATGAGAAACGACTGTTAGTGCCAAACATCGCCAAGCTGTTACCGCTGTTTGAGACGGTCAGTGTGCGTGGTGGCTGAGCTTCTACTTTTGCGTGTAGGTGATTAATTTGTTCTTGAACACCTTCAATCAACTGCTCTGCTTGCTCTTCTTTGTCGAAGATGTCACCCAGCGTGCGCCAGTGTTCTTGGGTTGTTTTCCAGTAGTCGGTAGTGTCGATACGGAACATATAAGTTGGCGCGATGTCGCTCAGATCTTTGTAGATATCTGCCATGCGACCTTCTGCGATGATTAAGTCTGGCTTGAGCATAAACAGCGTCTCGAAGTTCACTTCTTTCACGCTACCCGTATTTGCGAACGAGTCGATTTGGAATTTTTCTAGAGACTTTGGCAGTAGCGTCTTTGGCATGCCGACGGGTGTTACGCCCAAAGCATCAATGTAGTCTAAACTGCCGTAGCCCAATACAACGACGCGTTGTGGTACGCCATCAATGTCTACTGTGCCCAAGCTGTGTTGGTAGGTTTTAGCCATTGCCCCCATAGGAGCAAATGCAAGCAGCAAAGCTCCCGTTGCTACGCGAAGAGAAGTTTTACCAAACATAATGATTTCCAAAAGGTGCGATGCAATCTCGCAAGAGTGCCTTAAAAGCAAATAATGCTTTAAAAAATAGAGCGCGAGATTAGTCGTAAAGCGGTATAACTTATTTGATTAAAATCAAATAAGAATGATTATTGATTGCAGACACATTAGCAGATAGTCTATATGCAGCAACAGAATTAGCGGAATAGTGAGTATTCAAAAAATGAATTTAGCTCAAGTCGACTTGAACTTATTGTTTATTCTCAAACACCTACTTGAAGAGAAGCATGTTTCCAACACCGCGGTATCGCTCAATATGAGCCAACCATCGGTGAGCCGCTCTTTACAGAAACTCAGAAACTTGTTCAACGATGAGCTGTTAGTACGTACTGCACACGGCTATGAACTGACCCCAAAAGCGGAAGTGATCAAGCAAGATTTGAACACGGTGTTAACTGGGCTAGAAAAGCTGATGTACGGCCAGTCATTTGTGCCAGAAAAGAGCAACGGTACGATCCGTTTTTACGGCTTGGTTCCACAGGTAATTTTCTTACTGCCACCAATTGTTTCTCGCATCCGTGAAGAAGCGCCGAACATGATTGTCGATATCGATTCCATCCCGAAACGCCATTTCGATGCGCTGATCGCAGGGGATGTACATTTTGTGCTCTCAACCGCCGAGCCACCTAGCTCTGAGCAGAATTTGTACCGCATGAAAATTGCCAATCGCGACTACCGATTCCTAATGAGCGAAACTCATCCACTTGCCCATGTTGAGGAACTGACGGTGGAGATGCTGCTCGATTGCAACTTCGGTCAAATCTCACTTCAAGGTGGCAAAACCCTGTCGATTTATCACCGTTTTGTTGAGCTTGGCGTGGTGGATAAAAAACGCCAATTATCGATTCCTGTTCAGCTTTCAAACTTTAATGCCGCACCAGCGATTGCTGAGCAAACGGATGTGATTTTCCACTTGCCAACGCCGTTTGCACAAGACGCTTGTCAGGGAAGAAAATTGATCACCAAAACCGTACCAAAAGCGATTCGAATGGACAGTGAGTCGGTCTATTTATACTGGCATAAGCGCTATCATAACGACCCGATGTGTAATTGGGTCAAGTCATTGTTCAAGGAAATATATGGCTCAACTGAGGCTGAATGGTAAAGAATATTATTATTCATTTTCGACATAGTGGTAATTAATCCTACAAATGCTCGGTTGCTTGTCTTCGTCAAATAAAGGTTATTTAATGCGAACCATTATCATTATAAGTTCCATTAAAATTTATAGGTTTTTACCATGTCGAAGACGACTCCGTTTGCGCCAAAACCATTAGCAGTGGTGATCGGTGCACTATGTACCTCTTTTTCCGTCTTTGCTGATACAACGCCAATCGAAACCGATGAGCAGCTTGTTGTAACAGCAACTCGTACCCAGATGGAGCTGAAAGACGCTCCAGCTTCTATGTCGGTGATCACCGCTGAAGACATCGAAAACGATCCAGGCATCACGCTGGCGGACATCGTATCTAACGCAACCAGTGTGGAGTCAGATTTCGACAGCACACGTGCAGGTCGTCAGCAAATCTCGATTCGTGGTATGGATTCGAAATACACACTGATCATGGTAAATGGCCGTCGCATGAGTTCGGCAAGTGCGATCGTACGTGGTAACGACTTCGATCTTTCTGCGATCCCAATGGATTCAATTGAGCGAGTAGAGATCATCCGTGGTCCTATGTCGGCGCTTTACGGCTCTGACGGTATGGGCGGTACGATCAACATCATCACTAAGTCACCAAGCAATGATTGGAGCTCGCAACTCAGCCTAGACAACACCACGCCAAACGATGGCAATGGTGGTCAAGAGTACACTGTGGGTCTAACGACGTCTGGCGCTCTGATTGAAGACACGCTATTTGCTCGTTTCTCTGTTTCTCAAACGAGTCGTAATGCATGGCAGCTATACTCTGGCGAGAAAGGCGGCATTGATCGTGAAGAGGTTACTGCACTTGAAGATCGCGATAGTTTAGCGATGTTCGGTACGCTTTCATGGCATTTGGCGGACAATCAATTTATCGACCTTGACCTTGGTTACAGCGACGACGAGCGTGATACCGCAGCAGAAAGTGGCACGACGGTTCTGTTCTCGGAGTCTCGCGTTAAACGTAACAGCCAAGCGCTATCGCACACCGGTTTTTGGTCTTGGGGTGATACCCAAGTTCGTTACTCACGTGAAAACGTAGAGAACATTGAAGCGGCAAACGATGGTGCTGATTCAATTGAAGAACTCACACAAATTTTTGAAGCGTCAGCAACGACTTACCTAGGTGAAAGCCATACTGTGACGTTTGGTGTGGACTACCAAACTAGTGAGCTAACTAACCCAGAGCACATCGTGGGTAACAAAGCAGAAGCTTACCAAGGGGCGGTATTTATCCAAGACCAATGGGAAATGACCGATACGCTAATGGCGACGATTGGTGGTCGTTTAGATAAGCACGAGCACTACGGTGAAGAGTTCAGCCCGCGTGTGTACCTAGTACACCAAACAACGGACGACTTGGTACTGAAAGGTGGTGTGGGTAAAGCGTTTAAAGCACCAACCATGACGCAAAACCACCCAGACTTCTCGATGAGCAGCTGTAAAGGTAACTGTAACATCGTAGGTAACGAAGATCTGGAAGCAGAAACCAGCGTGAACTACGAGTTCTCGGCGCTATACAGCGGTCGTAACTGGAACTTAGAAGGCGCGGTATTCCGTAACGAAATCGAAAACCTAATCGAACAGACAGACATCTTCTGTGAAGTCGGTACTTGGTCGAGTGCAGTGATGAGCTGTATTGATGACAATGGCAACCCAATCGATCGTGAACTGTCTAACCCGTACAAGTCTTACCAAAACGTATCGAAAGCCGTTATCCAAGGTGTGGAGCTAACGGGTAGCATTCAGTTCAATGAGCAATGGGCGATGTCTGGTAACTACACTTACCTAGACACCGAAGATAAGTCGACAGGTGAAGAGCTGAATGAGCGTTACAAGCATTCTGCATTTGCTCGCCTAAACTGGTACCCAACTCAAGATTTGAATCTGTTTGCGAGCGCACGCTACCGTGGTGACCGTAAGATTGATTCTCAGCTAACGCAAGACGCTTACACCACGATGGATTTAGGTACGGTTTACCATGTGAATGACGCACTACGTATTCGTGCGGGTATCACTAACTTAACTGATGAAAGTGTATCAAGAGAGCTAGAAAACATCGGTTATGTTGAAGCACCGCGTACTTACTATGTTGGTATGACAGCAGACTTTTAAGCTCTAGTTACATACTGATTCGATTGGATTTAAGTCGAATTTAATCGAAGCAAGACATGGCGTTGCAGTACACTCTGTAACGCCTTTTTTGCTTTTAGGGATGAATAGGAAAAGACAATGCTTCAAACTTCTTGGTTATTTTGGGCGCTCATGTCGGCGGTATTTGCGGCGATGACCGCAGTGTTGACCAAACTTGGTGTGGCGAACATCAACTCTGACTTGGCGACTTTATTCGTACTTGCGTGATTCTTGTTTTGGTTGGTTTGATTGCTTACGCGACCAAACAGTTCAGTGCCATCGGAGAGATCTCGACCAAAGGCATGGTGTTCTTGGTGTTATCGGGTTTAGCGACAGGTGCATCGTGGCTGTGTTATTTCCGCGCGATGTCATTGGGGCAAGCCTCTCAAGTTGCGCCGATCGACAAATTAAGCGTGGTGCTGGTGGCGATATTCAGTGTGGTTTTATTGGGAGAAAAGCTCAGTATGGTCAACTGGATGGGGATTGGCTTGATCACCGTTGGCGTGATTTTCGTGAGCCTACAAAGTTCTTAAAGATCACTATCACCTAAATATCTTGTCTCTTTGAATAGCGAGAGACGGATGTAATTCAGAATCGATATGCAGAGTGCATGGGCTTGAAGAGAACAGTTTGGTTTCTCAGCACTTTGCTCTTTGATTCTTCGGGCACTGTTCTTTTCATTACGTCCTTTGCGCGACTTTCTGAATCACAAACGTTTGGCACTGATTAAACTGCGCGAAAGCGTGTAACTCCTCTTCTAAGGCGACGAAAAACGCCTCTCTGTCTTTGAGCGAAGGCTCGTTAACTAGATTAAGAACGTTTAGTGTTGAACTGGTTTTATCCACTTTGCAGTCGGCGCGCGCGACCAGTTTTCCATCCCACAATATTGGCAGACAAAAGTAACCGAACTGGCGTTTTGGCTCTGGAACATAACACTCTAGCAAGTAATCAAAGTCGAAAATTGCACTGGCGCGTTTTCGTTGGATAAGCAGGTTATCAAATGGGGAAAGGATTTTAGCGCGTTTGCGATTGAGCCGTTTGTCGAGCAAGTTCAGTGCATCGCTACAGGCATAGTAAGCTAAATTGTTGATGCTAATGGCTTCAATCTCACCCAAATCGACCAATTCGGACAGAGCTTGTTGTACCTGCTTCTTAACTCCTTTTAGTAGGTAAACCATTTCAGGCAAAGTGCCAAACCCATGAGATCTAAGATAATTGAGGACTAAGAATCGCGCGTGTTCTTGCTCGGTTGGCATCGATGTATCAACGTCTTGAGGCAGAACATGTGAGGTTAGGTCATACACTTTCTGGAAGCCGCGACGTTCGCTAATCATTAAATCGCCCTGCATGTATAAGTTCTCTAGAGCGCGTTTGGTTGGCTTGGTGTTCCAACCATCGGTCTTATGGTTGGCGGATTCGAAATCCTTTGCCATCAATGGGCCTTCTTGCTCAATTCTCTTCAAGATAGACGCCATCAAGTCGTGGTCTTTTTTGTACCAATGCTTTTGCTGATCGGATTTGATCGCCGCTTTGCGAGGTAAACTATGACGGTATTGCGACATAGGTAAATACGCCGCCGCATGAGACCAATATTCGAAGACTTTCTTTTCTGCCACCAGTTGGTCTAGGTGCTCAAGTTGGTAGCTTGGGTTTCGGCTCCACAAAGTATGATGGTGGGCGCGCTGAACGACAGAAATCGTATCAATCTGCACATAGCCCAGTTGTTCAAAAACGGCTAAGGTCTTTGCTTTGGCGCTGCCTTTATTGCTTGCTAGTGGCAATCCTTGAGAGAGCAAAGCCAATTTCTGTGCTTGTGCAAGATTGAGTGATTTCATATCGTTATTTGTCTTCCTTGTTACTTTCTATTGCCCGGACTCTATTGCTCGGAAGGTTGCTCAGTGGCAAAGCCTCGCAGAACGTTGGTTAGTGTAATGGTCGCGAAGACCACAATCACCAATGACAGATGCCATGCTTGGCTTAATCCGAGCTGCACCAATGCCATACTCACAATCGATGACACCACCATTTGGCCGCCGCCCGACATCGCCGCAGCTGCACCTGCTTGTTTCTTATAGGGTTGCATTACCATGGCTTGAGCACAAGGTAGAGCGATAGCATTGCCTAAAATCATCAACAGTTGGCCTAGCATTAAGTACAGCGGCTCAACAGGGCAGAAGAACAACCACGCTGCGGAACTTACATGCAGGATTGGCGTGACTAATAGCATCTTCTTTGTGCCGATGATTGGTCGCACACGGTTACAGATACTGGTGCCGCAAATCATGCCGAACGCCGGAATCAGTGCCCACATCGCGTATTGATCGGATGTCATGCCTATTTGGTTTTGCATGATAAAAGGCATTACCGAAACGGTTGTGATCATCAAGCTGAAGTTAAGCCAACCGATACTGGCAAAGCTCATAAAGTAACGAGAAGTCAGTAGGTCACGATATTGCAGCAGCATCTTTTTCGGTGATGGCAACGCAGAGGTTTGTGTGATGGTTTCTTGGAAGCGAAATACGATCACGGTCCAAGCCAACAATACGTAACCCAACAGCGAGATAAACACCATAGTCCAGCCGAAGTGGGCGTTAATGAAACCACCAATAACAGGAGCAACCAACGGTGTGATAGAGGCAGCCATCGCAATGTAGGACAAAGCGACAGGGAGCTCAGGACCATTAAAGCGGTCGCGAGTAGACGCTCGGGCTAACACCGCGCAACAACCTGTTCCCAGACCTTGCAGAAAACGACCTGCTACCATGCCAGTGAAAGTGTGGCTTAGGAAGATGATCATCAATAGACCGAGCATGGCAATCAACAAGCCAGCTAACAGCACCTTTTTACGGCCTAACGCATCGGATACCGGGCCATAGATAAACTGAGATGGACCGAAACCAAGTAAGTAAACACTGACTAGCAGCTGAGCTTGGTCGAGGGAAATGTCGAAATCTTTGGCGATCCAAGGCAGGGATGGGAACACCAAGCCCATACTGAGCTGACCAACACTGATGATGAGACACGCCAGCAAGATGGTTTTAAATTCAATCGGTCGGCTCATGATTTTTCACCATCGCCACGGCGGCGCAGGCTCCCTTCCTCGTCAAATTCATTCAGTTTGGCTTTCACACGTTTGACCGTCGATAGGCTGACTTTGCATTGTTCTGCGACGCTTTGTAGCGTGTTGCCTTCCAGAAGCAAAGTCGCAATGTGCTGATGCTTCGCTTTGTCTGCAGGGCGACCTCGGAATTTCTGCTTCCACATCTGTGGGTCGTCTTTAAGTGCTTTTCGGCCTTGTTCTGCGGCGAACAAGCGATGTTGCGTTTGCACTTGTCCGTAGCCAGAAAGCAGCGAAAGCAAGGTTTGCGTTTGTACGGAACCAGGTTCAAAGGTCAGTGGTTCACAAACGGTTTTTAGGGTGACGCCTTTGTTAAGCAGAGTTTGAATCGTGCTAAGGGCTTGGCTGAAGTCTCGGCCAAAGGCGGTCAACCACCAAAGTACAACGGTGTCGCCAGTTTGCACGGTAGTTAAGAGTTGTTGAAAGGCTTGTCGCTCGGCTGGTGGCGTGCAGCCGCGTACCTTGTCTTCAAGGTGAATTGCTTCAGGAGCAAAGGCTCTCAAAGCGTTGAGCTGCTCAGGGTAAGCTCGGTTTTTAGGCGAGTGCCGCGTATAGAGAAAGGTAGCCATGGATGCAATGCGTCTCTTGAAATTGGGTCACATACTGTAATGGTCCATAAATATACAGAGGTTCATTAGTAACCACAACACCAAATGAACCATTGGCTCGAAATCTTAGAAGTAGAAGTAAAAGATGGGGGGCAAGAGAAAGAAGAAATGAGGGAATAAAAAAGCCAACCGCTAGGGTTGGCTTCTCTGAGATTAGGCTTTGGTGGTGCTGCGCTCTATCAACTTGACTGGCACCATCATCTTCACCAAGCTGCTGTTTTTATTGTTGATTTGATCAACGATAATTTTCACACACTCACGCGCTAGACGACGGAAGTCTTGGCGGAAAGTGGTCAGTTGGTAGCTCAACCATTCTGTTTGTGGAATGTTGTCGAAGCCGATGACTTTCAGATCTTGCGGGATACGAATACCACACTCAATACGTGCAATATCCATTACCGCCATTGCAAGGTTGTCGGTTGCACAGAACACGGCTTCTGGACGATTCTTATCGGCTAGCATAGCACGTACTTTATCCAGCGAACTTGCGTAGTCGTAGCTCGCTTCAATGATGCGCGGCGTCTTGCCCGTTAAGTCTTCAAACTCAGAGCTGAAGCCACTTTGACGCTCGTCGTTAGTAAAGGTTGGCACTTCACCTGTCAGGTAAACCGCGTTTTTCACCCCACTTTCGTGCAGCAGTTGTGCCGCTTGTTGACCAGCTTCGTAGTTGTCACTGATAACGTAACTGCTCTTAGTGCCTTCTACGACGCGCGCGTACTGAACGATAGGGATATTGAACTCTTCACACTCTTCATACAGTGATTTGTTGAAGGTAGCGGAAGCGGCAATGACACCATCTACGCGGTATTGGAAGATGTTCGGGATTGAGTGGTTGTCTTCATCATCGACTTGCCATGGAATCAACACCGCTGAGTAGCCTTGCTTCTGCAATTCACTTGAAATCAATTGAAGTGTTTTCATGTGGATAGGGTAGTCCGCATCAGGGAATACCAAACCGATCAACTTAGATTCGTTGGTGGTCAAGCTACGTGCAAAAGCGTTTGGACGGTAGTTTAGGGCTTTTGCGGCTTCGAAGACCTTTTGCTTGGTCTTTTCAGATACTGAGCTGCCCGGAACAAACACACGCGATACAGTAGATTGAGAAACGCCAGCCAGTTTGGCAACGTCCTTCGATGTTACGGTTTGTTTTGCAGGATTCATGTGAGTTGATTCATAAGTCAGTTTAACTGTGACTAGGTTAACACAAATAGGTACGTAGTCATAAAGAGAAATAAGCAAGATTTACGTAAATAAAGGGTTAGATTGTCTTTGGTGGCGCAATTTGGGTAGTACCCAAGTCACATTTCATGTTTTGCATACGAAAAAAGCCTTACCCAAAAAAGGTAAGGCTTACTCTTATTTCCCATTTCCACTAAATCGAATAAGTTACGTAACCGGAATAACTTATCTCGTGGTTATCAGAAGTAGTAGCGAATACCTGCCGCGAATTGATCATCACGGTTTTCGAATTTGCTGCCATCGTACTGATCTTTACCTAGGTCGAACTGGTATTCAGTCCAAACTAGGAATTTGTTCTTCTGGAAGTGGTATTCAAGACCAGGGATCAGCAAGTTACGCTCGTAGCCTTGTGTCTCGTCACCACGATCTTCCATGTAGTTGTAGTTCAACGTTGGGCGTAAGCCGTTGTCGAAGTGGTAGTAAGTGTAGATTTCGCCACCTAGGGTATCGAACATTACGTCTGTACCACCTTGGCTCACTGCTTCCCAGTTTTCGCCAACGTGGAAAGTCGCACCCGCGTAGAAGCCACCGTTGCTGTAGTTTGCGCCCAATAGCATGATGCGCATGTTGTCGCCGTTTTCTACGCCAACCACGCTTGCGTCTAGATCAGCAACTTCATTTTGATGGTAAGCCGCACCCAGTGTTACGCCATCAACGGGTTTGTAAGTGATAGACGCACCCATGCCGTTTTTCAGTGAGGCTGTCGCATTGCTTGCTAGAGCAACATCTTCACGCGTGGTTTGGTAAGTAAAGCCGTAGCTCACTTTTTCACTGATTGAATTACGGTACGTAATTGAGTTTTCTGCACGACCAGCACCGGATGCGATACCCCAGTCAGCTAGGTTGTAAACACCTGAGCCACGAGTACCGAATACACGACCTAAATCGGTGTACCATGCTACGTCGTAGAAGGTAGACCACTGCTTAGTACCCGCAGCAATCTTGCCATATTTTTCGTGATCAACACCTGCGTATAGCAAGCGGTCGTAAATGTTGTCGCCGTTCGCGCCAGAGTTGTAGCCCCATTCCGCGTGACCGAAACCAGTCCAGCCGTTATCCAGACCCATTTGGCCTTTCAAACCGAAACGTGAGCTGCCGCTGTTCCATTCGCCGTTGTCATCACCGCCACGGTCTTGGTAGCGAAGATCGAAACGGCCATCGATGGTTAGGCTGTCGCCAGCGTCATTAACAAAAGTGTGTGCAGCAAAGGCTGAGCTAGAAGTAAGCGCTGCTAAAATCACTGCAGAAAGGGTCGACTTTTTCATCATCAATCTCATTATTCAGGGCGCAGAAAGCCACCGTGCGTTCATGCCCGTTTTGAATAAGGGTTCTATCTTGAGGTTGTGCCCCATCCTTGAGGCACGAGTTGGGAGCATGTCGCCTGAACCGAGAGGGGATTCAGGCAACATAAAGGCGGGTTGACAATCCGCCCCTAGGACTTCTTATAGAGAAGGGTTTAGGATCTGTTGAGTACGCTCGAACACGTCTAGACCTTGCTGTTTTAGCCAGTAAGGAAGGTCGATCAGTACCCAGTTCTCAGATAGCTTGTCGCCGTCACGGTAGTAAACGTCAACCACTTGCATGTCTGCACGTACTTCACCACCTGTCATACCTAGGAAACCACCGATTGGCGTGTTAGATAGGTTTGGCCAGCCGAAGAAACAAGAGAAGTTACCTTCTGCGAAACGACATACGTGGCCGTTAAACTTCTTGTCTTTCAGGTTGTTACGGAACGGCAATTGGTGCTGCTGTTGGTAACGAGGGATTGTGTAAGACGCACCGATACCACATGGACCGTACCAGATCATGTCTTTAGACCAGCTCTTCTCAAGAACTTCTGGTGGGCAACCCATAGCGCCGCTGTCGTTTAGTGCAGATAGGTCATCAACCATCTTGTTCACTAGTGCTAGTGTTGCTACGCCTTCTTCTGGTGCTGCGTCTTCGAACAGTAGACCGTCGTGGTTTCGAGGACCAGGGTATACGAAGTGCTTACCTGTTGATGGTGGTAGTGGGTAACAACCCGCTTGGTCCATCGCACCTAGAAGGTCTAGGAATAGGCCAGTCTTAGTGATCTTGCCGTTTTCAACGCAGTTAAACTCTGCGTAACGGATGTTCATGATTTTGCCAGTTGGGCGCATGCCTAGGTATTCAGCGTCGAATAGACCCATGAAGTGACCCATGCTCATTACCCAGATTTCACCTGATGTTACTTCGTTCTCACCACCGATGAAGATGTCTTGACGACGCTGCATGCGAGTCATTGATTTCATCAAAGGAGCCCAGAAAACGTCAGCCGCTGCTTGAGCGCCTTGTTGCTCACGGAATGGGTAAACACCACGCCATAGGTAATCTTCTGAAGTGTGTGCTTTTAGTACTTCTGCCACGTTCTCGTGAGTTGCGTTTTCCATTGCGCTGAAGTATTCACGTACAACGCGTTTCGCTTCTTGATATTTAGACATAATAAACTCTCTTATTTGCTGTCGAGTCGGCTTTGGGAACAGGACTCGAAATTAAGTTTTTTCATCCGGCCGGGGAGCCAGCCGGAGTTCTTGAAATTCAGTTACGCTTTTGCTGCTTCGGCTTTTTTGCTCTTATCGAACACGCCGCCTTTTAGTGTCTCTGGCAGTGATAGCCATAGAAGACCAGCAAGGATCCATACGATTGGTGAACCCCACATTGCGGTTTGTAGGTCGGTACGTTCTTGGATGAAGATAAGTACCATTGGTGCCCACATACCTAGGATACGACCGCCGTGGAATAGCGCCGCGCCGTAGCTACGTAGATGTGCTGGGAATAGTTCTGAGAAGTAACCACCCCATACCGCTGAAGAAGACAGACCGAAGTTGTAAATCAGACCAAGTAGAGCCAGCATGTTTAGGCCGCCAATCACCATGTCGCCAGGTGCAACAAAGAAGATTGAAACCATGATGCCTGCTAGGATGAAGCCAAATGCGTTCACCTTACGACCGAATTTGTCAGCTACCCAACCCCAGAACCATGCACCAAACAGTGAACCAAATGCCGAGATAGAGAAGATGAGACCGATGGTTGCACCGTCGAACATACGTACATCACGTAGGTAAGTGGTTACGAAGCCACCAAAGAATTGGAAACCGTAGAAGTTAAGGCCAGCCAGTAATAGACACGTTAGTGTGATCTTACGGTAAGGCTTGCTTAGCATTTCGCCCCAAGAGCCTTTTTTCGCTGGTGCATTTGATTCTTCTGCTTTTGCTTGCTCTTCTTCACCGTAAGCGATTACTTTGCTGTCGCTAGGTAGTACAAAGATCATGACAACAGCGGCTGCCAATGGTGGGATACCACCTACAAGCATTAGGCTTTCCCATGGTGCATCGATGCTTGCAATAAATGCTGCATACGCACCCATTACCATCAGTGCTACAGAGAACATAGAAGACGCGAATGCCGTCAACTTACCACGTACCGTTGGCGTAAATAGGCCGATCATCAGGCTCACTGCCACGGTGAAGTAACCACCCAGTGACAAACCAATGATGAAACGCATTGCTGCCCATGTTGTGTAGTCGGTGAACATCATATTGATGATCGTTGCGCCACCGTTTAGGGCTGTGATGGTAATAAGAGTGGATTTCTTACCAAATTTTGTTGCGAACCAAGCACAGCTCAATGCACCGATAAGTGCACCAACCGACTGCCATGTATAGAACTGGGCAGTGTCTGACAGGCTAATACCATCATACGCTTCAACGATGTATGGGCGTACGTAGTCAATAATTACAAAGTTATAACAATAGAAAAAGTAACCAACCAGTATCGCTAGATAGGCAGCTACCCTTTGAATCATAGGAACTTCGCTCATGTGTCTTTTGGCATTCATGACCGATAAACCTCTATTTCACTTAGGATTTGTTGCTATTCAAACTTAATGAACACGATCTTATTTGGATCATCTTCGATTTCGTGTCGGGGTGAATCATAGTTTTTTTAAGGTTATTAGATCCGTGATCAAAATCAATTTTAAAATGAATGCGTACCCACTTTGTGAGTTTAGTGACAAGGATCTCACTAATCGGCGTTTTTGGCGATTTTGAATACATTTTCGCCTATATTGGTGATAATAATCACACTTACAGTGGGATTGTCGTTTAAAAATGCCTTTTTACAGTAATATCTGGGCATAATAATTAGCTACCCAGAATTAGGAAAACCTTAAAATGGTTACGTACTCAAGTTTTGTGGTGATTGCGTTATATGTAGCAATTACCATACTAATCAGCTATTTAGTGAATAAGCGCTACAGCAATGGTGGCGACTTTTCCACCGGTGGAAAGCAATTTGGCTGGTTTACGGCAGGGGTTTCGATACTTGCGACTTACATTAGTGCGATGACGTTTGTAGGGATGCCTGGTTGGGTTTATAGCTCTGGCATGGAAGCGATGAGTATTCACCTTAACTATCCCATCGTTATCTTTTTCACTGTTATTTTCTTTGTACCTGTGTTCTATAAGCTGGGTCTGACTTCGATTTATGAATACCTTGAGCACCGCTTTGGGGTGTATGCAAGAACCATCAACTCGATTGTGTTTATTGTGGTTCAATGTATCTCTGCGGGTGTGATTTTGTATGCCGTGGCGCTGATCTTAGTGCAAGTTCTGCCTATCAGTATTTCTGAAGCTATTATCTACATTAGTATTTTCACCGCTTGCTATACCTATGCGGGCGGGATTTCCACGGTGATCTGGACCGATATGTTGCAATCTGCAGTATTGGTGGCAGGCAGCATCGCTATCTTTGCCATTCTAATGACAGAGATTAATGCGGCAGATTATCTTTCTCGTGATCACCTGAATATCATCAACTTAGATTTTGATTTGGGCGTGGATACCACACTCTGGGCTGGCGTGGTTGCCGTGAGCTTTTTGCATTTGAGTGTGTACGGCACCAACCAACTGATCATCCAACGCACGTTAGCGACGAGATGTGAAAAGACGGCGCAGAAGTCGATGCTGTTGTGTGGTTACGGTGCGTTTTTCGTGTACTTGTTCTTCGCGGTACTCGGTGTTCTTTTGAGTGTTTTCTATCAAGATCAATCATTTGAAAACAGCAACGAAGTGATTTTGGATTTTGTATTCAACCACACTAACCCAATCGTTGTTGGTTTGATCATTTCCGCATTGGCAGCGGCCGCAATGTCGACCTTGGATTCGACCTACAACTCGATGGCGACCGTCGCGACGTTCGATATCTACAAGCGTTTCGTTCGCAAAAGTGCCGATGATGAGCACTACGAAAAAGTGGCAAGAAAGATGAGTTTGCTCGCTGCGGCTATGGTGGTAGTGCCAGCTCTTCTGGCGGTATCGAATGAATCGGTACTCAAAACCATCGCTAGTCTGACTTCTATCTTTGTTGGTATCCGTTTGGGTTCATTCGTGCTTGGTTTATTCTGGGCGAAAGCCAATGAGAAAGGCGTGATCGTTGGCAGTATCATGAGTGTGATTGCGGTGTTTACTGCGATGTATCTCGACGTGGCTTGGCCGTGGTTCGCGCCAATTGGTACGTTCGTCTTCCTTTTGTTTGGTGTGTTAGTGAGCCGTCGTTGGGGCGCTGTGACTGCCGAGCAACAAATTTTTATCAATAATCAAAAACATCTTTTTGCAAAGCCAACCGCAAGCCATTACGGGCTGTTGGTGTTCGCTGTGGCGACCATCGCCGCTTGTATGGTTCTCCCTGATTGGCTTTATGCTGCATTGTCGTAATAGGTAAGTTTATGCTGTCCATCTTTGATATTTACAAGATTGGTGTGGGCCCTTCAAGCTCTCACACCAATGGTCCAATGATCGCGGGTTACCACTTCACTCGTTTGATTGAATCGAACTTGGCAAAAGTGGTTCGTATTCAAGTCGATTTATACGGCTCACTTTCGTTAACGGGGATTGGTCACCATACTGACCGTGCAACGATTTTGGGTCTGTTGGGTAATAAACCAGATACCATCAAAATCGCTTCTGCGAACAAAGCGATGCGCAAGGCGATTGAAGAGGGCATGATGTCTGTCGATGGCCGTCATGAAATCGAATTCAACTACAAAACGGATATGTTGTTCCACGAAGAGAACCTTCCTCTGCATGAGAATGGTATGACGATCACTGCCTTAGATGCGCACGGCAATCAGGTTGGGTTTGAAACTTACTACTCTATCGGTGGCGGTTTTATCGCAACGGCAGATGAACTGCAAAATGGCAGTGCGACTGCTCCTGTAGAAGTTGAGTTTCCATTCTCCAGTGCGGACGAAATGTTGGCACAAGCAGAGAAGAACGGCATGAGCCTCGGCGGCATGATTCTGAAAAACGAACAAGCGTTTCAGGATATGGAAGCCATCAATCAACGTGCAGAACAGATCTGGCGTGTGATGACGCGTTGCATGGAGCGCGGTTTCGAGACAGAAGGTATCTTGGATGGTGGCTTGAACGTGACCCGCCGTGCGCCTAACTTGTTGAAAAAGCTTGAAGCAAATGCAGAAATCGAAAACGATCCAATGGAAATCATGGATTGGATTAACCTGTTTGCTTTTGCTGTGAGTGAAGAAAACGCGGCTGGTGGACAAGTCGTAACGTCGCCAACTAATGGTGCGGCGGGTGTGATTCCGGCGGTATTGATGTACTACCATCGCTTCATCAAAGAGCTCGATACTAAACAGCTTAAAGACTTCCTTGCTGTATCCGGTGCGATTGGCATTTTGTACAAAACCAATGCGTCTATCTCGGGTGCCGAAGTGGGTTGTCAGGGCGAAGTTGGCGTGTCTTCTTCCATGGCGGCAGCTGGCTTGACCGCGCTGCGTGGCGGTAGCAATGAGCAAATTTGTATTGCGGCTGAGATTGCTATGGAGCACTCACTAGGCATGACTTGTGACCCAATTGGGGGCTTAGTGCAAGTACCGTGTATTGAGCGTAATGCGATGGGGGCAATGAAAGCGATCAATGCCTCTCGCATGGCATTAAAGCGTAATAGTAAATGTTTGATCTCGTTGGATAAGGTGATTGAAACCATGTACCAAACGGGCAAGGACATGAATAAGAAATACCGCGAAACGTCACTGGGTGGATTGGCTTTGATTCACCTAGCACCGCCTTGCGAATAAGCACAAAAAATGTATGGTCCGCCCCGTTATTGCAACTACAATTAAGTCATAACGGAGTTGGTTTGCGCTAATGTATTCGGAGTCCTTGTTGGGAGCACTAGCTTCCCAGCTCCACGATGATATCTGCGCCAGA